>JAKORA010000246.1 GCA_029778075.1 Bacillota bacterium | reverse complement strand
CTCTCCAGGTAATTCAGGCCTTCCCATTGGTAGATACAAACTTTCCTTTTTTACTGATTTTATTGGAGTCCTCGGATCAACAACTTTTCCTTCCAGAACAGGTAAAATAAAACCTTTTTTAATAACATAATCTTCCGCAACTGGCCAAAGACGATTAAACGAACGTGATCGGCTTTCAAGGTATTCGCAATTATCAACCATTCTGCTCCCATCCTTTAAGTAACCATACAGTAACCATATAATATTATTTACAAGGTTATTATTTAACTATATACTAATAATAACACAAAAAGAAACAAACGGCAATAGGAGGGAATATGAAATGACGCAAATACACCATAAGCCTGTTTTAACTCCCCGGGAAGCAGCTGAGGTGTTACAGGTTAGCTATAAAACAGTGTTGAGGCTGGCCAAGAGGAAAGATTTTCCGGCATTCAAGGCTGGCGAAAAGAAAATTAGAATCCCGGCTGACATGCTCCAGGAGTGGCAGCGGAAAGAAGCAGCAAAGCCTCTTGAGTAAGCATAACGGGAACGCAGCCAAAATGCAGGTTTTATGCGGCCTTAGAAAGGGCGTACAAAAAATTACACACAAAATAAAACCCCCGGCGGCTGGCAGGCGGACCGGGAGCTAGACGGAGGCGATGCTCTTTTATGAAAATTATACCAGAATCTAAGTTAAAAGAAAAGAGATTGAAAAAGGCAATTGGGCCGATTGATAACCCCAAACTGCGGCAATTCCTTTCCAGGCTTAAAAATGTCCAGGCGGTGGATGATTTGAATTCCAAGCCTATTGAATGGAACGAGCTTCAGCCGCGGGAAAGAAGAATTGCAGTGCATTTCTTTTGGCAGGGGTTTTTATGCGCACAAACGTGGCGGCAAATGGAAGAAGCATGGAGACGGGGAGAGATAGAATGACAGGCATTTTTGAGCGAGTTAAGGAAAGAGTGGAGCTTATTGCCCTGGCAGCAGACTTAGGCCTTGCGCTAAGCGGCAGTAACATGACCCACTGCCCGGACCCGGCCCATGCAGACAAAAACCCCAGCTGCAAAATTTACTCAGACGGTTTTTATTGCTATGGCTGCGGCCGGCGCGGCAGCGCTATTGACCTTGTGATGATGGTTAGAGGCTGGGACCTGTTAACGTCAGCCCGGTGGCTTGCTGACCGGGCAGGTATTCCCTGGCCAGAGCAAACAGAAGAGGCCCGGCAGGAATACGAGAAAAGGCTAGACCGGCAGCAGGAACTGCAGAAGCGGCTGGCCGCCTGGGCCCGAAATTTGCGGCCGGAGGATCTGGAATATTT
>JAKORA010000245.1 GCA_029778075.1 Bacillota bacterium | reverse complement strand
GCGGAACCCAATCCCGTCGCATTTTACCTGGATAACGAAGGAGAAGGGAAAAAGATATATCAAAACCAGGATGAAATGTTTAGGGGCAGCAAGATTTTTATTGGCGTGGATCTGTCGTCAGGATATTATCTTGTAGAAGGAAGCAGTATGCTGTGGGATGAGCTCTGCGCCTTTCAAGGGTTGGATTCAAAAGACATTGAAAACTATTATTGTGTTGCTCAATATATCTCCTGCTTGAAGCGGTTTAATAAATTATAGTCATGATGAGATTCTTCGCTGCGCTCAGAATGACACAATGGGGACAAAGTGATTCCCCACCAGGGACAGGGTTTTCGCCCCCGGAAGACAGAGTGGGATGAAAATAAAGGTTTACAAAATTGGGCGTACTTTTCGTTTAGAGCAAATAGTACGCCACGGTGTTTCGTCCGGAAGTGGATCCGGCTTTTACCTTCGCCCTGAAAAAGGAGCCGGGTAAAGGTATGTTGTCGCGAATGCCGGACATAGGAGAAAATCACGCTAATCCGGGAAATTGCCCGCAGTACTAAATTCTTAGCTGATGCTCAGGCTATTTAGTCACCCCCCTCACCCTAGCCCTCTCCCACAAGGGGAGAGGGAATTAGCCCGGGGCAGGGAAGCAAAGCTTGCTTAACCCAGTAGGACAAGGTGTCCGCACCCCCTCCCCCATGGTGGAGAAGGGTCGGTTTGGGGGGATAACGATGAGACTGAGCAGTAACAATTCTTTAATGAAGATGGCTACTTCTTGATTTCCCAGTAGCACCGCTTGGGCGAAACTATTTTTTCTTCTTTTTTCAGCTTCGCCATGACTTTGTCCACTTCTTTTCTGTCGATGCCTGTTGCTTCAGCAACTTGTCCTGCGCTAACCGGCTTATCCGCCTTGCGAAAATAGTCGAGCACTGCTTCATAAGGGTCCATTTTTTCTACCTCTCTTTCCCGCTATGTAAGCGAATAGTTTTAGCCTGAGAAAGCCGATGCTGCCGAACTCCCCACGGCTAACAAATTAGTGGTGTGTTTTCCCTTGCCCTTCAATATAACTTCGTCTACTAACTTAGTCAAGTTCCCCAAACCCGTGTATTTCATTCATCTAAACGCAAAATCGGCTGCCTGTTTATACTCAGATACCCCATCATAAGGTATCAAAACATCTTCAACTGCCTGGCGTCGCCCGGTTTGCTTCCCGGGATATGGGCGTAGGCCTGTTCCAGGGCCTGGGGGGACGGTTTCTGTTGGGTTTCCAGCAGCCTTCTTTAATGTTTGTTGGTGTGGTTCTGCCGTCAGGATATATTTTCATTTGGCATGCTTTTAGGGCTGTTTTGGGCATAAAAAGGCCGGCCTGGAAGTGAAGGTAAATCTTTTAGGCCGGCCGGTTAATACTATCTCTACTATCTCTCGCTCCACGCAGGCACAGGGAAAACGGGTTCAGATGTGGCCAGTTCGCCTGGAGCGATTACTTCTTGCTTTCCATTTTGCCACTGCATGAGCACCTGGTAATCGAAGCCGGCGTGCGGTGAAACTCTGCTTTG
>JAKORA010000244.1 GCA_029778075.1 Bacillota bacterium | reverse complement strand
GTAGCAAATATTATGACTCAACCAGGAGAAACTACTGGTTACACCTTAAAGGATCATGTTAATGAAATAGAAAATTATCTAGGGCAAAGATTGGATTATATAATTGCGAATAGTTCTAATTTACCGATGCAAGTTATAGATAGATACAAGGAAATGGGTGCAACCCAAGTTTTAATAGATATTGATAGTGATCAAAGGCTGATCAAATCTGATTTGGTTTATATAATAAATCAAGAAAGACCTATTGTTAGGCACGATCCAAAAAAAATTACCCCAGGAGATCAAATAAGGCGTCATACAATGGCCGGAGATAGGGGTCAACCTTCTCCTGGAGATCCCCGGGGAGAAAACCCAGTTTTTCTCCGGCTTCCACCGCCGGCCGGGTAAGAATAATCCGGGCCACCTCTTTCTTTTGTAAAGCCGAAACCGCCATCGTCACCGCCAGGTAGGTCTTGCCGGTTCCCGCCGGGCCGATGCCAAAGGTTAAACTGTTCTCGCGGATCGCATCGACATATTGCTTTTGCCCGAGCGTCCGGGGGTAAACCTTCTTCCCCCTGTTGGTGACTTGCAGCACTTCTCTGGGAAAATCATTCTTCTTTCCAGTCTCATTGCCGCTCTTGACCAAATCCAAAGCATACCTGATTTCTGAAGGTCCGGGAAAAAGGCCGTTTTCTACTTGGGCCTTAAGCTGTTCCAATACGGCCAAAGCCTGATTAATCGCTTCATTGTCTCCGGAAAGGTAAATGGTATTATCCTGCGCTCTTAAATCAATCCCCAGCTCTTCTGCGATTTGGCGCAAATTCTGGTCATATTGGCCAAAAAGAGCCGGGGCGGCCTCCGGATCGACCTTCAGGGTCAAATTCCCTTGGTTCAATGCTGTTTTTTTCTCCTCCTTCTAAAGGCAGACGGCCTGCCGGGCGCCGTCTTCCGGAGTTGTCTCCTGGTTTTGATTTTGGCTCTGGCTCTAGTTCTGGCTTTAGCTTTCGTTTTGGCTCTAGCCTGGCCCTTCTCCCTGCTCCTCCCTGGCGGCAGCTGCGGGCTGGGCGATATCCTCCAGGGTCTCAAGAACCAGGTGGTAAGAGAGAAAACCCCCGCCGGTTTCCCACTCCTCCCGGCGGCTTTTGACTGCAGCTGTCTCAGGAAGTAAAAATGAGAGTTCTCTCGCGGCTTCCCTGCGTGCTCGCTCCAGGGCTTCCTCCGGTGAAAGCCGCACTTTCTCCCAGGAGACTTCTGAATATATATCTTTTATTAATTCGACCAAATTCATTTGATTCCTTCCCCGGCAAATCTTCTTTGTGTGGCGTTCCCAGAGAATTTTCCCGGAAACCCTGCCCCGCCGGTAAAAAGGAAAGACCCGGTCCCGCCAGCGCAAGGAATAAACCACCGTCTCCCGTTGGTTCCGGACCGGCTGCCAGACCGCCAGCGGCTCCTCTACCTTTTTCTCATACCAGACACGGGCCTTGACGATTC
>JAKORA010000243.1 GCA_029778075.1 Bacillota bacterium | reverse complement strand
CAGCAAAATTCACCCTGTTTTCACAATAGTTTGGCCTTCTTGATAGCCTCCCCCAGTTCTGCGGGAGTGGCATAGCGATCGGAGGGGTTACGGCACAACAGCCTGAGGATAATTTCTTCCAGGTCAACCGGCAAGGTGGGATTGAAAACACGTGGAGAAGGCCATGCTTTAAAACTTCGGTGGAAACGGATCACTCCCCTTAAGCTGTACTCTTTAAAAGGCAGCACACCGGTAAGCAACTCAAAGAGGATAACCCCCAGAGAATAAAGATCCGCACGGTGATCCACCCCCTGGACAGCAGCTTCAAGGGAGTCTCCCCGGCCTCGATTTTTTACCCTGCCGCTCCAGAAGCCCCTGCTGTCAAACCTCTCCGGCGCGGCATAGAGAAAAGTACCCGTGAATTGTCTGTACTTTTTCAGGATATCAGCGGTAAAAACCTTGGTTCCTTCCATAACCCAAAGAATATCAAATCCGCTCACCTTAACTCTCCCGTCTGCCGAAAGGAGAATATTCTCCGGTTTCAGAGCTCCATGAGACATGGCCCTGCTGCGGATATAGAGATAGTCAAGGGCTGAACATACCTGCAGGGCAATGGAGAAAACCTCCTTTAAGGGCAGTGGCGCCCGCAGCTTTACCAGCTCGGCCAGGCTACCCCCCTCCATGTATTCCATGGCATAAAAGAAACGGTTGTTATGCCAGCAGTCTTCATATACCGGCACGATATAAGGGGTAGAGAAACTGCGGAAAGTTCTTAGTAGTCCCTGCAAACGGCGTATGAAAACCGGGTCTGCCGTAAATTTATCATCAAACTGCTTTATGGCCACTTTGCGCCCGCTATATCTTTCTCTACCCAGCAAAACACTGCCTGCCGGGCCCTTCCCGCATACTTCCAAAAATTCATACTTTCTCCAGAAAGCCGTTCCCATACTTCTTTTGCAGATATCCTTTTTAAGCTCATAGAGGGGTTCAGTCTCCCGGAGGTATTCACGCCATGAAAGGAAGTGGCATTTTTCGGCACTATTTTCCAGCGTTTCGCAAAGATCAAGATATTCGGCCCCCAGCTTGTCTCGTTGCCCGGCAGGAATGCTTCTAATCAGCTCTTCCGCCTCAGCGGATCGTCCCTGGTGAAGAAAGGTCCGGGCCAGGCCTGCTCTTGCCTCCCAGTACAGCGGGGCGTCTGGCGGTACATGCAGGTAATTATCCCCGGCTTCAGCCCATTTTTCCTCTACTTCAGCGATGAGGCCCAAAAGGTAATATGCCGGGTGAAAAGGGTCTTTGCTGCCAAGGATAACAGCGGCCGCTTCTTTGGCCCGGCTTAGGTCGTTTAAAAGACAGCAGACCCGTCCCAGTTCCAGTGTTGTCCAGGGATCGGGCCGGCGCTTAAAAGCCTCCTCCAGGTAGTGCCTTGACTCTAATAGCATGCCCTGGCGCCGGTATAGCCTCCCCAGCCTTAATAAAAGCTCATAATCATCCGGCGACAGGGCGATCAGGGAAAGGTAAAAACGGATCTTTTCCGTATCTCTGGAACAATAGCGAAGGGCTTCCCTGTAGACTGTGAGCGCCTCTTCCTCTCTTCCCGGGAAATTTTCCAGAAGATGTCCCAGCGCTTCATAAGACTCCAGATCCCCGGGATTATACTCCAGAATTTGCCGGTAAAGGCTCTCCGCTTGGGGCAGAAATAAAACCCCTCTGGCATAATAAGCCCGGGCTGCCCTCCTAAGCAAAAAAATATCCTGCCTGTAGTAAGCCAGAAGCTCCTCGTAAAAAATCAGGGCCTCTGCCGCCAAGCCTCTGTTTAACAAATCATCCCCCAACTGAACAAACAGGTGATAAACAAGGCCGGATAAAAACCGGCGGCGGTATTTTACAGGAATTTTCTTGCAAGCGGGGAGCTCCTTTAGTGCTCTCACCAGCAGGAAGGCGCTCTTTTTGACAGCTTCCAGTTTTCCCTCAGCGAAAGATGTCTCCATTACCTGCAAAAGGTTAATAATTTTTTCCTGTTCAAAGGAAAAATGTTGCTGGGACAGGGAAAGATGACGCCCTTTATAGGGCTCCGGAGAGGAAAGATACAGGATAAATTCAACTCCAAAGAGGGCAGCTAAATGGCCTGCCAGAATATCCGATAAATGGGACATATAATCCCCTGCCGTTTCGGTAACTTTTTTCTGGAAGCTTTTGCAAAATTATATCATCACAGCAAAAAGGTTACAAGTCGGCTGGAAGGACTGGAACAACTTCTTCAAGAAGAAACCGTAAGGTATGGAATACTTTTTCCCAGCAAACACGATAATTAGCCGGCCTTCCTGGGTCCCAAGCCGCAGGGCTTGCGGGGGGTCTTCAAAGGCCATCAACTCCCGGAGCCCCTGCTCTGCGATATTTAAACCAAAGTAGACCAGCAGACAAAAAAATATTATCCCCAAAAAAAACAGGGCCAAAGGTTTCGCTCTCAAGGCCATCTACCTTTCTTTAAACCTTTAGCCCATACTATTAACAAAAAAAATTTTTATTATACCCGGTTTATATCTGCCTCATTGAAAGGCGGCCGCCAGCACTTCCGCAAAACAGGAAACAGCCTTCATAATTTCGTCCCTGTTGTTTTCGTGGCCGCCGACCTCCACGATAAGACTCCGGGGGTGCAGGTCCTGGTTATAAATGAAAGAATGTCTTCTTATCCCCCGGGAAAGCCCGGGATATCTTTCCTCCATTGCCTTCTCCAAAAAAAGAGCAAAACGCAGGTTATTATGCCACCCTTCATGGTTTGTGCCGATTACGAAGAGAATTTTGGCGGTACTTAGCTCGCCGACTCTGGCCGTGGTTGCCTGACGGGCAACGCCGTCACGATGAAGATCCAGCACTACCTGGATCTGCGGGTTCTCTTTCAGCACCCGTTCAATGCCGGGCCGGGCTTTTTGATAGGCAGGGTCGCGGGGAATGTCGTATACTTCCTTATGGTGCAGTACGGGAATGCCATAATTGCTCTCCAGCAGTTCAGCAAGCTGTTCGCCCAGGGAAACCACGGTCAACTCCGGATTGGCGGTAAAGGCTCGGCCGGATACCGGAATAAATGACTCCGAAGCATGGGTATGGTAGATTAGTACGAGGGGTTTATGACCATCCTCGAGGCGGAAGGGTTTTTCCCGGGGGTAGGGGTTGCTTTTGCCCAGCAGGAAAGAGATGCCTTCTCCCCCTTCCTCCGGCAAAACAGGCTCCTCTACTGTCTCTTGCTCATTATAGGTATAGTCACTGATGGCAGGATCATGGTACCTGGCCTCTATAACTTTAAAGCCCGCCAGTTCGCTATGTAAAAAAAGCTGTGGACTGGCCTGTACAGGCAACTTCAGCTCTGCCGGCGACTCTTCGGGAGGGAGGCGACTGTGTTCTCCGGCAACTGCCTCCCTGCTCATACCGGGCAGTGCATGGCTGATAAGAAGGGTATAGTCCAGCTCAAGATTTCGGGGTAAAACCGGCTTAAGAGTTACTATTCCGGAAAGGATAGCGGCACCGTATGAAGAGAGGGACATAAGCAGAACAATCGCCAGAACAGCAAAAACAACCGGCGAGAGAATATCCCTGCTCCGGGGACGTTTTTTAAAAGAGCGGCAGCGTGCCGTAAATCTTGGTTCACTGAAATAGTTGGCTCTTCCTTCAGACATGAAAAGTCCCCCCTTTTAAAAAACATCGTATTTAAATTAATATGAAAGGGAGGAGCAGGAATATACCTGTTTTAAATATTTTTACGGCCGCTTCTCCTTACTGTATGATAGCGGCATCGCCGCCGGCGGAGACGAGGTTCGTTGATGTTATTTGCTATGATGTTATTTGCTCTAGTAGCGTTTATCTCGAAGACCTCAAACCCTGCTCCGGTAGTCTTCAATGGCTTTATGCAGGGCATCGGCAGCCAGGTTGGAGCAGTGCATCTTGGCGGGAGGCAGCCCTCCCAGCTCTTCAGCAACGTCATCATTCGTTACCGCCAGGGCTTCTTCCAGCGTCTTTCCTTTGACCATTTCCGTCAGGACACTGCTGCTGGCAATGGCTGCACCGCAACCAAAAGTTAGGAATTTTATATCTTTAATAATGTTATCCTCGACCTTGATAAATATTTTCATGATATCGCCACATTTCATGTTCCCTACTTCGCCCACCCCGCTGGGGTTCTCCATTTCCCCGACATTACGGGGGTTTTGAAAATGATCCAAAACTTTTTCATTATACATAGTTCGTCCCTCCTGAAACATTCTAACATTGCCGCACTCTTTAAAGCAACTATTTCTTATAAACGGGAGAAATTTTCCTGAGCCTTTCCGTAATCTCCTTGACGGCTTCCACCGTGTAATCAATATCTTCGACGGTATTGTCGCTCCCCAGAGTTAAACGCACCGAACCTTGAGCGGTCTGATGGTCCAGGCCGATAGCCAGAAGCACATGGGAGGGATCCAGGGAGCCCGATGTGCAGGCCGACCCGCTGGAGACGGCGATACCCTTTAAATCAAGGTTTAATAAAAGGGATTCCCCCTCAATATACAGCACACTGACGTTCACATTGCCCGGCAGCCTTTTTTGGGGATGCCCGTTAAGCCTGACGCCTTCTATATCCAGCAGTCCCTTTATGAGCCGGTTCCTTAAGCCCTCCAGATAGGCGCTTTTGGCCTCCATGTCCGTAACAGCAAGCTCAATGGCCCGTCCCAGCCCGACAATTCCCGGCAGGTTTTCCGTTCCGGGACGCAACTTTCTTTCCTGTGCGCCGCCGAAAAGAACCTGTTTTATCTTTGTACGCTTGCGAATATACAGGGCTCCGACTCCCTTGGGGCCGTAAAACTTGTGTGCGGAAAGAGAGAGCAGATCAATGGGCTGCTCATTCAAGTTAAAGGGTATATTTCCGATAGCCTGGACAGCGTCCGTATGGAAGTACACGCCTCTTTCCCTACATATGCGGCCGATTTCCTCAAAGGGTTGAATGGTCCCGATTTCGTTGTTTGCCGTCATAATCGTAACAAGAATGGTGTTATCTGTTATCTGCCGCTCCAATTCCCCGGGATCGACCATACCATATTCGTCCACAGGCAAGAAGGTCACCTCAAAACCGGCACTGCGCAGATAGTTTACCGTGTCCAGTACGGCATGGTGCTCAATGGCGCTGGTAATAATATGCTTCCGTCCACCGGAAGAAAGTGCTCTGGCGACACCCTGGATGGCCAGGTTGTTGGCTTCTGTTCCCCCCGAGGTAAAAATGATTTCTTCGGGAGTTGCACCGAGCGCCCGTGCAACCTTTTCCCGGGATTCATCCAGGGCTTTACGGGCTTCCCGGCCAAAAAAATGCAAACTCGAGGGATTACCATAAACGCTCTTTAAAAAAGGAAGCATGGCCTCCAAAACTTCTTCCTTCAAAGGAGTTGTGGCGGCATGGTCCATATAAATTTTCGGCACGGCAAAGGCCTCCTTTCAAGGACTAGCTCATTTTGTCAGTAATTTCACGGCATTTTTTTCAAGACAGGTGCATCAAAGGTTCCCTGGATCATATCCTTTAAGCTGATGTTATCCAATAGATGGTTAATATGATCCCTTAGCTTTTCCCAAACGCTCCTCGCCAGGCAGACATCCGCCCGGCCACAGCGATCCGCTTTTTTTTCCTCCTCTGATAGACAGTTTACAGGGGTAATCGGGCCATCAAGGGCCCTGATAATATCACCAACACAGATTTGCTCAGGCGGATAAGCCAGGGAATAGCCCCCTTTAGCCCCTCTGGTGCTGTGTACCAAGCCTTCACGCCTTAACACGGCAAAAATCTGTTCCAGGAACTGCTGGGAGATATTTTCACCCCGGGCAATTTCCCGTAGAGGAACAGGACTGCTCGGAAAATTTAAAGCCAGGCAAATCATGGCTCTGACCCCATATTCTCCTTTGGCCGATAAACGCACCTGCTTTCAACTCCTTTCAGCGTCATAGCCTTTTTGTAGCAGCTTTTTATAGCAGCCTTTTATTGAGGTTAATTCAGACTAAATCAGTCAGGATTCATCTTAAAAAATAAGGTCTTAAAGAATAAAATTAATTCCGACCTCGCTGCTCAATATTAATTTTAAAGTAGCACAAAACCATGACAGTGTCAATAATAAGTAGAGCGATTTTTTATTATTTAATCATTAAAATTTGAAAGCCGCCCTCGGCGGTCGGGACAAGGCTTTTGTCCACCCTGCTGTCCCCAGGCTACAGCCTGGGCCATGGCATAGGGCCCGTCGTGGGCCATGGAGACTTCTACGCCCTTAATCCCATAATGTTCCGCCCAGGCTCTGGCACGGCCCCGCAAAAAGACCGTGGGTTTTCCTTTTGTCCCGGGAAGAATCTCCAACTCGGTCCACTTGACTTCACCTATCCCGCAACCAAGGGCTTTGGCCACAGCTTCCTTGGCGGCAAAACGCGCTGCCATGGAGGGGAATGGGTTGGCTTTCCTCTGTAATATTTTTATTTCTTCAGGTGAAAAAATCCTTCGTAAAAAACGCTCCGGCCTGCGCCGGAAGGCGCGGGCCACGCGGCTGATGTGGATCAAATCGATGCCCACGCCTTTTATAAGCAGATAAGTTCTCTGATCCAAGATTCAACAGCCCCCCGTTCTATCCTTTTTCATTTCCCGCAGGGGTGGCGCCTTTATATTTTTTGCCCTGGTAAGACCCGCGGTTTATTAGTTCTTTCTCCACCAGCTGTGAAAAGAGCGCCCGCGAAGAGCGCCAGTGCGGAGCCAACAAAACATCGTCCCCGGTCGCCTCGGCCAGCAGGCGGTGAACTACAATATCCGGGCGCAGTATCTCCAGTTGGCTACAGAGGATCTCCAGGTACTCCTCCAGGGTAAGGACCCTGAACTTGTTTTCCCGGTAAAGCTCCTCCAGGGGAGTATTCCGAAAAACCTGGAGCTGGTGGAACTTGATCCCGTCAAGGGGTAGGGAGTTAATCCGGCGGATTGTTTCCAGCATTTGCTCCCGTCCTTCCCCCGGCAGGCCGTTAATGAGATGCACGCAGAGATAGATCCCCCTGGAGCGGCTGTTTAAAACGGCTTCCCGGAACTGGGCATAGCTGTGACCCCGGTTGATCAGGCGCAAAGTGGCGTCATGGGCCGACTGTAGCCCCAGCTCCAGCCAGAGATGACAGCGGCGCGCGTAGCCGTAGAGCAGCTCCAAAACTTCCCGGCTGAGGCAGTCGGGGCGCGTAGCAATACTCAACCCGACAATACCGGGCACTTGCAGGGCTTCTTCATAAAGCTCTTTTAAGCGGGCCACTGGAGCATAGGTGTTGGAATAGGACTGGAAGTAGGCCAGGTACTTGCGCCGGGGAATAAAATCCCCCGGGGGCGTCCCCGGCTCTGTATTCCCGGGTGCCTTTTCGTGCCTGAACTGGAAGCGGAGGATCTGCTCCCTGATAGAAAGCCCTGCTCCCCCTTTCTCTCTCAGCAGGGCAGCGGGGCTGAAACTGGGATTATAGCAGAAAATACACCCTTTTGTGGAGAGGGTTCCGTCCCTGTTGGGGCAGGAAAAACCGGCATCCAGAGGGATTTTGTAGATTTTTTCGTTAAATTTTTCTTTAAAAAAAGCACTTAATCGATAATACCACCCGGGTGCCGGCAATTCGCTCACTCCTGTATCTTCACTTCTCCTGCAAATCTCTATAACTGGCTTATCCCCCGGGAGCAGCTCTATTTCCCGCCCTGGGGCTCAGTCTGGAGATGCTTCTCAGCGCCGCCGGAGCGTCGCCTCTTTTCAAGGTAAAGGGCCAGGAAAGATATATCCGCCGGCGTAACGCCGTCAATACGGGAAGCCTGCCCCAGGGTTCGCGGCCTGATCGCCTTGAGCTTTTGACTCGCTTCCGTAGAAAGGTTGGCCAAGCCGTCATAGGAAAAATCGGGGGGAATAACCTTGGACTCCAGCCTGCGGAGCTGCTTTACGCTATTCTCCTGCTTGGCGATATACCCCTCGTACTTGATCTGGGTTTCCACCTCGCTGATAATTTCCCGATCCTCGGCCGGCGAAAAGTCCCCTTCTTCACCCACGATACGGGCCAGATCGCCATAGCCCACTTCCGGGCGTTTCAGGAGTTCCTCCAGCGTCTGCGGCTTGGCCAAGGGAGCAGAGCCGATCCCGGACAGCGCGTCGTTCACCTGCTGTGAAGGGAACAGGCGGATATTCCTCAGCTTTTGCTTCTCCTCTTCCAGCCGTTTCTTCTTTTCCTGAAAAAGCTCATAGCGTTCCCGGCTGATAAGCCCCAGCCGGTAGCCCTTTTCCGTCAGGCGCAGATCGGCGTTGTCGTGCCGCAAAAGCAGGCGGTACTCGCAGCGGGAGGTAAACATGCGATAAGGCTCCGTTAGTTCTTTGGTGATTAAATCATCGATCATTACCCCGATATAGGCTTCGGTCCTCTCCAGGATAAAGGGTGGCTCCTCCCGGCACAGCAGGGCTGCGTTTATGCCGGCTATCAGCCCCTGGGCCGCCGCCTCCTCGTAGCCCGTTGTGCCGTTAACCTGCCCGGCAAAGAAAAGCCCTTTAATTTTTTTTGTTTCCAGAGTGGCCTTCAGTTGGGTGGGAGGGAAAAAGTCGTACTCAATGGCGTAAGCCGGCCGGGTAATAACGACATTCTCCAGCCCCGGGACGGTCCGCAGAAAGGCGTACTGCAACTCTTCCGGCAGTCCTGTGGAGACCCCCTGCAGGTACATCTCTTCCGTCTCCTCGCTTTCAGGCTCGATAAAAATGGGGTGCCTGGCCCGGTCGGCAAAGCGGACAACCTTGTCTTCAATGGAGGGGCAGTACCGGGGACCTTTTCCTTTAATTAGCCCTGAATAAATGGGAGCATAGTTAATATTATCGAGAATAAGCTTGTGAGTTTTTTCATTCGTATAGGTCTGGTAACAGGGCAACTGTTTAAATTCTATTTTCCCTGTCGTATAAGAGAAAGTACCGGCATCGGGCTCTCCGGCAACGGGCGTGAGGTTGGAGAAATCGATGCTCCTCCGGTAGACCCGGGGAGGTGTGCCTGTTTTAAACCGCTCCACCTTAAAACCCAGGGAAGCAAGGTTGGAGGCCAGCTCGTCGGAAGAGTTCTGGTTGGCGGGCCCGCCCGGATAGTGATTATGCCCCACAAAAATTTCAGAGTGAAGATAGACGCCGGCAGCCAGGACGACCGCACGGGACAAGTAGGTGCTGCCCTGGCGGGTTACGACCCCGCGGACCTCTCCTCCCTCCACCAGGATTTCCCGGACCGCGCTTTCGCGCAGCGTTAAAAGATGCTCTTTTTCCAGAAAAGTTTTCATGCCCCGCTGGTAGGCGTGCTTGTCAATCTGGGCCCTCAGTGCCTGTACCGCCGGCCCCTTGCTGGTATTCAGCCTCCGCATCTGCAGTACGTGGCGGTCGGCATTGATACCCATAATTCCCCCCAGGGCGTCGATCTCTTTAACCAGGTGGGCTTTGCCGGGCCCTCCCAGGGAGGGGTTGCAGGCCATCAAAGCGGGATGATCTATATTTGTGGTTACCAGAAGAGTCCGGCACCCCATCCGCGAGGCCGCCAGAGCTGCCTCACAGCCGGCGTGTCCGGCCCCGATGACGATAACATCATAAACCGCCAACTGCTCGCTCATCTGCTCTCTCCTTATCTCAACAAAGTCTCCTTGCCTTTATAAAAAAAGATATGGCCGGCTCCTCTATGCTCTTCCCTGCAGTCAATTTCGGCTATCGCTCTTTAACGAACATTATTATACCACAAAATAATCGCCAATCATGCAGCTTGTATATGACGCAGGTAAATAAACCCTTCTTGCAGGAATTGATTAATATGATTAATAATGGTAAATTTAGAAAAAAAGGCATTGGGAGGTCTGGACATGGAGCATCTCCTGCAGGAGGTTTTGACCTTCAGGGACCAGCGTAACTGGAAACAGTACCACTCCCCGAAAGAGCTGGCTATATCTTTGGTACTGGAAGCGAGTGAGCTCCTGGAAAATTTTCAATGGAAAACCAGTGAAGAAGCCGTCAGGGACAAGCTCGCTGAAATAACGGACGAGCTCGCCGACGTGCTGATTTACGCTTTACTGCTTTCAAATGAACTGGGTATTGATCTTGAAGAAGCGGTTCGCCGGAAAATTAAGAAGAACGCTGAGAAATACCCCATTGACAAAGCCTACGGTTCCAACAAAAAATATACAGAATTATAAGTCTATGAAATTGGTTTCGCGGACCAGACAGAGCCCTCCCGGGCTGCGCCGGCGGAGGAGGCCCTCCCCGGCAATTGACGATACCCGGGACCTGGAATGAACGCGGAAGTGAGAGGGTTTATTCTGCTCCATCATCTTTTTCTGTCATCTGCTGTGCCCTGATATATACAGCGACGTGTATAGCCACGTAATTATTATGAGCCATCATCTTTTTTCTGGTCATCAAGTTTCTTGTTTTGTTCGAGTTTGTAATTTACTGGAGTTTCCATGTAGATGCTCCTGCTCGGGAAAGCTATGGAGACCCCCTCTTTCTCCAGTATCTCCATAATTCTAAAATTAACATCCTCTTTTACGTTCAGGTATTCTCCCCAGACAGTTGTAACGGTAAAAAAATAAAGGAAGAGGCTTGGTCCGTTGTCACTGAATTCGTCGAAGTTTACGAAGATGGTTTCCTTATGTATTTCCGGATGGCTGTAAAGCATTTCCCTGATCTGTGCAACGCATCTTCTCAGCTTAGCCACAGGTGTCGTATATGTAACCCTCAAATGGAAAGTAATCCGCCGCTTGCCCATCCTGGACCAGTTAGTAATCGGCTCATTGGCCAGGGTGGCGTTGGGAACTGTCACCAGTGCCTGGGCAAAGGTCCTTACCCTGGTGCTACGAAAGGTAATATCCTCCACGGTGCCTTCAACACTGGGCGTGAGGATCCAGTCACCAATTGAGAATGGTTTTTCCGTAATAATGGCAATCCCGCCAAAAATGTTGCCCAGCGCGTCCTGCGCCGCCAGGGCAATAGCCAAACCGCCCAGCCCCAGGCCGGCCACAAACCCGCTGACATTGTAACCCCATTCCTGAGCGATTATGCTTATAGCCAGGGCGATAATAATAAAACGCAAGACTTTGCTCAAAAAGGGGAGTAAGATCTTGTCAACCTCAAAATTCAGCTTCCGGATGATCTCATGGAAAATATAGGTTCCCGTCATGTTACAGAAGCCCCAGGCCAGTAATGCAATTATGGAAGCGCGGAAGAATTTAAGCAGGAGCATATTCTGGTAAGCGGTTAAAGGAAGGTATGCCAGAGCTGCATAAATACCCAAAACAACAATAAAAGCACGCAGCGGGCGTTCAAAGCTAACCAGCAGCCTGTCATCCAGCTCAGTTTTGGTGCGGCTGGATATCTTGAGTATAATCCTGAAGATATATTTAACAAACAGTCTCCTGATTAAAAGAAATACAAGAAAGATAGCTAGGGCGACAGCAGGTTGCTTCCAGTTTATGTTCGAAATTGCAAGAAACAGCTCGTCAAACATTTTTTCCTCCCTGTGAGCGTTAATAAATCCCGTAAAGTGCCAGCTACTGTTGATCGGAAGTTAAAAACTTTCCCTTTAAATATAACAACAAAAAAGGAAGATGGCAACAAAAGATCCAAACAAAAACAGCGCTCGCACTGGAGATTAGCAGCCCCCGCTAAAAAAATGGCGATCTGCTGGAAGTTTACCAACACAATTGTCTCTGGGAATACCGGCAATAATAAATGGAACATACGACCCGGAAAAATAACTATCACTTTTTAAAAGAGGCTTTATGTGGAAACTGGTAATGGAATTTGCTTTTTGTAACAAAGCAGTCAGGTTATGCATAAATTAATCCTGGGAGAATAAACTGCACCTCACCCCAAGGCCCGCCTGGCAACGGCGCCACGTGACCTATACGTGGCGCCGTTGCCTTTATATAACTTACTGGAAAGGAACAATCTAAATGTGCGGAATAACCGGCTGGATCGATTGGGAAAAAGATCTTAACCAGCAGCACAACGTTCTGGAGGCGATGACTGAAGCCCTCTTTTCACGAGGGCCGGACGCCGGCGGCATCTGGATTTCCACTCATGCTTTCCTGGGGCACCGTCGTCTAATCGTCGTTGACCCTGAGGGAGGAGAGCAGCCAATGACCAGAAAGCGCGGGAAACATACATATGTTATCACTTATAACGGGGAACTATATAATACCCAAGAGCTGAGGCAGGAGCTGGAAAACCGGGGATACGTTTTTTTTACCCGCAATTCTGATACAGAAGCACTGCTGCTGGCTTACATGGAGTGGAAAACGGACTGCCTTAAGTTGCTAAACGGGATTTTCTCCTTTGCCATCTGGGATGACTATGAACAGACCCTTTTCCTGGCCCGTGACCGGCTTGGTGTCAAACCGCTTTTTTATACACAGAGGGGCAGTGCTTTCCTCTTTGGGTCCGAGCCTAAATCCTTACTGGCAAATCCTCTGGTATCCGCAGAAGTAGACGAAGAAGGCTTGGCGGAAATTTTTGCCCTGGGACCGGCCCGGACTCCCGGGCATGGAGTATTTAGAGGGATCTCCGAGATCAAACCCGGCCATTACTTATTTTTCAACAAAAGCGGACTGCAACTGCACCGCTATTGGACCTTGAAAAGCAAACCACACGAGGAAAATCTGAAAAATACTGCCGATAAGATCCGCTGGCTGCTAAAAGATACCGTGGAACGACAACTGATATCGGATGTCCCCCTCTGCGTTCTACTTTCCGGCGGCCTTGATTCCAGCGCGATTGCCGCCTTTGCTGCCAGCGCCTTCAAGCATGAAGGTAAAGAGCCGCTACATACTTATTCCATCGATTACAAGGACAACGAAAGCTATTTCCGGAGCAGCAGCTACCAGCCCGATGCCGATGCTCCCTGGGTGGAATATATGTCCCGTTTTTTGGGCACAATCCACCATAAAGTCACTATTGACATACCCGCTCTGGTTGAAGCCTTGGAAATGGCTGTAAAAGGACGCGACCTTCCGGGTATGGCCGATGTGGACTCATCCCTCTATCTTTTCTGCCGGGAAATAAAAAAAGAAGCCGTAGTAGCCCTCTCCGGAGAGGCGGCCGACGAAATCTTTGGCGGTTATCCGTGGTTTCACAGCGAAAGAGCCCTGGAACAAGAGGGTTTCCCCTGGATGAGAGGAGTGCAGGAGCGGCTGCGTTTACTGTCACCTGAATTGCGAAAACACATTCGCCCGGAAGAGTACATCCTGGCAAGATATCAAGAAACTGTAAAGGATACTCCCCGGCTTCCCGGTGAAAACCCTCTTGAAGCCCGCCGCCGCGAAATGTTTTATCTGAATATAGTGTGGTTTATGTCTACCCTCCTTGAGCGCAAAGACCGCATGAGTATGGCCAACGGGCTGGAAATCAGGGTTCCCTACTGCGACCACCGCCTGGTGGAATACGTTTGGAACATCCCCTGGGAAATAAAAATTTGCGGGGGTATGGCCAAAGGAATATTACGCCGGGCACTTGCCAGATTGCTGCCTGCAAAAGTGCTCTCTCGCCGAAAAAGTCCCTACCCCAAAACCCATCACCCCGCATACCTGGCTGCGGTAAAAAGACGGGTTCTAGAGATACTGGAGGACCCCGGTTCACCCCTGCTGCCGCTGATCGATGCTAAGGCCGTACGGGCTATGGCCTTGTCAGAAGGAAAAACCTTTAATCATCCCTGGTTCGGCCAGCTAATGGGAGATGCCCAGTACTTTGCCTATCTGATTGAAATAGATTTCTGGCTTCGCAGCTATCGTGTAGCCATAGTATAGGGAGTGGCGAAGGTTGGGGCTCGCTTAAGCGTTCGCTTGAGGCAGGTTTTGCAGCTCAGTTCGGGCTCTCAATGGGAAAATGGAGCAGCGATTGCTGTAGGCGGAGCTCCGAGTTCAGCTCAGAAAGTTCTACGGCTTGCTCAGACCTCCGACGACCTACCCGGCCAATTCCCATCCATGGTCAGAGGCCGGCTGCCGACATCCATGTCGGCAGGGTCGTCTCCGGCCCTGCTTCGCCGTGAACTTTTTGACTTCGCTTCACAAGTCGCTCTCGCCCACAGCAGATCGCTGCTTCCATAGAACGGCAACGGAAGCTAAAAAAAAGAAAACTGATACGCTACAGCAACAGACATGTCCGCTGGGCCATCACAAACCCTCGCTTCGCTGAACCTGTAACCTTGTTTATTAACTTTTCTGCCGGGATGTCATAGAATAAAGCACCGGATAAAAAAGGGGGCAGATATATGTGCGGTTTTTGTGGAATAATGCAGGAACGCAGCCCGGTCGACGGGGAGCTGCTGACAAGAATGCGGGAGAAGATGCGTCATCGTGGTCCCGACGAAGGGAAAAACTTCGTAGATGATGATCTTGTCGGCCTGGGTTTTCGTCGTTTGAAGATCATCGACCTCTTTACAGGCGGGCAGCCTATGAGCAACGAGGACGGCAGCCTCTGGCTCGCCTGCAACGGGGAAATTTACAACTACATATCCCTGCGCGAGGAGCTGGTTAAAAAGGGCCACAGGTTCTCCTCCCGCAGCGACAGTGAAGTCATTCTGCACCTTTACGAGGAAAGAGGGGCGGAATGCCTGCAATCCCTGCGGGGAATGTTCGCCTTTGTCCTCTGGGATAAGAAAAGGCGGCGCCTCTTCGGGGCACGTGACCGGTTCGGCATCAAGCCTTTTTACTACCTAGAAAGCCCCGGTCTCCTGGCCTTTGCCTCAGAGATCAAGGCGCTGGCGGAACTTCCTCTATTCCCCAGGGAAGTAAACGAGGAAGCTTTCTGCGATTACCTGACCTTCCAGTACGTCCCCGAGCCCAGGACCATGTTCTCCGGCGTGTACCGCCTGCCCCCGGCACACTTTTTTTTCAAGTCCCCGGGGAAGCCGCTGGAAATAAAAAGGTATTGGCAAGTAAGGTTTAATCCTTCACAGAAACCTCTGGAGTATTTCCTCGAGGGCATCAGGGAAAAACTGCGCGAGGCAGTGCGCCTGCATCTAGCCAGCGATGTGCCCAGAGGGGCTTTTTTGAGCAGCGGGGTCGATTCGGCTATCATTGCCGCCCTGGCCCGGGAGCTGGAGCCGCTCTCCACCTTCAGCGTGGGTTATGAGGAGAAGAATTTCAGCGAACTGCGGGAAGCCGGAGAAACAGCGGCCTTCCTGGAAACAGAGCACCACGATTACATCATTACTCCCCGGGAGTTCCTTAAACTGCTGCCCAAACTGGTCTGGTATTTAGACGAGCCTGTAGCCGATCCGGCAGCCATTTCCCTGTACTTCGCGGCGCGTATGGCCAGTGAAAAAATCACTGTGGTTCTCTCCGGGGAAGGAGCAGATGAAGTATTTGCCGGCTACGGCATCTACCGCGAACCTTCAGCTCTGGCGCCCCTGCGCGGCCTGCCCCGTCCTTTGCGCCGGCCGCTCTATATGCTGGAAAAGCTTCTGCCTCCGGGAATGCCGGGGAAAAACTACCTGGCCAGGAGCCGCCGCCCGCTGGAGGAGCGCTTTCTCGGCAATGCCTACATATTTTCCCCGGCGGAGAAAGGGCAGATATCCAATCTGAATATCAACCCATCCCCCTTCAGGGTGACAGATCCGCTCTACCGCCAGGTTGCCGGCCTGGATGACATAACGCGCATGCAGTACATAGATCTCCACACCTGGATGCCGGGGGACATCCTGGTAAAGGCCGACAGGATGACCATGGCCAATTCCCTGGAGCTGAGAGTGCCCTACCTGGACCACTATGTCTTTGAGTTTGCCGCTACTCTGCCGCAGGAATACAAGGTGCGGGGTAAAACAACCAAGAGAGCCCTGCGGGAAGCCTTTAAGGATATTTTGCCCCCTTCCGCCATAAACCGGCCTAAAAGGGGTTTTCCCGTTCCCACCCGGGAATGGCTCAAACGGCCGGATTTCCGGAGGCTGTTCCTGGAGCTGCTGGCCGGAGAGGGCGGCCGCTGGTTTCAGAGAAACAATGTAAAAAAGCTGCTTGATGATCACCGTGAGGGGAAAGTTGAGGCCGGCCGCAAGCTGTGGGTCATTCTGATTTTTCTGCTCTGGCACGAAGCCTACAATTTAAAAGCCTTTTAGCAGTGCAAGCCGTGGAGCTACAAGGGTGTTCCTACATTTGTGGTGGAAATTGTATCGGAGGGGACACGGAGCAAGGCTCTGATCAAAAAGCTTGACCTTTACATGTCCTGTAATGTCAGGGAATACTGGATAGTAAACCCGCTGAACAGGGAAGTTGCCGTTTACCTTTTTGCGGACAAAAATATCGCCGACAATATTACTTACAAAAAATCAGAAATAGCGCAATTCTACATTTTCTATCTCCTCAATCCATTAAAGGGGAAGAGGTCACCGGACTGCATACATAGTCTTTGGTTTTTTGGCGTGACGCGCCACAAACTTTTCCATCCTGACCAGAGCTTCGGTGATCTGCTCCACGGAAGCAGCGTACGAACAGCGTATATAACCTTCCCCGCACTGGCCGAAGGCGTCTCCGGGAACCACGGCCACCTTCTCTTCTCTTAAAAGTTTTGCGCAGAACTCCTGGGAGCTCATACCGGTGGATTTTATAGAGGGAAAGGCATAAAATGCGCCTTTGGGCTCAAAGCAGGAGAGCCCGATCTGGTTTAAACCATTGACAATCAAATGCCGCCGCTGGTCGTACTGCCCGGCCATTCTTTTTATTTCAGCCTCACCGTTTTTAAGGGCTTCAATGGCAGCCATCTGCCCCATAATCGGAGCGCACATGATTGTATACTGATGTATTTTCAACATGGCGGCGGCGATCTCTTCCGGGGCTGCAGCATAGCCGATCCGCCACCCTGTCATGGCAAAAGACTTGGAAAAACCGTTGATCAGAACAGTGCGTTCCCGCATTCCCGGCAAGGAGGCAAAAGAGACATGCTCCCCGTCGTAAGTCAGCTCACTGTAAATTTCATCCGCTATTACCAGCAGATCATACTTCTCCACCACTTCGGCAACAGCCTGCAGCTCTTGAGCGGTCATCACGGCACCGGTCGGATTGTTAGGGTAGGATAGCAGTAGCACTTTGCTCCGGGGTGTGACGGCTTTTTCCAGGTCACCGGGCATCAGCTTAAAATGGTCGGTTTCTTTGGTAGAGATAATTTTGGGTACTCCTCCGGCCATGATGGTGCAGGGCTTGTAAGAAACAAAACAGGGCTCCGGGATAATAACCTCGTCACCGGGCTCGAGAACGCAGCGCAGTGCGATATCAATGGCCTCGCTGGCGCCCACGGTCACAATTATCTCCCTGGAATAATCATACTTTAGCTGAAATCGCTCATAAAGATACCTGCTTATTTCTCTGCGCAGCCCTTCCAGGCCGCAGTTGGAAGTATAGTTGGTATAACCCTTTTCCAGGGAGTAAACACCGGCTTCACGAATATGCCAGGGGGTTACAAAATCGGGCTCCCCTACGCCAAGGGAAATAACCCCCGTCATCCCGCTGGCCAGGTCAAAAAATTTCCTGATGCCGGAGTAAGGAAGCTCTGCAATACTTTTTTTGACAAATATCCTGCTCACGGGCTGATCACCAACCTGCGGTCTTTACTGTCTTCTCCAAAAATGATGCCGTCCTTTTTATATTTCTTTAAGACAAAATGTGTGGTTGTGCTCTGCACGTTTTCCAGAGTGGCCAGCTTTTCGGCCACAAAAAAAGCCACCTGCTTCATGGAGGTCCCTTCAATAACCACTGAAAGGTCATAACCGCCCGACATCAAATATACATTTTTTACTTCCGGGAAGCGGCAAATCCTCTCGGCAATGACATCAAAGCCCACATCCCGCTGGGGGGTCACCTTCACGTCGATAATCGCCGTCACGCTATTGTTATTTCTCGTTTTCTCCCAATCAATCAGTGTTACGTACCCCAGGATAATTTTGGCCTCTTCCAGTTCTCTGATCATCTCTTCCACTTCTTTTTCTGTCACATTAAGCATCGTGGCCAGTGTCCTGGTCGAAATGCGCTGATTCTGCTCCAGAGCGTGCAGGAGTTTGACCTTAACCTCCTCCATCACCATCAGCTCCCTATATTAATTCGTTCGCGTCTTTAAACCTAAAATAAAAACTCCCGTCCTTCAGGGACGAGAGGCTTTCCCGCGGTACCACCCTTATTGACCCGGACAGGTGCCGGATCCATCTCATTCATAAATAGCCTTTTGAAAAAAAGCTACTTTACTAACAATTTTAACGGCAAGTGCCCGTGGCGACATACTTGAGCTTTCAATCGCCCTCTCGGGGACGGCTTTCATCAACAGCGCCTGCTGCTTTCCACCAGCCAGCAGCTCTCTAAAAGGGCATCTGCAGACTACTCTTCCCCTCATTGATTCTGCATTTCTTCATTTAAAGTTAAGTCTACCATAAAACAAGCTGTAAAGTCAACAGCAATTTTTACGAAAGCCATTTGCGTTACACAATCTTTTTCTTTTTATATTACCATAAGAAATACAGGCCATTATAAATTTCCATTTTTAAGCAGTTTTCTACAAAAAAACACTTCTTGGAAAATCCTTTTTGAAAGAGAGCTGAAAGTTATCCTAATTTGCGCAGTGAAGGATCTTCGCCAAAAGAAAGGGAGTTATAAAGGAATAATATTTCCCTTAAACCGTATTGTTCGATATAGGGCGCAAGGGGTGCGTTATAGTGGCGCAGGTCGATCATATGGATCTCCTCGTAATGATTGGCGAGGAAAGGAACAAAAGTATTGGCGTAGGAGTCTTTGACAACCAGCAGTTTTCTGCCCGTATCATTTTGCGCCGTAATTCTAATCAGGGGATGGTTGCCATCCAGGAAAACGGCATACTTGTCTTTTTTTTGTAAATGCTCTGTTGCATAGAAGCTGTCGGTGGTTCTCTTTTCCTGAACGTATTCGACCCGGCAGGAAAGCTTTTTTTTCGGTTTAAAGAGCTCAATAGCATCGGGCTGCACAAAACGATGGCCGCTTTTCGCATAAAGCGTGCCGTAAAAATCGTCACAGGCCTGCTCGATAAGGAAATCATTTAGATCCAGGGGCGTAAAACCCATCGCCCTCCCTGCTTCCCGGTAAGCATAATAGGCCCCTCTGGATGTCCAGTGGTGATCGGTCTTATAGTAAATATACTCCTCTTTGTGCGCGTCAAGGGCAGCGGCAGTATCGATAAAGTGAATGTTGGAGGCGAGTTGTTCCCGGATTAAATAAAGCTGCTCCAGTGTCTGCCGGGGTTCGGCAAAGCACGGTAGCTTGTCGTGCAAAATTTGCACCGAGGAGGGAGCCGGCAGGAAATACACCCGGGCTGGAATGCTTTCAGCAAACCTGTTCACGCAGGCGATATTTTCCGCCAACAGCTCTTCGTTTAGCGCAGCGGGCTTCTGCAGCAGGTAGCCGTCTTTACCGAAATAGACACCGTTGTTATCTTTCTTTTGCAATACAAGCTCGGTGGCGGATTTGACGCTGACCCACAGATCCCGGAAAACAAACTGGTCGTCTAAATACTTCTCGGCAGCAAGGCTAAATTTGCCTGATATGAGATTATCCCACGTTAGACGGGGCTTCTGCTGGAGCATGCGGTTTTCTGCTTCAGAAAAAGCCCGGTCGGGCCAGAACGCCGGCAGCAAGGAGAAGACGGCCAAAAAGATGAGCAGTGTAGCGGTTAACATCACGTTAAAACGGCGCAAATAATCCACTCCTCTATTTTAAAAGCGAAAGTATAAAAAGGGGTTATAGGTTGCATCAACCAGATAGGCCGTGGAAAGGAGCAGCACCGCCAGACAGGAGAGCGTTGCCGCGGCATAGTAAAGGGCCGCCGAGCTCATCAACAGTTTTTGCTTTACCTTATTAATAAACGGTGTGGCGGCAAATAACGCTATAGCAATCAAAAGCGCGTGGGTATACAGATAGTAAAGGGCTTCCCGGTCGTAAAGGCCTGCGCCGCTCAGGCCAAACAGGGCTTGAAAATACTGCATTCCCGCGGGCAGGCTATCTAAAACAAAGAGCACCCACCCCAGAAGGACCAGTAAAAGGACATAAACATGGCAGGTAAAGCGGGAGGTCCGGCGCAGCCATTTTAAAAGAAAAGCTTTCTCCATGACCAGGATCAGGCCGTGATACAACCCCCAGAGGACGAAATTCCAGCCGGCTCCGTGCCACAATCCGGTGAGCAACCAGACAGCCAGCAAGTTCCTATAAAGCGCCGGCTTCCCCTGGCGGCTTCCTCCCAAAGGGATGTAAACATAGTCCCGGAACCAGCTTCCCAGCGAAATATGCCAGCGCCGCCAGAATTCCGTGATACTCCGGGAGATATAGGGATAATGGAAATTTTCCGGAAAGGTGAACCCAAACATTTTGCCCAGGCCAATGGCCATATCCGAATAGCCGCTGAAATCAAAATAGAGTTGCAGGGCGAAGGCGATAATTCCCAGCCAGGCTGCCAGCACAGTCACTTCGGAGGGAGGGGTTTGCTGAACCTGCTGCCATAGCAGGCCCAGATTGTTCGCCAGCAGCACCTTTTTGCCCAGCCCTGCAACAAACCTTCTTACCCCTTCCCCGAAACTCTCCAGCCCTTCCGCCCGCCCAACAAGTTGTCCGGCAATTGTACGGTAGCGGACAATCGGGCCGGCGATAAGCTGCGGGAAAAGCGCGATATACGTGCCAAAAGCGAGGAAACTTCGCTGTGCGGGCACCTCGCCGCGATAAACATCAATGATGTAGGAGAGTGCCTGAAAGGTATAAAAAGAAATGCCGATGGGCAGCTTAAGTCCCGGGCCTGTCAGGGAGGTCCCCAACAGGCCGTTTACGGTTTGCAGCAGAAAAGCAGAGTACTTAAAAAAACATAGCAACCCCACATTTATTAAAACAGCAGCCCAAAGGACCGGGCGGGCCCCATGTCCTTTCACCCTGCGCCCGTCTAAAAACATCCCCAGGGTATAGTTTACCGCCGTGGAAAATAACATCAATAAAATATAAACGGGCTCCCCCCAGGCGTAGAAAAATAAACTGGCGGCAAACAAGATAACATTTCTGTAGCGCCGCGGAGTTATATAGTAGCTCAACAGCACAGCCGGTAAAAACAAAAAAAGAAAGATTAAGCTGCTAAAAACCATACTATACCGTTACCGTCCTCTGTTTAAAAGATGTCAACCCGGCGCCGCCGGACAACAGCGCATACAGCGTACCTTCCTGGATTAAAATTTATGTCCGTGATGTTCTCCGTGAAACTTATTTAATCAATGCCTTAAGCTCCTTTTTCACCTCTTCGTTGTGGTCTGAAACACAGAAAACCACATACCTGCCCTTGACGAAAACAAATGGATCTTCGAGCTTGGGCAGCTCTGCCGGCAGGTAATCTGCAAAACTTGTTTTTTGGTCGGTAACCCGTTGCCGGACCGCTGTTTCAATCCTCTGCGCGGCCTCGGCATCCACGGCTTCAAAAACAGCGATCTCCTCTGCGGTAGCGCCGGTGCTGACGTATACCTGCTGCTCCACCACGTCCTCAGGAGCGATACGGTAAATTGCAGCAATCATCTCATCGCTGATTGCTGTCAGGGTATCTTGGAAGGCAATCTTCTCCCTCAGGGTCCCGGCACATTCCTCAACGTTAAGAGTAATCTCCTCCGCAGCACGGCTACAACCCGGGAGAACGGCCGCCAGAAAAGCAAGGGGCACCAGCAGCGCTATCCTTGCGCTGCACCTTTTGCTGTACTTTGCGCTGCGTCTCTTCAACAGGCGGCCAAAGCGGCCGCAACTTTTAAAGACAGAAATCCCGACCTTCCTGTGCATTATTTCCCTACCTCCTTCAGTGGAAAAACTCTATCGTCAGGGCTATTGTTCAGCAATAATTTTATATGGACTGTGTAAATAGCTCACTCCCAGTTGTTATGGGGAACATAATGCCATTTAAGATAGTCAAACCAGCGTTCACAGTAATTTTTTTTCAGATGGATCCCGTCGGTGGAGGCGTCGCTAAAAAGATTTCCCTCTGCATCGGCCATACACTGTGCCACGTCCAGGTAATAAAGGCGCTTCTCCGCGGCCATCAGTTGAATTAAGTCATTATACCTGCGGATATTGGCATTGTTAAAGATGTCATCCCTTTGCGAACGCTCTGCGGTAACCGGAAGGATAGACTGGAGGTAAATCTGCGCCGCTGGCGCATTTTTTTTGATCTCCTCGACGACTTCAGCGTATTTGTTGATAAACAGCTCGCTGTAAACCCAGCCCAGCTCGTTGATACCCAGCATGATATAGACTTTTTTAAACGGCTTCTGCCGCAATGCTTCCATGACGGTCAATTTTTCTCCGGAGGCCGTGAGGACAACCGGCTTGGTAAAGACCGTATCAACCTTTAAGCCCTTCCCGGTATAATAGGTGGCGTTTTGCGGGCCGGCAAACATTTTCAAGCCCTCCGTGCGGGAGTCGCCGATAAACACGGCATCCGCGAAATACTCTTCCGTAACGGCGACATCCGCTGCCGGTACCGGCCGGGTATAATCATAGCCTCCGCTCGCCTCCGTGGAAGTTGAAGGCATAGGAGAGAGCGTTGACGGTGGCGCCGGCGGCGCCGGCGGGAGCGTTGGTGATGGCGACCTTTGTGGCAGTAGCGTTGAGACTGCCGGCGCTGCAGCAGATGAATTTACAGGGCTTTTTCCCGGCAGGTCTTCGCCCTCCACGAAAAAAGTCTTATCCTTTTCTTCTACAGATGAAGCAACACGCTCGCCGGAGACAATACTTTCTCGAGGGTACAGGTCGTTATTATCCTTGGCAGCCCGGAGATAACCCTGATGGAAAATGGCAGTCAAGGCCAGGAGAAAGAAAAGCAGCGCCATTGCCGGGGAAAAATACGGCAGATTCCAGGGGCGCCGTATACTGAACTGTAATTTATGGTACCTGCTTTCCATATATCAGGAGAACGCCCCTTTCCATGCATACTGTAAATTCATTCCTACTTGCTTCCTTTCCTTACCATTATAATTGCTCTGCTTCGACAATTATTTACAGAGCGATTAATGATTGGTTACAAAAAAGTTAAGGTTTTAGTTTTTAAGGATTTCTTGCAGAAAGTTTTCTGCGTTTATAGTACAATAGCAGTGAAAGAGAAAAAGGGGTGACCTCTCCATGCAAACAAGCAAAACAAAGGTCCTGATTGTAGAAGATGAAGCCTCTATCCGGAAATTCATCGCTATTAATTTGCATAGAGCAGATTTTGAGGTTCTGGAAGCGGAAGACGGGGAGACAGCCCTGGAGATGGCCAAAAACTATTATCCAGATGTAATTATTCTTGATGTGATGCTCCCCTCCATGGACGGTTTTGAAGTCTGCATGCAGATAAGACGGCTGATGCCGCAGGTTGTTGTCATTATGCTGACAGCCAGGGGAGAAGATATGGATAAAATTATGGGGCTGGAACTTGGGGCTGACGACTATATGGTCAAGCCCTTTAACCCCTTGGAGCTGGTGGCACGAATCCGCGCCCACCTGCGCAAACTGGCCGGCTATCCCTCTGCCAAAGCCCGCTACCTTTTCTTCCAGCAACTTAAGCTGGATCTGGAGGGGCAGTGTTTCTATAAAAATGGCACCGAAATAGAGCTGACGCCTACAGAATTTGCCATTATGAAATTGTTTATGAACAACCCGGGGAAGGCCTTCAGCCGGAACGAGATCATGAACAGCGTCTGGGGCGAGAATTATTTTGGGGATCTGAAGACAGTAGATGTCCATATTCGCAGGATACGGGAAAAACTGGAAGATGACCCCTCTGCTCCCCAATGGATAGAAACGGTTTGGGGAGTCGGCTACCGCTT
>JAKORA010000242.1 GCA_029778075.1 Bacillota bacterium | reverse complement strand
CAGGTAATACCGCAAAATTTATGTAGAAAGGAGCCCTTTATGAAACAGACAGCGCAAAAGAAACCGAAAGTCTTTCGTACCCTAATCCGGCGAATCCATATCAGCCGTAAAACAGTAAGGGATGAAAGCAATGGGCCTGCCGCAGGGAGAAAGAACGAAAAGCGGAAAACCCACCCGCCTTTCTTTTTCGGCCCGTAATAGCGCTCTCTGTGAAAACACAGGGAGCTATTTTAATTCATCACAACGGAAGGAGGCATAGAACAGTTTGAAGATATTGAAAAACCGTATATTTCTAAGCGCCCTCTGCATCATTGCTGCAGCTGCCATTTCCTTTGTGCTTTTGCCAAGGTTTTACGAAAATCAGGACGCAACCGTCATGGTGCTGCGGGCAGCAGAGGACATCCCCGCGGGAACCAGGATAGAGGATAAACATCTTGCTAAGGTGGTAGTTGGAAAGCTCGGCCTGCCGGAAGGTGTTATCAACGACAAGGCCCAGATTGTCGGGAAAATTGCACAGACCGACGTTTACAAGGGGGATTATTTCTTTTCCAAGAAGCTCGGAAATTTTGTTGCAGATGAAATCCTGGACCGTATCGCCAGGAATAATCAGCGCCTTGTTACAGTGAGCGTTTTGAGCATTGCAGCCGGGCTTTCCTCCCATCTGCAAAGCGGTGACATTGTGACGGTGGCCGTGTTTATGCAGAAGGCATCCAACAGCCAGGATGCTTCCCCGCAGGTTATTATTTATCCCGAATTAAAGGAACTGGAGGTTTACAGCGTGGAAAATGACCGCACACAGAGCACTGCCGAAGTCCGGAAGCAGCAGGCGGGAGGCCAGCCGTCCTCCGGCGACCCCATCCCCAAGGCTGTAACCCTGGTTGCTACCGAAGCACAGGCAGAAAAGCTCATTGAAGCCGAATACACCGGCAAGCTGCACTTAATTTTTGAGAAAAGGGGTGTAAGCCATGAGCGGTAAAATCATAGCTGTATGGGGCAGCAGCAATAGCGGGAAAACCACCTTTGCGGTGAATCTGGCCTGCGCACTGTCCACACGCGACCGTCTGGTGGGCCTCGTATCCTCCAACCTGACCCATGGCGATCTGCAAATCTTTTTCGGCCAGAGCGTTCCTCCCCAAAAGGGCCTGTTTCAGGCTTTGAACGAGGATAATCCCAACATCGGAGAAAAATTTACGGAATATGCGGAAAGCAAAAACTTGTTTTTCCTGTCCGCACCCACCCACTATACCGGTCTTCTCTGCGATGCCGTGACCCTCCGGGAAGCGGAACGGATGATGAATGCCGCAGCTCTGGTATTCGATATTCTCATCGTGGATGGAGCCGCCGAGGCGACCAATCCGGTATCCAGTGTGGGACTGTGGCTGGCTGAAAGGATATATACCCTGCATAAGCCGTCCATAGCGGCGCAAATGTGGCATGAGGGCGTTTCGGATTTTGTGCGGGAGCTGCATATTGCGGAGAAGCAGATTCATATCCTGCAGCTCCCCAACGGCGAGTTTGACGACAAGACCTATCGCAGCATGACGGGACTTCCCTTTGCCTATGAACTGCCCTATGTAAAACGGGCGGGCGAGCTGGAAAACGCCGGGACGCCCATCTATTTCTTCCGGGACAGAACTTGCAGGCGCTACGGCAAGGTATTGGAGCAAATAGCAAAGGGGATCTGCGGAGGTGAAGCATCGTGAACAACAGGTTTTCTGTTAATGAGTTGAT
>JAKORA010000241.1 GCA_029778075.1 Bacillota bacterium | reverse complement strand
TGGTATGTCCCGGTGGCTTTGCCTAAATAGGCTTGCCGTGGGATTTATTCGATTGCGAAGTGTGGCTCCCTGCAATGATAGCAGGTCGCCTTTTCCTTGGCTGCTTGTATCGCAGCCTCTAGATAAGCTGGGGGCTCTTTGTCCCACTCCCCCCAACTAAACTCATGCATTAGTTCAGCTATTGCTATATCTTCTGCTTTTTCTTTTTGTTTTGTTTCTGTCTTGAAGTCGAGGATTTTGTATATATAGATATTAAAATCCTCCCTGTGGTGATTACATTCAATAATGTAATCACCCTTTTCGATAATGAATAATGCATGATGTTCATTTGCAAGGCTTCCCCTGTTTCTGATGTAGATGGCCTTTTTTGGGCCGCCACTTGGGGAAGTAATTATTGTTGCTTCCCCAGTGTTTCTACGCCCTCCCCCGCACTCCCAGAGCGCAGGGTGGCCCCTTTTTGTTCTTTCAATTTCGATTTTCTTCATAAAAATCAACCTCCTAAAATATTTTCCCTGGGTGGCTATTTGCCAGCAGGTTGAGCGTTGGGCAGGTTCCTCTGCCCGTTGGAATTTCACCAACTTATAAACCTAGCCCTGCTTCTTTAGAATTTCGGCAAGAATTTCGGCGTTGGTTTCTTCATTCGCTTTATAATTCCAATTTATGTGCCATGCTCTTATGCCGTCCATCATTTCAAATAAAACTTCTTCCCCTCCTAAATATTTTTCCCTCTCTCCATTTTTTTTGGTAGCCCCGAGCACCAAAGAGCTACCATTGCCCTCGTTTATCGCAGCGGTGCCCACGCTCTACAGTGTCTCCACGGAGATGGTCGGTGTAGAGTCCGTTGCCATCCATTTTTACCGCCTTGCAATGCCTGTACGGAGACGGTCGGTGCAAGGTCCGTTGCCGCCCACTTTTACCGCTCCGCACTTGCGCACCTCGGGTGCGGAGTTGTCTCGATACGCGGTGCCCGATTTGATTTTACCTGATGCCCAGCTCGCGAGCTATCATCAGAGCCGTCTGTGACGTGTGCCCGATGTTAGCCTCGTCTAAATATTTTTTGTAAAGCTCGATCTCGTAGTCATTGATGGCTTTTTCGTGGCGCAACCACGCCTTGGAGCCATAGTCCCCGGGATGGTTTTTCATGATTTCGTCAATAAACAT
>JAKORA010000240.1 GCA_029778075.1 Bacillota bacterium | reverse complement strand
TCTTGTTCTGCCTGTTTCCTTATGTATGATTGTCAGTTCCCTGGGTGTTTGCCTGATGTAACGCCAGTTGTTCGGGTTAAGGCCTTTTCTTTTCAGCAGTTCTTTCATCCGCCTTGTCAACCGCCGTTCCTGCACTGGATCGCCCCCTCGCAAATATCACCTCCCCTCTTTACTCTGTTCCGGTTTAGGTGAGGTCGTCCTCGTCCTCATAAAAGCGTGTCCAATCAAAGCCCATCACTGCGGCTATTTTTTTGGCTACCTCGACGGAGGGCCTGCGCTCTCCCAACTCAATTGCACTATACATCTGTTGAGATATGCCTACTGCTTCTGCAATTTGCGCCTGGGAACGTCCGTTTCTTATATCAATGAGCCATTTTCTCAAAATATATCACCTTCCTTACAACTATTTGTACCTATAAAACCTTCCGTTGTATTAATTATAACAACTACTGTTTGTAGTTGTCAAGAGTTTTTTAAAAATAGGTCTAAAGTCCTATGAAAAAGAAAAAGCCCCGGAATAATCCGGGGCAAATTTATTCTTTGCGTAAGCGAGCTATATCTACGGCCGCTTCGCCAAAAATGTACCCAAGAGCCAGAGCAACAAGCTTCCAGTATAAATCGCTATCCACGCTCAGGCCCAAGCCTTCCGACAAAACAATGAAAACTGCACTTGCTACGGCCACCCAAAACTTTCGGCTGGTTAGTTTTTGCTTCCAGAATTCCTTCACTATATCTCCTCCTTGTCATTTCGTATTTCAATCTCCCGCTTTTTTATACCGGCCAATGCCCAGAGCTCTACGGTAGTGAAACCGAACCAAGCCCCAATAAGCGCTACCGGCTCAGTGCCAATGCGATGGAAAATATAAAGCACCGCTACAGTGAAAGCGGCGTTAAGCAGGATAACCAACGATACAATCAACTTTGAAAACTTCATTTCTGCAACACCTTCTTATGATACCGGTGTAACATCGTTACTACCTGCTCCCTTGTTGCTGGCTCACGCGGATTCCCTCCGGTTATAATGCCGTTCTTTTTAGCCCACTCCCAGGCCTCTTTGGCCCAGGTGGAGGGCTGATTTTTGTCCTGGTTCACATTACCACCTCCCGAAAGTTCTTTTCGCACCGCTTCCTTAAACTGCTCCCATCCGGTCCATTTACCGCCATCATAAAAAATGCGGGGACATATCTTCCCGCTCCAGTCATAGTGCCTACGGAGCTTGTCTACTCCCCAGCCGCGCTCTTTCAGCAGCTTTGCAACCAGTTTCGCAGCATTCTGCAAAGTCTTTTGCCTGTCTCCGCTTTCGCATATTTCAATACCAATGCTTTTTCTGTTTCCCGTCCCGTTCCTCCCGTCCCCAGCATGCCATGCGACCTCGTTTAGGGGTATGGCCTCAATTGCCTCTTTTTCGTCCACTACAATATGCCAGCTTGCTGTGACATTGTTATTCGGGTTAGTTAACCATGCTCGTTCGTTTCTTGCCGTGCTGGTCGGATTGCCGGTAGAATGTATTGTGATATATTCTGGTGTCATGGAATACCCGGGACGGCGGTTGTAAGGCGTAGTTTTGGGTATGTGGTCCACTAGGTAATTCGTAATACTCACCATACTCACCTCCCTTTAACCATGTTGATAACAAGCAAAATCAGGGAAACAATCATACCACCCATAAGACCAATCAGCCATGAGTATATACCTTCTAC
>JAKORA010000239.1 GCA_029778075.1 Bacillota bacterium | reverse complement strand
GGAAGAACCGGGACGCATAAGAATGCCTGTCTATTCGCTGGAGATGCGGGCTATTGAATTTTCACTGAATAAAGAGGCAGCCCACACCGTCAAAGATATTCATGGCGAGTTGATTATTGAAAAAGGGGAAAAGGTTACTCACGAGATAATTGATAAAGCCCGTGCCAAAGGCAGGCTTTACCAGGTTCTTTTTGCCGCCGGCGTGGGTGAGCTATTGGACAGCATTGATTATACCGTAGAAAAACTCGATAAGGGGAGCGCCCTTCTTCTCCAGGCCTGGCAAAACTTGAAAGATAAATCGCGCTATATTTTTAAGGGTACCCCGGCAGCAGAAAAGGCGACAGGCGGAAAAGAAGCAGAAGAACAGCAGGCCGGGCAGGGTGAATCTGCTGAACCTGGAGAAATGACGGCACCGGAAGTGATTTATGAAAGTGAAGGGACAGAAGATAAAAATCGTCCGTTCTCAGATTTTCTGAAAAATGTCCAGGAAATCTGGAGCCGCCTGGAAAAAGAAATAAGCCAGGGGGGAAAGGAGCTTGCCCAGGAATCCAGGGAAAAGATGAAAAAATATATACTGCATAAAAGGGCAAATTTTGCTGTTAGAGATATCCGGGGGCACCTGCTGGTGGAGCCCGGGGAACAAATCACCAGGGAAATTATAGAGGAGGCGGAAGCACAAAACAAAATACCCGCTCTTTTCCTGGCCGCCGCTACCCAGGAGGTAGAAGACAGTCTGAATACCATTAGAGACAAAATTAACACTATTTTCCGTTAGAAGTATGAGGCGCCGCCTTCGCAGCCAGCATTTTCGACTCCTCAGAGGGGAAGCTTTCATTGCCTGTCAAGATTCCCCTCCGTAGAAAATCTTCGCTCACATAATCCAGGCCCAGCCTATCCAGCGTTTGCCTGGTGGGTATTCCATCAGTTGTCCAGCCCTTGAATTCATAATAGGCATCAAGAAGCTTCTGCTCGAATTCATGATCCCGGACAGCCCAGTGGTCTTCTGGAGGCCGTTCATCTTTTCTTCTCAATCCTCTTCTAACATTAAGGGCTCTGACCAGGTTACGGTTTCTGACGGCTATTTCCCAAAGCCCGTCTTTATCGAGGTCTATTCCGGCCGCCAGGGATATTATCTGCGGCAAATTGTGTATATGATATGGGGGTTTCCCCCCATACTGGCCGTTGAATGACGACAAAAAGGCACAAAGCCCCAGGGAGTCATCAATGTAATGCATTATCTCATTCCAATCACAAATCAGGCAAGAGGCTTCAATGGATAATTCATGCCGTTTTTCCCATTCGAGAAATATCTGTTTAATCTTATCGTTGGGGAGGGCGACCCATTCTCGCACAAAGGCTTCTCTCTCCTCCCTGGTGGGGAGGGGATCCTGGGGAAAAGATCCTTCAATCTGGGTTATGGTCATCTTCTCGCCGGTAGCCAGCATGAGGAAATAGGGAGGGTTCAATTTTCCCAGCTTGATCGGTACCTGTTCAAATTTTTTTATGGTATTGTGGTCGTATTTCTCTGCGCCCTTGCCAATCCGGCGAGCCGCCCAGTAAACACCGTCGGCCAAAATATCCCCGATTCCTTCCCGATGCACAATTTTTTCCAGGAGATAGAAAAATCTCTCTCCTTGGTCGGAAGGAAATCCCGGTAACTCTCTCTCAGTTAAAATGCCTGCTTCGTAAAGTTCCACGGCAAAGGCCATAACCTGCGGAGTGGAGTATGAGTCCAGCCCGTACTCCTGCGTATAGCTAAGCATGTGGTAACTAAAGTCTACTTCTTTAAAAGCAGCCATATGATATGTGTCTTTTCCAAAACATTTCAAAAAGTAGGGCGGCCTGCCCGGGTAGGAAATCACCTGGTGGCAATCTTTCGGACAATTATAGCAGCCATTGAAACGAATGCGTATGCTATCGCCAATCTCTTTCCATTTTTTTTCAATCTCTTTGTTCCAGTAACCCTTTGTACGCACGCGGGCATTACCCCAGGCAAAATTGTCGTGATGGAAACTATCATCATCCTCGTGGGCCATAACATCCCCGCATCTGGGGTTCTCTATGATCTCCTTTCTCAGACGGAAGCACAGTTCGTAAAGCTCAACCGGCCGGGCAACATAGACATCCCCGGTTCCGCGAACGGCTATTGCTTTTAACCTCTTGTCTCCCATGACCGGCCCCGGCCCTCGGGAAGCGCTGGAGTTACCATGCTCGATGCTGGCCATATAGACCCTGTTCTCACCGGCCAGTCCAATAGCAGCCACCTGGGCCCTCGGTTCCCCCAACTCCTCTTTAATTAGTTCTGCCGTTTCCAGAGCGCCTTTCCCCCGGAGGTGAGAGGCATCACGTATTTCCACCTTGTCGTTGTTTATCCATAAATAAACCAGGTCCGGAGCCTTACCACGGATCACTATTGTGTCATAACCGGCATGCTTCAGCTCCGGCCCGAAAAAACCTCCCATTAACGAATGTGCAAGCAGGTTTGTCTGGGGAGAAAAGGTATTGACAACGGTACGCGTGGCACCGGGGACAAGAGTGCCGTGTAAAAGTCCGGTGCTGAATATTAATAAATTATCGGGAGAAAAGGGTTCGACTTCGGGAGGAACTCTATCCCACAGGATTTTTGCCGCAATACCTTGCCCCCCTAGATGAAGCCCTGTTAGCGACGGGTCGGTTTCAAGCCTTTCAATACTCCCCCGGGATAAATCAACCTCCAGGCTATACCCTGTCTCTGCGTACCTCATTTTTCAACCTCCAAGAAATTTTGCCGTTTTACTCGCATGAGCAGGTCAGTTAGCTTATAAAACAACTGAATCATGTTCAGTTTAAATGGATTTCTTCTGGTTGTCAAATAAGATTTAATATCTTAATAAGCTGCATTTAATAGGAATATAAATATATATAAAGTTATTTTAAATATTACTACCATTGCAGCCAATAATATGTTATTATAAAATAAATTAGGGTAAAATTTAAATGTAACAAATTGAATACGATTCATTAATGAAAGGAAGGAAGCATTACATGGACAATTCTCAACGTTCATTCACGCAACACGGAGATAAAAAAACCAGAATTCTGGAGGCGGCAAGGTACATATTCGCAGAAAATGGTTACGAAAAAACTACCATGTTACAAATCGCTAAAGCTGCTGATGTAGCTACGGGAACAATATATGAATATTTTGAGAATAAG
>JAKORA010000238.1 GCA_029778075.1 Bacillota bacterium | reverse complement strand
GCTGCCCTGAAAAGCGCTATGAAGATTGATCAGATTTTATGCTCGTCAACGCTACTGAACATGAGGTTTCATCCTACCGCTCTCCAGTCGGAAGAGGATCTCAAGAAGCTGGCGATGCTGATCAAGACGTACTTCAATTTCGGGGGTAAATGGATTCAATTTAACGTGGTTAGCCGGGAAACATTACTGGATGCCCAAAAGAATCCTGAGAGCTACCGCGATCTGGTGGTAAGAGTGGCCGGTTACAGTGCCTATTTTGTCCAGTTGGGCAAGGCTCTTCAGGACGATATCATTGCCCGTACGGAGCATGCGTTGCAGTGATTGAGGAGAATGAGTTTCTGTTGTATTGCTTTTATTCTTGAAGCGAATTGATCCTTAAATTAAACAGGCAGGGAGGGAACAGGATGCCTGAAGAACTGGTCTTGCTGGCAGTAGGCGATATAGCACCGGATCGCGATGATCCCTCGACGATCTTCGCACGCGTCAGAAATTTTCTGCAAAGTGGGGATGTGGTGTTCGGCCAACTGGAGGCCATTCTTTCGGACCGCGGGAGCCCCCTGCCTCAGGCGCGGCTAGCCTGCCGGGCTCAGCCGGAAGTGGCCGGGTCGCTGAAAGAGGCAGGGTTCACAGTGGTCTCCTTTGCGAGCAATCATTGCATGGACTTGGGAAGGGAGGCTTTCTTTGACACGATTAATGTACTTAAGGACCAGGGGCTGGCGATCGTGGGAGTCGGGGCCAATATCCAGGAGGCACGCCGCCCGGCGATTATAGAGTCGAAAGGAATGCGCCTGGCGTTCCTGGCCTATAATTCCATCCTACCCTACGGATACTGGGCTGAAGAAGACCGTCCCGGCTGTGCTCCTCTCAGAGGCCATACCTTATACGAGCAGATCGAGCATGATCAGCCGGGCACCCCCTGCCGTGTGCATAGTTTTGCCCACCGCGGTGACCTGGAAGCTATGGTGCACGATATAGAAGCTGCGAAAAAAGACGCGGATTTTGTAATACTCTCGCTACACTGGGGAATACATTTCATACCCGCGGTAATCGCCGACTACCAGCGGGAGATCGCCCATGTGGCCATTGATCATGGTGCCGACCTTATTTTGGGGCACCACGCGCATATCTTGAAAGGGGTGGAAGTATATAAAGGAAAGGTAGTATTTTACAGCCTATGCAACTTCGCCCTTGACCTGCGGCCCTTGCCGGAAATCTTAAGCAGCCCCAGGCACAAGGAAATAGAGGTTCTCAATCCGGACTGGAAACCGGATCCGGAGTACCCTTCTTATTTTCTGCCTCGCGACTCCCGGAAGACCATAGTAGCCAAGTGCGTGTTCGCTGAAAGCCGCATCAAGACGGTTTCGTTCCTGCCGGCTTACATTAACCCTCAGTCACAGCCGGAAATTCTAAGCCCGCAGGATCCACGCTTTGGAGAAGTGGTGGAATATATGCGGCAGATTACCGTGGACCAGGATTTGCCGGCTGAGTTTCGCGTTCAAGGTGATGAAGTCGTGATCGGCGGTGGAAACGCGTGACCTCTGAAAACATATCGCAAGCTTTAGCCAACCACATCGCCTCCGTCCGTTTTGAAGATCTTTGGCAAAAATGATTTTGTCCCTTGAAACCTTGGACAATGGGACTGAAATTATGAGCTATTTTCGCTGATACGTGCTCCAGATCGTGTCTGATTTTTCAGGAAACAGGTGGTTATTTCTGGTGGTAATCTTGAAGATTCCCCAAGCAGGCTGTAAGGCATCATTCTGGAGATAAAAGCACTGGTGATATTCTTATACTAGAGCACTTTTACTAGAGCACTTCGCCGGCCGGGGAACTTTCCTGCTCGAAAGGGGGTATCTCATATGTGTACTTAAGGACAAAGGGCATAATGGGGGTCTTAGGATAGGAGAAATTAAACAACAAGGAGTGACCGAGATGAGTATTAAAAGGAACCGCTTGCTCAGCCTTTTGCTGGTAGTGCTGCTGATTGCTTTACTGGGAGGATGTGCCAAGACAGAGGAAGCACCCAAATCTTCCTCCCCGGCTGCCCCTGCAGAAGAGGCAGAAGAGGTCGAACCGATTGTTTTGCGATATGCAGCTACCTATACTGAACTGCATCCGCAGGCCATTGCCGATATCGCCTGGATGGAGAAGATAGAGAAAGAGACTGGCGGTAGGGTGAAGTTCGAACCCTACTGGGGAGGCGCCTTAATGAGCATGGATCAGGCCTATGTCGAGCTCTCCAAGGGGGTGGCAGATGTCGCCGAAGTATCAGCGGCGTACGTCAAGGAAGGTTTTGAAATTGAAAAAGCCATGCGCCTTCTTTTCTACAATGTAACCGACCCCGAAATTGCACGCCGCATTTACCACGAAATCCGGGCGAAATTCCCCGAGATTGACGAGGAGTTCAAAGATGTTAAGACCATGACCCACTGCCCCACATCTCCTTACCAGTTGATTACTACCAAAAAAGCTGTACGCACTGTTGATGACTTTAAGGGCTTAATGCTAAAGGTTTCCGGGGAGTATGCGAATTTGGGAGTAGCTCTGGGAGCTGATGCTGCGACCGTTCCCATGTCGGAAACGTATGTGGCCTTGCAAAAAGGAACTGTAGACGGTGCCATGGTGCCGCTGGAGTGCTTGAAGTCGTATGCGTTTGGTGAAGTGATAGGCTATGTAACCATGCTCAACATGGCTGTTGGTCCTACACCACACAGAGTGATGAACCTGGATACCTGGAACAGTTTGCCGGCAGATATCCAGAAAGTCTTCGATGACAACATGGAGTGGTATGGACGTAAGGTCACAGAAGAGTTGCTTAAATACGATGAGGAAGGAGCTGCTTTTGCCAGGGAACATGGTGTGGAGTTTATTGAGTTTCCACCCGAAGAATTGGCGAAATTCCATGAAATTGCTGATAATATGATCATAGAGCAAATGAGCGCTACTCAGGAAAAGACGGGCAAGCCCTTATTGGCAATCTTCGAGGAGGTACGACGACTCTGGGAAGAGTACAGCAATTAGCTGTAACGGCAGGAAGAAAGGGAAAAGGTTGATTGTGGAATGGGGCCTTCAAGACAACCTCTATATAATATCACATGCAGCAGAGGACCGTTTTGCGCCGTGCCAAGCTTAACGCCTGTATTTGTATGGTGAAGAAGGCCGTGTGGGCCGGGGGCGCTCTATGCCTTGAGAGCTGTTGCTTTCAGGTAACTGTGATGCGGCCCCGGCAGCCGCTATTTGGGTTGACCAAAATATAGCAATACAGGATATTTAAATTATTGTTGCCGAGGTCAGTTTTTACACGATACCTTGGTTTACATTAGCGGAAGGAGTATGGTCATGGAACGTATAAATAGTTCCGTCCGGTTTATAAGCAAGATCGGTATAGTGATAGCTTCAGCATTCCTATTTATAAATGCCTTCCTTATTGTAATTAATGCTGTGACCAGAGGTTTCGGGCACAGTATTACCGGTGCGCACGAGTTAATTGTGCTGTTCATAGTACCCTCCGTTTCCTTTGCTCTTTTTCAGGCCACTCTGGAAGGCGGTCATGTGGCGGTGACATTTCTCCGTAACCGCCTCTCCCAGCGCGCTCAAGCTTTCCTTGGCAGGTTTGTCTGGCTGGTGACCTTGCTCTGGTGGGTTCTGATAACCTGGGCCGGCATTGCTATCATGCTGGAGAAATGGCTCCTGGAGCGTACGGAACTTTTAGAAGTTCCCTATCTTCCCTTCAGGCTTGTCTGGATCTTGGCCCTGGTATTCATTTGTCTTGCTGCAGTGATTTACCTCTGCAGGCCTGTAAAGGAGGGAGCCGGGAAATGACTCCGCTGGAAATCGGTATTCTCGGTCTGGTCGCTTTATTTGTATTGATAGTCTTAGGCGTGCCCATAGGGTTCTCGATGGGTCTGGTAGGAGTTGTCGGATTATGGTTAGTAGTTTCGCCAAGCGCCGCCTTTGCCAAGTTGGAAGTTGTACCTTTCCAGAAAGTGTCCGATTATGACCTGGCTGTGCTTCCCCTTTTTCTTTTAATGGCGTATATTTTTACCAATACGGGGATAGGGAAAGATCTTTATAACCTGGCCTACAAGTGGCTGGGACGTTTTCCAGGCGGGTTGGGTCTGGCCACTGTTACCGCCTGCGGCATTTTTGCGGCGATAAGTTCGTCCAGTATTGCTACGGCGGCCACTATGGGTTCGGTAGCCCTGCCCGAAATGAAGCGCTTCAAGTATGACCCGCGCCTGGCCACAGGCACCGTTGCCGCCGGGGGCACCGTAGGCTCGCTTATCCCGCCCAGCGGTGTACTTATTATTTACGGTATACTTACACAAACATCAATAGGAAAGCTCTTTCTTGGCGGATGGATCCCGGGAATAATGGAAGTTGTTTCTTATATGATTGTTATTTATCTTCTTTGCCGTTTCAATCCTCTGCTTGGCCCGCGCGGGGAGAGCTTTAGCTTCAAGGAAAAGTTTTTTGCTTTTTTGAACGCCGGGGAAGCGATAGGCTTAATCCTTTTTGTCCTCCTTGGCCTTATGGTGGGGTGGTTTACACCAACGGAAGCCGGGGCGGTAGGAGCTGTCGGTGCGCTCGCTTTCTCTTTAATCAGGAAGAGGCTCACCTGGGTTACGCTTAAAAAAGCCTGTATTTCCACTTTGCGCACCACCGGGATGATTTACGGCATCTTAATAGGAGCTTTTATTTTCAACTATTTTCTGGCTTCAACCCGCCTTCCGATGGCCCTTTCAGAGTTTGTAAGTCAGCTTGCATTACCGCCGTTGGCGTTGCTGGGAGTAATCATTTTGGTCTATTTTTTCCTGGGATGCTTTCTTGATGCCGCCGCCATGCATGTGCTTACAATACCCATCTTTTTCCCGCTTGCCGTGAGCCTGGGTTTTGATGCGATATGGTTCGGGGTAGTGGTTACCAGAGCGATGGAGGTGGCCATGATAACGCCGCCCATCGGGATGAATGTATTTGTCATCGCGGGGGTCGCACCGGATGTGCCGATGGGAACGATATTCAGGGGCATAGTTCCTTTCTTGATTGCCGACATAATCTGTATAATCCTTTTGCTGATGGTACCCCAGCTCATACTGTTCCTGCCGAGCATTGCCGTGTAACCTGATTTAAAAATTTTGGCAGAGAATAGCTATTTATATTAGGAAAGGATAGGCTGATATGGTTAATTTAAGTGACAAATCCGTTCAAGGAGTAATTTTCAATATTCAGCACTACAGTATCCACGATGGCCCGGGGATCCGCACCACGGTGTTTATAAAAGGCTGCCCCCTGCGGTGCCTCTGGTGTCAGAACCCCGAATCCCAATTATTGCAGCCCGAAGTGTTTTTTAACCAGGAAAAGTGTGTTGGTTGCGGGCAGTGCGCTGCCGTTTGCCCCTGCGGGGCTATTGAGATCCAGGAGGGAAAAGCTAGGACCAACCGGGAGCGGTGCAAAGGGAGAGGCAAGTGCGCGGAAGTATGCCCCTATGAAGCCAGAAGCCTTATGGGGCGCCATGTGACCGCAGGCGAGGTTTTCCATGAGGTTGCCAAAGACGAAGTATTTTATGAGAGTTCCGGCGGAGGGGTTACTTTAAGCGGCGGCGAGCCGCTGTCTCAGCCGGAGTTCGCCGCCGCTATCTTAAGGTTATGCAAGGAAGCCGGCCTGCACACCGCGGTGGACACCTGCGGTTACGCTGCCTGGGAGACGATCAAGGAGGTGCTTCAATACGCTGACCTGGTCCTTTTTGACTTCAAGCATATGGAGCCGGCGAAACATCAAGAGTACACCGGCGTGCCGAACCGCCTGATTCTGGAAAACGCGAAGAGGATTTATCGAGAACTCCGCCGCGCCATGTGGGCGCGGATCCCAGTAGTGCCGGGCTACAACAGCACAAAGGAGAACATCCGGGCCACGGCTGAGTTTATCTCCCGCGAACTCGGCAGCCAGGTCAAGGTGCACCTTCTTCCGTACCATAAAATGGGAGAGGTAAAGTATAAGCGTCTAGAGAGAGAAGACGGGGTCTTGCATATAGAGCCCTTGGAAGAAGAGAAGATGGAGGAGCTAAAAAAGATCGTGGAATCCTTTGGTCTGGAGACAGTCATTGGAGGCTAAAGATTATTACCTTTAGTTAAATTTTCAGAAACATATCTTGAAAGGGCAGTTATAAGCCTCATGGGGATGTTTTTTAATGAATTGGTTAATAAAACTAAACACCATGTCCAACAATATCTGTTTTCGCTGCGCAATTCCGATCTAGATTATAAACAGATCATTCAGCTTAGCACTGTTATGATTTTTTCACTGGCGGGATTTGGTATTATAACTCCTATACTGCCGCTCATTCAGAGTTGGGGAGGAGTCTCCGCCGCTCAAATAGGCCTCTATGTCTCTTCTTTTGCACTGGCTCGACTAATAGCCAATGTGCCGGCCGGTATTTTCATTGATCGATATGGTGGCCGCCTTTTGATAATCATAAGTATAGCCATCATTATGACCGGCACGATAATGTCGGCGCTGGCTCCCACATTTATGTTTCTGGTTATCAGCAGAATAGTATTCGGAATAGGTTCCTCCTTTACAATGATAGCTATTCAAACAGAATTATTATTTTTGGCAAAATCTTCGCAGCGTGCCACCGTAATCTCTTACAACATGATGGCAAACCGGATTGGCGTTTCTATTTTTCCTTTTTTTGGAGGGGCGCTCGCTGTATTATACAACTGGCGGGCTGTGTTTTACTTCTGTGCACTTTTAAACATTATCGGCCTGGTTATCGCGCTTATGTTATATTTCCGGAGACAAGGAGAAACAGCTTTAACGACAATTAATAAGGCTGATACTGCAGAGAAATCGCTTGAATACAGGCCGGTTATTTCACCCCTGGTTTTACCAACTCTATACATTTTGTCATTTACGATTTTTTTTCATCGATTCGGCTTAGAGAGAACGCTTATACCCCTCTTTGGTGATTCAATTGGCCTGGACAGCCTAAAACTTGGCTTAACCCTTACTTTATCAAGTATGATTAGCATTTTAGCGATCCTGATGGGCGGCCATACTGCGGACCGCTATGGCCGGAAATTGATTATACAGATCGGCTTGATTGTGTTGCTCCTGGCAAGCGGTCTTTTTTTCCTCGTAAATAACTTCCCTTTGTATCTCATTGTCAATATTATCTTTGGATTGGCCGCTTTCACTATCGCACTACCAATGGTGATAGCCGCTGATTTTTCACCTGGTTCCCATCTAAGCCGAACGGTAAGCAGGATACATTTCTTTAATGATGCCGGAATGCTTATCGGACCGTTTTTTTTGGGCTGGGTAATGGATTTTTCCAGTTTTCATGTTTCCATTGGAATATCGATGCTTGCTCTTCTGTTAAGCTTGATACTGGCAAAATTCTGTCTGCCAAATAAAAAAATTGCCGAAAGCAATTAATGGCCCAGTGATCTGTCAATTTAATTGTCTTGTTAATCATTGTCTTGGCATATTGTTTGGAGCACCCTGTTCTCTTGTCTAAAATCAAGGAGTTAAAAATTAAAAATTTCCAAAATATATAATTGACTCTCAAGTAACTTTTAAATTACAATAGCTTTTATTATTACAATAGCTTCAGGATTTGCCGGCAACTGGTACTTAATTCTTTAAAAAGCGAGGAGGTGGCGGTTTTATTAATAATTTACTTAGAGCAGGATGTACTTTTTCTGATGATTATTAAAGGGGTCAAAAAAATGAGGGAGTGAGAGTAATGTTTACACATGCCAGGAAACTATGTGTGCTGTTTGTGGTGCTGAGTCTGTTTTTACTAGCTGTGGCCGGTTGTGCCTCGCAGCAGGGAACGGGTCCGGAAACGAGCCCTGGCACAAGCCAGGAAACGTCACCGAAGAAGACACATTTTATCT
>JAKORA010000237.1 GCA_029778075.1 Bacillota bacterium | reverse complement strand
GTGCTGTTGGTCCTTTCTCTTCAGCTTCCTGAAGGAAACGGGCCCTTAATTGATAGCCTTTGGTGTCCATGATGGATCTCTCCTCTCTTTGATTTATTTATCCCTCCTTTCCCGTCCTACCTGTCGCACTATACAGTGATAGGTAAAAGGTAATAGGTTAAAGGTAATAGGGTACCAGCAGGGCTCGTTCTGTGCTTTTACTGTGCTTGTATGGTGCTTGCACTATGCTTTTTGCAAAACCGCATTATTGCTGGGTTTGGAGTAATTGGAATAAATAAAAAGAAGCGCTATAAACGCTTCCTAAACCTCACCGTTTTTATGACATTTTTAATAACAAAAAACCGTTTTTTGGATTATCTCTCTTTTTGTAGTGCTCTCCCTGTGCTGGGCTGATATTGGTATAATAAAAGCACTATACTTGCACTGTGCTTGCACGGTGCTTTTCTTTATCGTCGCCAGTAGCTACTCTTGGTGAGCGTACTGGTCTTTGGCGGACCTGTCATGGACGGTTTATCCATGAGATATAAAATACCTTGTACCAGGGCGTCGACGGTGTCCTTGTATGTTCCTTTCGGGAATATCAAAAGGTCATTGATCAGGTCGTGTACCCATGGGTGTGTTTCCGGATCCGGGAACCAGATGTTCCCCGCTTCAAAATAAGGCGTTACACTGATGGCGCGCTCTTCCTTGCTGCCCTTTGGGTTAAACTCCACCATGCCTGGGATCTCTTTTTTCAGGTAGTCGACAATGGCCGGTCCATTGGCTTTGTTCTCTATAACCTTCGCTCTGGCCTTTGGCCATTTGCCGGTAAGGGTCCGAACCGCGGCCGCGCTCTCGGTGAATGTCATTTTGTCGTTCACCAGGTCATGGATGTAAATATTGGCTCCGTTTCTTCCCATGACAATGCCGGCACATTTGGCGCTGCCTTCACTTTTGGTGAACGGCATATCCCAGGATTGAATGAGCATGTTCTGGTGTGGTGCGGTTTTGAAGAAATTCCCCAGCCATTCTCTCTTGAAGATAAGACCTTCAGCCGGCGCTGGTGTCTGCTGGAATTGGCCGGCGTATTGAGCGCTTCCCATGGACTTTTTGAGGCCTTCCAGG
>JAKORA010000236.1 GCA_029778075.1 Bacillota bacterium | reverse complement strand
GGAGTACTGGAAAGATCCCGCCAAAACAAAGGAAGTCTTCCGGGGCGAATGGTGCACGGCAGGTGACATGGGGAAAAAGGATGAAGACGGCTATTATTACCTGGTAGATCGCAAGCAAAATATGATTAGAGTAGTTTCAGAAAGTCCCCAGGATGCTTTTACAAGTAAGAGTTAGAAAAATAACAGGAAATACCATTATTGCAATAAAATAACTTTTAGCTCTTTGAAAACTTAAGTTTTAGGCAGGCTAAAGCAAGCCCTCCTTCCTCGCAGCAGACAGCGGTCTACGTAATAGCACAAAACAACCCAATGGCACATATTTTGGGCTCAGGCAACGGGCGATTCAAGCGCAGACAGTTGCCCTGCTGACACCCAGCCAACGCAGCAACAGTTCCTTCTTGTCCAGGCCTGATATTTCCAGCTCCTGTTTTACCCAGGCATCCAGATGCATATTTATTGCAGCCAGATGGGCCAGGTGGTACCAGTAACAATTCTCCCTAACGCGGGCAGTATCAAGGCCGTAGTCATTGTAGCGCTTATTTACCCTTTCCGAAACAGGCCTTCTTTTATACAGCTGTTTCCACAAAGCTGATCCTCTGGGGATATCAGTAAAAATCCGCCTGTCCCATTCGGGCTTAGTATAACAGCTATAGCCATAACCAGAATCAGAGCAAAGCGTATCACAAGCAAACTTTTCACGGTTCCTTTTTTTCCCGGAAATTTTGGGGCAGCGCCACTTGAAGCGGCCTTTTTTCCTATCGAATCCCCAGTACTGCATTAAAAACCCTTTAGGACAAAGAGGGATACCCTGCTCATTTAAAGGGATAAAAGACGAAGGTTTATTTTTCAGCTCGATCACCGTCTTGCAGCCGTAATCATCAAGCAGAGCATACAAGGCATTTGCATCGTGGGCCGAATCACCGATAAAAACGCTGACACTGACCCCGGCTTTGCTGAAAAGGGGCCATGCCTCCACCACACTGAACGCAAAAAGCACGCTATCGTGCCTGGAGCCCTGTCCGAAACGAAGAAATACCGGCAGTTCAGCCTCACCGTTAACACAGGAAAGCGTATAGAGATTTCTCCCCCAGAAGTATACATTCCTGGAGCTATCATAGCCCCAGTTCGCATAGACATCACTGTATCTGCGAGGGCAGTCACACTTGTAGATTCCCTTGGTCCGGCAACCACACACCGGGATACCATAGGGATTACTACAAGACTCAAAAGGGGAGCCGTCACCGACGAGGATCATATCTTCAGGGATAATACCTCTCTCCCTGGAGCCTTGAACAAACACCCTGGTGAACAGCTCCTGCAGCAGTCGCTCGGGGCGCTTGGTGGAAAAGAACCGGCCCTTGCGGAAAGAACTGACCAGTCTATCCACCACCCCCGGGCGCCTGTTGGGCAGTTTCTGCCCTTTCTTAGCCTGAGGCTTTTTACGCTTTTTCCTAAGCTTTCGTTTTCTTTCTATCCTTAGCCGTTTATCTTCCAGCCACAAGCGGTTCCAGAAATCATAAAACGCGCCTACGGAAGGAGTTTTAGCCGGTTCAAAACCGCATAAAACGGCCAGAACATCACACTTTCCAAGCTTATCGACCCATTTGGTGATACTGGTAATTCCCAGTGATACCATCAACACCAAAGAGCGCAGCATATCAGCCGGGTCAAACTCAGCCGGCCTGCCGAAATCTTTGGAGTAACAACCTTGCAAAAGTTCGATGCCTCTATCCAGGTTCATAACATAAGCCTTAAGAGCGGCATCGAGATAAAACAAAACCTGACCCGGTTTTTCCAAAAACAATCTTCTGATCCGGGGCAACATGAAATTTAAGTACTCTTCGTGAGTGCGGACATGGTCCAGCACCTTCACCACCTCCTGGAAATATTGGTAAATAATGCCTCTATTTCCATTTTGGTGGCCATTTACGGTTGTCAAGTTCGAAATATAACCGAAAAAGAACAAATAAATTAATTATGAAATAAAATCTTTATAAAACTAATTAAATCAGCCAATTTCATCAAAAAACAAAAACACCTCTTCTTGGAGGTGAAAAAAATCTATCCAGGGCACCCAATGGGGCCTGGATAGAGGAATAGTGACTTTCTGAAAAAACTTAATAATTTTAGTATAAATATTACTTTAAAAATTTACAGTTTAAAATATTCGCTAAATGTCATAAACTTTCCTCCTTTTTTGTTCACTAATTAAGGAAAATTACTTCGCATTTTTTACGTCTTATTAGTTTTATGCGCTCTTTGTCAAAAAGTTTTCATTGTGCTTGCAACTGCCCGGTCATGGTAGAAAAGAGCCCGCTCCTGCGTTGACGTAAAAGGTATTAATAATGCCGTATTTACGTACTTTTAAAAACAGATTTTTGTAAAAGGACTGCTTTGATCCGTTAACATGCTGCAGAAAAGGCTTTCCTGCAGGGGTCTAAACAGAATAAATACTTGGCACGTTGTTTGCATTAAACACTAGTGAAATATATAAAAAAGAATCTTAAAAAAAGAAAGGAGGTTTAAATGGTGGAAAATCGCTGTCAATTCTGGAAGAATTATGATTCTGTAGGAGGTTCGGTATCTTATTGTGAACTGGCTGCTTTTAACCGGTCGGTAAACCCTGCTTTTTTGGAACAGATTGGTTGTACCGCAGAAAAGAGAAAAGAATGCCTGGGGACAATGGAGTTAAATATCGGTATGGGGGCAGTCCCTGCACCACCTGCTCCCGTTGTTTGTGACCCTCCCCCGGAAATTGCTAAAAATGTCGTTGGGCTTGCCGAGAAAAAAGCGGCCACAGCTTCTCCATCACTGCAGTTGCTGGCTATTCTTGCCGGGGCCTACATCGCAATGGGGGCGGTGCTCTCCACGGTCGTAACCAATGACCTTGCAAACTATATTGGGGACGGCCTCTCCCGCCTGGTAGGTGGCATGACCTTTTCACTGGGGCTCATCCTGGTCATTCTGGGGGGCGCGGAGTTATTCACGGGAAATAACCTGATGGTAACGGGGTACCTGCAAAAGAAAGTTACAGCACAACAGGTCCTTAAAAACTGGGTATGGGTCTATTTGTTCAATTTTGTCGGCGCCTTGGTCATTGTCTTCATCTTCTACTACTCAGGTATTTGGAAAGCAAACAGCTACGGCATTGCCCTTAAAGCAATAGGCACAGCCAATGCCAAAGTATCCCTCTCCTGGTCGGAAGTATTTTTCCGCGGGATCTTTTGCAACTGGCTGGTATGCCTGGCCGTATGGTTAGCTATGGGTGCAAAAGAGGCAATCAGTAAAATAATAGGCATTATGATTCCTGTGACAGCCTTCGTCGCCATAGGCCTGGAACACTCCATTGCCAATATGTATTTTATTCCCATGGGAATCATGCTTAAAGACCATGTTATTGCCCAGGGTTTAATGGCGCCGGAGCTCCTTCAGGGATTGCACTGGGGAGGATTTTTCTTGAAAAACCTGATCCCAGCTACCATCGGAAACTTAGTAGGAGGGGTAATCTTTGTAGGTGTTCTCTACTGGAGCGCTTATCTCCGTCCTTCGGTCCGGAAACTGGCAGAAATATCGGACCAGAGGGAGATTCGGGGAGCCAAGCCGCAGACAATGTAAAAAAAGCTCTTCCCGGCAAACGTTCCCGGAATCTCTTTCTTTGAAATAAACGGCAATGGCCTGTATGAAGGGCAGGCCATGTCAGAAACGGCCAAAACAAGGGTAAAAGGAGCGAATAAAATGGAAAAATTAATTGAGTGCCGTTACTGGAAAGAGTATCAGGGGCTTAACGGGTGGACGATGTTTTGCAGCGCAGGCGCCTTTGCCAAAGTATTTGACAGGAAAGAAGCCGAGGAGATCGGCTGCACCGATCAGCAAAGAGCTATCTGCAAGAAGACGATGGAGCAAAATATCGGATATGGTCTTTTACCCAAAATTACTGCGGCAGCAAAAGAAAGTACAGAAGATAAAGTAAAAACACCGGCAGAAGGAGAGCTGGCAGCGACATTAAACAGGCAATAACAGGAAATATTGACAGCAGTAATTTCACACCACCAAAGAGTTCCTTTCCCCGGTTGAAGATCCGGGGCCATTTAGGAATTAAATCTCATGGAATCATGACAAAGGGGCATTCCTCTATATATAAAAGGGGATTGCCCCTTTCCTTAAAATTGAAAGCAGGCTGCTTTATTTAAAATAAGTGATTAAAAAAGAGGAATTACATCCTTAATTAAAGAAATAACAAGTAGTGCAAAAATGCCTGTTAAGAGGGAAGAAAAATGTATATAAGCAAATTTGTCGCCCCGGAAATTATTTTCGGAAAAGGGTCAATAAACCAGGTAGGTGAGTGCTGTACCCGCCTGGGTGCTTCTCGCGTATTTCTGGTTGCAGACCAGGGAGTAATGCAATACGGCTGGATCGAAAAAGCGCTGTTCTTTCTCGAGCATGTGGGTCTGGATTACCAGCTCTGGTCCGATTTTTCCGCCAACCCCAGGGACTACGAAGTTGAAAAGGGGGCCATGCTGTATACTGAAACCGGATGTGATGCCGTCCTGGCCATTGGGGGGGGCAGTGCCATAGATGCGGCGAAAGCTGTAGCTACACTTTCTACAAATCACGGAAAGATTCAAGACTACGAAGGAATCGATTTAATCAATAAACCGCTTCCGCCTCTAATTGTAGTCCCTTCGACAGCCGGATCAGGTTCGGAGGTTTCCCAGTTCTCTATTATCGCCGATAGCAGCCGAAAAATCAAAATGACAATTATCTCCAAGTCCCTTGTACCTGATATTGCCATATCGGATCCGTTGATTCTTTCTACAGTCAATAGCAAGCTGACCACTAGTACGGGCATGGAAGCATTGAGCCATGCCATAGAAGCTTTTCTTTCTTTGGCTTCAACCGATTTGACCGATGTCCACGCTTTACACGCCATAAAGCTAATCTCTGCAAACCTGAGGGCCTCGGTGGCCAGCCAGGTCAATGAAGAAGCCAAGGTGGCCATGGCCAAAGCCAGCTTGCAGGCGGGATTGGCCTTTTCCAATGCTGTTCTGGGTCTGGTCCACGCCATGAGCCACCAGGTGGGAGGGCTTCTAGATTTTCCTATTGGCGAGATCAGCGCCATACTGCTCCCTTATGTCATGCGCTTTAACCTCGTCTCTTCTATGGATAAATATATAGAAATAGCCAAAGCAATGGGAGCAAAAGTAGACAGAATGACACCGCGGGAAGCGGCAGAAAAAGCCATCTCCATGGTTGAAGAACTGGCCAGGGATGTAAAAATACCCTCCGGACTGGCGGAACTGGGCTTGCCGGAGGAAGTAATCCCTGAACTCAGTAAAAATGCCGTTAAAGATGCCTGCTTCATTACCAATCCCAGGGATGCGGACGTTGAAGATATCGCCGAAATATTTTATTCCGCTCTGCAGAAAAAGTAAACTTAGAGCTTGTCTTATTGCTTGTTTCACTATGGAAAAAGGGGAAAGAGCAATGGTTATAAAAAACAGAAAGATGCTGATTGAAAAACTTACGGGAATTCACAGTTCCAAAAAGTCGTACTATGTCGAATTAAAGAAAAAGATGGCCGAAGTCTCCCAAAGAAACACTCAGCTGGAAATTATCAACCAGTTGGCAAAAAATATCGGGATTAACATGTCTTTCCAGGAGATTATCGAAAATTTAATTCCCAAGCTGCAGACCCTTGTTAACTTCAATATTTTAAGCCTTTACATCGTTTTAAAGGGCGGATTGATTAAACGGACCGTTTTTTCTGCCGATGAATCTAACGGGAAAAAAATTCATGAAACTTTCATTCAAAACAGCGATTTACAAAAGCCCCTTAAAGGTAAGGACATGAATGTCAATGCAGCCCTCTGGTATGTTCTTAATGAAAAAAAACCGTTGTTCCATAGAAATATCTCCTTAAAAGGCTGTTCTTTCCCGGAAGATGTAGAGCTGGTAAAACAGGGTATCACTTCGAAAATTTTAATCCCTTTACTGGTAAAAGACAAAGTCACCGGGATTGTTGAAGTGGCCGGCAGGCAAGCATTTAATGAAAATGACCTCCTGTTTTTGCAGCAGGTGGCCGACCAGCTGGCTGTGTGCCTGGAAAATGTCTCCCTTTATAATGAGGTATGGCAGCGCAAGCAAGAGTGGGAGATTACTTTCTCGGCCGTTACGGACCTGCTGGTTTTTATCAATTTAAACTATGAAATCCAAAGGGTCAATAAAGCTGCGGCAGACTTTTTTACTCTCAGCGAGGATGAGATCCTGGGACAAAAATGCTACCGCCTTTTTTACGGCCGCGAATCAAAGTGCAACCCCTGCCTGGCTGATCAGGTCCTAAAAAACAAAAAAACCGCCTACCAGCAGACGCGTACCCGTTACAACCGCGTCCTGGACATTTTTGCCTACCCGGCCTTTACAGAGAAAGAAGAGCCCTACGGCGTAACATACTACGGCAAGGATGTAACAAGTTTTGTTGATTCCATCAAACTCGTCTCCCTGGGGGAAATGTCTGCCGGAGTAGCCCACGAGCTGAACAGTCCTTTAACGGCCATTGTAGGAAATTCGCAACTCCTCTTACGAGAAACCGATGAATCAAGCCCCCACTACCAGCTAATTAAGGATATCGCAGCCTGCGGAGTGCGCTGCCAGCGAATTATTCAAAACCTGTTAACCTTTTCGCGCCAGGATGAATTTTCTTTCGAAGAGATCGACCTCAACCAGATTGTCGAAAAGAGCTTGGGACTCATTGCCTATCAAATTGAAAAAAATAAGATCGACATTGTCCAAGAACTGTCTCCATCTCTGCCAACCGTCCTGGGAAACCCGCAAGGATTGGAGCAAATACTGATTAACCTGCTGCTTAACGCCAAGGATGCCATCGAAGAAAAGTATATGGACAATAACGATTCGCAGGAAAAAGGTAAAATAATCGTACGAACCAGAGCCCAACCCGGAAAATTCGTTGCCGTTGACGTAATTGACAACGGGTGCGGAATCGAGCCCGAAAAAATCCCCAGTATTTTCAATCCCTTCTTTACCTCAAAAAAAGTAGGCAAAGGAACGGGTATGGGGCTTTCAGTAAGCCTGGGGATTGCGCAATCCCACAAGGGATTTATCAACGCGGAAAGCACTCCCGGCCAGGGGAGTATCTTCAGCCTTATTCTTCCTGTTAGCGCTTCGGTTTCAGAAGAGCTGGTGGGAGAGACCGTCGGTTCTACCAATAAACCTAATTAACTAAAAAACACCCGCCGTTTTGCCGGCACAAAAAGATTGGAGTGGGACAGGCGGACACGGATGTCCGCCGCCGGCAGCATGAACATGAAGGTGAGCTCTGCCGGGAAGCCGGCCGTAGCCTGCAGTCGCACCGTGAACCTGTCTGTGTGAACGCGTGAGCTAAGGCCAGCACTCCAAACAGTTCCATTTTCAACTAATTGTCCCGAGGAGGCAGTCGAACATGTCCAATAAGCCCCGTTTTTTAGTAGTTGATGATGAAAGGGAGGTGTGCAATTTTTTCTCTTACCTTCTCAAAAACAAAGGATATGAGGTAGAAACAGCCAATACAGGAAAAGAAACCCTGGACAAGCTCGCTTCCTTTCAATTTAACGTTGCTCTGGTGGATCTTAAACTTCCCGACAATGACGGATTAAATCTTTTAAAAATAATTAAAGAAAAACAACCGGAGTGCGAAGTAATTATCATTACAGGTTATTCTACTGTTAAATCTGCGGTAGAAGCCATCCAACTCGGGGCTTTCGATTATGTGGAAAAACCTTTTGTCGACATAGAGGAAATGGAGGCGCTGCTGGAAAAAGCCTTGAATGTACACACCGAGCTGGAAAAATTGGACAGGTTTCAGGAGGAATACGGCTTTGTTGTCGGCAAAAACCCCAAAATGCTCAGATTAATTGCCGCAGCGCAAAAAATAGCCAAAAAAAATATTACTGTCTTGATACAGGGAGAAACCGGGACAGGAAAAGAAGTCCTGGCCAGATATATACATGCTGTCAGCCACCGTAGCGAGCGCCCTTTCCTGGCCTTTAACTGCGGTGCCTTTACGGAAACATTACTGGAAAGTGAACTTTTCGGCCATGAAAAAGGTTCATTTACAGGTGCCGGCAGCAGAAAAAAAGGTATATTTGAACTTGCCCATAGAGGAACGCTGTTCCTGGACGAGATAGATTCTGCCAGTTCCGCTATTCAGGTGAAACTGCTGCGTGTTTTGGAATCGGGTGAGTTTTTAAGGGTTGGCGGGGAGGAGCTTTGTAAAGTAGATGTGCGCATCATTGCTGCTACCAATGCCAATTTGCAGCTCAAGGTAGAGAATAACCAGTTCCGAGAAGATCTGTTTTACCGCCTGGATGTGGCTTCTTTATTTATACCCCCTTTGCGTGAGCGGACAGAGGACATCCCGCTGTTTATTAATTATTTTCTGGAAAAGGAGATCAAAGCTAAAGGGACTGAAGCAAAAAGATTTAGTGAGGAAGCTCTGGAAATACTGATGCAGTACAGTTGGCCTGGAAATATCAGGGAGCTCGCCAATACAGTCGCACAGGCTGTCCTGCTCAGTAACAGTCCCATTATCCGTACCGAAGACCTTCCCCAGAGAATAATAAAGAAATACCGGGAAGAGTCTGGCCTGGCCCAGGAAACCCCTTCTAGAACCCAAAAAGAGGAAGCAGCACCGCTACCGGAGGACGATACTGCTCCCGAACATGATTTGAAGCCGGTGGAGCTTTTCCATTCGCATCCGCGGGGCAAAGAGCTTGAAAAAATACTGGCCAGGTTTGAGGAACTATTTTTGAAAAATTTGAATTTTAAACAGGGTTTTGCCCTAAACAGCTTCCAGGATGACCTTAAGGGCTGGCATAGCAACCTCATTAAAAAAATAATCACGGAAGCCCTGGAAACAACCTATGGAAACCAGCTCAAAGCGGCAAAACTTTTGAATATCACCCCCCGAGCCCTGCGCTACTATTTAAAAGAAAAACAAAAGCCCTGATGATTTCAACAGGGCTTTTATAAATAATCTTTTATTGGAGCGGGTGATGGGAATCGAACCCACATAACTGGCTTGGGAAGCCAGGGCTCTGCCACTGAGCTACACCCGCCTGATTTCCAGGTAGCGTTCCAGTTTACGCTTTACTCTTTGCAGAGCATTGTCTATAGACTTGACATGCCTCTTCAATTCCACAGCAATCTCCTGGTACGACTTTCCCTCCAGGTAAAGCATCAAAACACGCCATTCGAGTTCGCTTAAAATCTCCCCGATCTTGAATTCGATATCATTATATTCTTCCCGGTTAATCATTAACTCCTCCGGATCTGTCACTTTTGTACCGGAAAGGATATCCAACAGGGTACGATCGGAATCCTCATCATAAATAGGCTTATTCAGAGAAACGTATGAATTTAACGGTATATGCTTTTGACGTGTTGCCGTTTTTATGGCCGTGATAATCTGCCGGGTAATACAGAGTTCGGCAAAAGCCCGGAAGGAGGAAAGCTTGTCACCTTTAAAGTCCCTGATCGCTTTATATAAACCGATCATTCCTTCCTGAATAATATCTTCACGATCCGCACCGATCAGAAAATAAGAACGGGCTTTGGCTTTTACAAAGTTCTTGTACTTGTTAATCAAGTATTCTAAGGCGATGCTGTCTCCATCCTTGGCCTCCGTTACTACTTCTTCGTCGGTCTTGTCTTCATATTCCTCAACTTTTAAAAATTCCAGCTCCATACATACGCCATCGTCCTCTGTCAAACCCTGTGCCGGCAAAACCACTCGCATCGCCTCCGTTGTCAGTTTGAGGACATTTCATCAGTTATTATATCCTATGCCCGGATTAGCGTCAAGCCTAATCTTGCAAATTGTGTTTATTCTGTGATAATGTCACCTTGTTAATTATCTGGGTAAAATGTCACTATGGAAGGTAAGGTGCTAATGTCACAGAAACAGATTAATCGGTATGTTGTGATTCAAAAGAGTCTAGAAGGCGCTATTTCCGTAAAAGAAGCAGCAACGGCCTTAAACCTGAGTAATCGTCAGGTAATTCGATTGAGAAAAGGAGTG
>JAKORA010000235.1 GCA_029778075.1 Bacillota bacterium | reverse complement strand
TTCTTTAACGGTACGAGAAAGCCTTAAAACCAGGAGTTTTTGGTTCCTCTGGCTAACATGGGCCCTGCAGGGGGCGGCGGGAATTGCCATGGTAAGCCTGGCGGTTACCTTCGGCCTGGCCAGGGGGTTCTCTATGGAGTCGGCGGTTATTCTTTTAACTTCCTTTAACCTGGCCAGCGGCCTCAGCCGCATTTTAACCGGGTATATCTCCGATTTGGCCGGCAGGAATCTTACCATGAGCATCTCTTTCTTTACGGCCGGGTTTGCCTATTGTGTCCTGCCGTATTTTAATAATCTGGCAGTTTTGAGCCTGCTTTCCGCTCTGGTAGGTTTTGCTTTTGGGACGCTTTTTGCTGTTTCCGCCCCCCTTGTTTCGGACTGTTTCGGCCTTAAGCATTTCGGTGCTATTTTTGGATTGGTCTTTACAGCTTACGGCTTTATTTCGGGGGCGCTGGGACCCTCGCTGAGCGGCTATCTGCTGGATATAACGGCGGGCAATTTCCTTGTCGTCTTTACTTACCTGGGGATTTTCTGCCTGTTGTCGGGATTTTTCATTATGGGGGTGACTGTTCCCCGCAGAATAGTGGAAAAAGAAAGTCCGGCCGGATTTGAGCTTGAGTGTAGTCGGAGCTAGGTTAGGTTATATTTTTTTAATTTGGCATAGAAGGCGCCGCGGCTGATACCCAGATATTTAATGGCCATGGTCTTATTGTTCGAAGCTTTTTCCAGTGCCCTTTTAATGATAGTTGATTCCACATATTCGATGATACGGTTTAAATCTAGGGTGGGTGAATTGTGTAAATTTAAATTTTTATTTAAGTTTAAATTTAAGTGTTTGGGGCTGATGGTATTTCCAGAACAAACGATTACCGCATGTTCGATGATATTCTTTAACTCCCTGACATTGCCGGGCCAGTGGTAATCCTGTAGGCATTCCATGGCTTCCGGAGAAAACCCTGCTCTTTTATTATATTTTTTTGTATAATAATCCAAAAAATAGTGCGCAAGAATCCCTATATCTTCAGGCCTTTCTCTAAGGGGAGGGACATGAATGGGGATCACGTTTAACCTGTAATACAGGTCAGCACGA
>JAKORA010000234.1 GCA_029778075.1 Bacillota bacterium | reverse complement strand
TTTTACAGTCGATAGCAAGCAGATTTATCAGCACCTGCCGATCACGGAAGTGGGTTGGCACGCCGGAGACGGGACGAACGGAAAGGGAAATAGAGAATCCGTGGGGATTGAAATTTGCGAAAATTCCGATGGGGATCGGAGGCAGGCGGAGAAAAACGCTGCGGAGCTTACCGCCAAACTGCTAAAAGAGAATAACTTGCCCATCAGCCGGGTTAAGCAGCATTATCATTGGTCTGGAAAAAATTGTCCAAGAGTTTTAAGAAAAAGAAAAGGCGGATGGGAAGGCTTTTTAGCCGATGTCGAGAGGGCTTTGAACCCGACAGTCTATAGGGTGATTTGCGGGAGCTTCTTGACGTGGGAAGAGGCTGACGCACAAGTTGAAAGGCTGAAGAAGGCGGGATTCAGCACCTTCTTTATGGGCTTCAAACACGATGGGAAGCACTACATCAGGGTGGTTTGCGGAGAATTTTCAAAGAGGGCCGATGCCGATAAGCGCACGGAGGAGCTGAAGAAAAAAGGGTTCGACAGTTTTATTGTAGCTTTTAGCGGGAAAGAGGATCCTTTACCGGCAAGGCCAGAACCGGAGATCAAAGAAACCGATATTTTCAGGGTAATCATAAATAAAGAACAGGTGATTGCGCTCACCGGGTACGAGAAAGCTAAAAACTACGCTCTGACCTACTACCCACACGAAGAGATCACTTTACAAAACGTAAGAACCGGGAAGAGCTACAAAATTCAGGATAAGAAGCTGCCTGAAACGCCGAAGCCGCCGGAAGCACCGGTAACTGACGGAACTCCGATTTACGGAGATCCCGAAGTCGCTCTGGAGCAGGCGAAGCAGTGGGCGATGGGCCGGGGAGCGCACCAGAGATTCATCGATATAGCCGACACCTACTGGATATACGGGAACATCACCGGGATCCGGGCCGATGCGCTCTACTGTCAGGCGGCGCACGAAACGAATTTTGGCCGCTACACCGGGGCCGTTAAGCCGGAACAGAACAACTGGGCCGGGATCAAAATTGTCAATCCAAAGGGTGATAATGCGGAAGATCATGAGA
>JAKORA010000233.1 GCA_029778075.1 Bacillota bacterium | reverse complement strand
TTAATCGGCTTTTCACGCCTTATTTTGGGTTTCCATGTTGCCGGTGATGTCCTGGGAGGGTACTTTCTGGGGCTGGTTTTCCTGGGTGGGTTACTTTTGGCCGGCTCCGTTCTAAAGATAAAAAGGCGGGAAACCCGCCTTTTGTCTACTTCTTTGCTGACGATACTCTTACTTTTGGTTCTGCTTAGCCTGGTTTTTGTTTGGTCCGGGGTAGTTTCCCCCAAGATCCCGGGTTTGCTGGTGGGAGGCCTGGCAGGTTATATTCTGGAAAAAGACTATCTCCGGTTCCTTACTCTGGGAAACTTTCGCCAGCACCTGCTAAAAATTCTGATCGGCTTGGCAGGTATAATAGGGATTTCTTTAGGTTTGGACAGTATTTTCCTTTCTACTGTTCCGGTCCTAGGTTTTTTGCGCTATGCGTTAACAAGTTTCTGGATAACCTTTCTGGCCCCTTTTATCTTTACCCGCGTCAGGCTTTGCCCACAGGAAAAACAGCATTATTCTCATGACCGCAATCCTTAATTTACGGTGTGCTGCGGTAGCGATCACTCCTCCGGTCCAGTAAGGCTTTCCCGGCAGGAAACAAAGGAGTTGTACCACTGTGCCAGGATATAGATGCACCATATTTTGCGGGCATAATCTCCCGTCCCGTTCTGATGCAACTGTACTAGCCGTGTGATATAGTCCGTGTTGATAAATTGTCGGATGCCGCTGTCCTGTATTAATGCCAGGCAGGCGTCCCCTCGTTTTCCCCGCAGCCAGTCCCTCAGCGGTACAGGAAAACCCAACTTGGGGCGATCAATTACATGAGCAGGCACGATGTCCTGCAGGGCTTCTCTCAGGATACGCTTAGTGGTTGTTCTGTCTACAAGATACCGCACCGGGATGGAGGCGGCCACGGCAAAAACCTCCCTGTCCAGGAAAGGGACACGCAGCTCCAGGGAATGTGCCATCGTCATTTTATCGGCTTTGGCGAGAATATTTCCGGGCATCCACATGTTTATATCGATATACTGCATCCTGGTGACCTCATGCAAATCTGATACATCTTCGTAATACTGCCTGGCCAGTTGGAAAGCGCTGCGTAGCTCTGTACGGTTAAGAAGCGCTTTTTCGTTAATAACGTCATAGACCTCGTCTGTAAAAAGTTTGGCATTTCCCACAAAGCGGTCTTCCAGGGGCGTTGTGGCCCGGAGAAGGTAATTTTTACCGTGGAAGGCCGGCATTTTTTCCACCAGTGCATGCAGTGTTTTCTTCAACGGAGGGGGCATCCACCTCAGCGGGGCTAAAGCAAGAGGCTCCTGGTAGATCCGGTAGCCGCCGAAGAGTTCATCGGCACCTTCCCCTGATAGAACAACCCTTACGTGACGCGCAGCCATTTTGGCTACTATGTAAAGAGCGATGGCCGAGGGATCGGCGACAGGGTCTTCCTGGAATTGAATGCAGTCGTTGACCACATTAAAATAATCATCTTCAGTGATCAGTTGCTCATGATGCTCTGTTTGAAGCTTGGCTGCGGTAATTCTGGAAATGGTGCACTCGTTATTGCCCTCGAAACCGACAGAAAATGTTTTAACAGGCTGCAATTGCCTTACCAGGGCGGTAATGGCCGTGGACTCTATACCGCTGGAGAGGAAACACCCTACAGGTACATCGCTTTGTATGTGCAGCCGGACGGATTCCTGCAAGACTTCTCTGATCTTTTGCCGGATTTTCTCCACCGGTTGTTCAATCGGTTTAAATTCCGGCAGCCAGTAACGCTCTACCTGGACACTGCCCTTTTGCACCGTCAAGCGGTGAGCGGGCGGAAGTTTCCAGATTCCCTCCAGCATCGTCCACGGTTCGGGGACATACTGTAATGTAAGGTAGTATACCAGGCTTTGCAGGTCCAGGCGCGGTTGGGTGCCGGCTGCTTTAAGAAGGCTTTTTAACGTGGAGGAGCAGACCAGTTTTTCTTTGTCGTATGTGTAGTAGAAGGGTTTGATACCAAAATGGTCGCGGGCGGCAAAAAAAGTTTCCCTCCGTTTATCCCAGAGGATAAAAGCGAACATGCCGCGCAAGTAGTGGACGCAATCCCGGCCGTATTCCTCGTAAAGGTGAATAATCGTCTCAGCATCTCCTGCCGTACGAAATAAATGGCCTTTTTTCAACAGCTCTTCTCTTAATGACCGGTAGTTATAAATTTCTCCGTTGCAGACCAACTGGATACTTTCATCCTCACTGGCAACGGGCTGTTTCGCTCTTTCCGGATCTATGATGGCGAGCCGCCGGAAACCCAGCCCTACTCCCGGACCCGTAAAAAAACCGTCATCATCCGGGCCGCGATGAATCATCTGCCTGCACATTGATTGGAGAGTAGCCGGATCCGGAGACCTTCGGTCAAAGTAGAGGATTCCACTAATTCCGCACATTTTTCCCACCGCCTGAATAGCTTTTTATAAATTAAGTCTATCTCCATATTGGTTTTCTGTTCGTTGCCTTTGTTTTTATTTTACACGGAGTACGTTTACTTACTTAATGTAACACAATACATTCTCTAATAAAAGAGGAAGGGCAGGGAAATGCAAAAAAAATAAGACGAGGGGAATTTGGCTACGTTTTATTAACCCATTTTTTTTAGGCCGCATATAATAAAGGGATTAACGGCAAAGAAAGGAGGTGCCGCATATGAACTCGCGCATCCCGTCCACCTGTCCTCCCGGTTTTCAGGGCCGCTACACGGTTGTTCCCGGTGATACAATGTTTTTTATTGCCCAGCGTTTTGGTGTCAGCTTGGATGCCCTTATAGCCGCCAACCCTCATATTGCCAACCCCAACCTGATTATGCCGGGTGATGTTTTATGCGTCCCGGGAGTTGATGGTGGTCGTGAGCCTGCCATGTGTCCTGCCGGTTTTGGTGGCCGTTATACGGTTCAGCCTGGTGATACCATGTTTACGATTGCGCAGATGTTTGATGTCAGTGTAGATGCGCTCATAGCCGCGAATCCGCATATAGCCGATCCGGCCGTTCTCTTTCCGGGAGATGTGTTGTGTGTACCTGATGGTGGTCGAGAGCCTGCCATGTGTCCTGCTGGTTTTGGCGGCCGCTATACGGTTCAGCCTGGTGATACCATGTTTACGATTGCGCAGATGTTTGATGTCAGTGTAGATGCGCTCATAGCCGCGAAC
>JAKORA010000232.1 GCA_029778075.1 Bacillota bacterium | reverse complement strand
CTGCTGCTTACGATGAAAACTTCAGCGTTATCCGTTACCCAGCGGGCCGTTGTGCTTTCGCCGAAGTAATTTTCGAACACATTCCAGGCACGGGGGGCAAGATAGAGACGGCCGCCGGCCAACGTGCCGGATTCTGCGCCCGGTAGGGAGGGGGGGGCTCCCGGCTTTGACGTATAATAAACGTCGATAAAGTCTTTTTCATCAACCCCCCGGAAGCGCAGCACATACTCGTATAAATCGTTTTGCAGAATACCGGCTTTTTTAAGCTCCATTTCCGTCGGAAGGATCTCCGGCAGCCTGGAGGCCGCGGGCCAGAATCTTGTTATCTCCTCCAAGGTCCCGGCGCGGTTCAATTCACGAACCTCTATATCCTCAGGAAGGCTCCAGGTGAAGAGATCGTCGCTCAAGGGCGGGTTAATCTGCAGCTCTTTAAATTCCACCACCAGTACCGATCCCTCCGGGTGGTTTAAAATTTTGCGCAAGGGCAGGTTGGTGGCTTTATCGATCCACACTTGATGCCATACGCTGTCCCCTGTAAAGCGATATTCCAGTGCTGTGGCTTCCCGGCCGAAGAGGGTCTCCGTGCCGAGGACATTAACCTCTTTCGCTTTCTGCAGCTCCCATACGGTAGTGCCGATATGGTAGCGCCAGAGCTCCTTTTCCGGAAAGACATTTTCCACCGTCGCCGCAGTGGGCTCAATGACGGCCAGCTTCTCCCCGTCGCTGACATAGCGCACCTCGTAACCGTTGTAGCGGTGGCAGGCAGAGTACTGAAAGGGCTTCTTGTACTGTATCTCAATGGTCTCCAGGAACTCCACCTCTCCATTCCTTTCGGACCTGATTTCCGCTGTGCCGCTGTAGCTTTGCAGCTCTTCGTAGGCCTGGGCTACGGCATGGACAATATTGACATCTTCAATCCCGGACAGGTTGAACAGGCCGATTGCCAGCAGCAGCGCTGCGGCGGCGGCAACCAAACCTTTGAAAAGGCGGGTTTTAAAGAGGCCGGTTCCGGGAAAACTTCGTGACGGCTTGCTTTCACTGGGGCTTTCTTTCAGCCGCTTTACCGCTCTGATCGTTTCAAACATCTTTTCCATCTCGGGATCCACAGGTCCCGTGCTGTAAGCTCGCGGCTTCTTTTCCTTGATGAGATCTTCGATGAAATCATCCACCTGTTGAATCTGTTCTATCTCAAACATGAAAATAACCTCCTTCCTCCAGGATTTCCTTGAGCGCCCGCACGGCCCTGAACTGCAGGCTTCTCACCGCCCCCGTGCTGCGCCGCATGGCGCGGGCAACACTCTCCACGGAGCGCCCTTCAATGATCCGCAGGGTCAAGACCTGCCGGTGCTCCGGGCTCAGTTGTTCCATGGCCTGTTGTATCATCATCTTTTCTTCTATTATCTCCCGCGGCTGCTGGGGCGGATCCCAGCCCCTGTCATGCAACTCTTCCATGGAGACGGTGCCGGGCTGGCGCCCCCGCTTGCGCCACAGATCCGTGATCAGGTTCCGGGCTGTGATAAAGGTATAGGCCTGGAGCTTTTCCGCTTCGTTGATGCTGCCACTTTTGATTTTGCGGTAAACCCGGTCCATTGCTTCCTGGGTTAACTCTTCTGCTTCTTCACGGTTTTGTACTTTATAGTAGAAGAACCGGTAAACACGAGGCCAGAGCTCCTCTACCCAGGAGTTCACCTGTTTTTCCGTACACGTACATTGTCTCATCAGGTTTTCACCTCGATACCCCGTGATATATCACTTGGCTTTCTATTATTAATGACGCCCGTTAAAAAAATTTGTTACGGAGCCATTATATTAAACATTTGTTTAACAAAACAGTGTTTCAGACAGGAAAAAGTTGCTGTTTTCAGGAATAACCGTCAGGACCCGCCTGCATTTTCTATGGCCGGGAAGGCGGAAGTTGGCGCTGCGTTAAGGTTTGCCTGGAGGTTCTCCAGGCACGATCCACATGGGTAGAATCTTGACTTTACCGGATTGGTTTAGTAAAATTCATCAAAAGAGGCAAGTAAATGAAGCAAGTCCGGAGACAATATTTCGGGCGTGAGAGCTTATGTTATAGATAAGATTACCGGACTTTAGGGGGGCATGCCCCGTGTTCACCAGTTTCCTTTATGAATTAAAGAGGTCAGGGGTTCCGGTTTCTCCGACCGAATGGATGACTCTGATGGAAGCCCTCAGCAAAGGTCTGGCTTATTCAAGTTTAAACAGCTTTTATTATCTCGCCCGGGCGGTGCTGGTAAAGAGCGAGGCACATTTTGATAATTATGATCAGGCCTTCTATAATTATTTTAACGCTCTGGAAACCCCCGAAGAAGCTTTTAAGGAAGCTTTGCACTTACTGGGAGAACAACAGTTAGATTGGCCTATACCACCGGAAGAGCATCAGTTGGAGGATCCTAATCTGATAAAAACTCGCTTCAATATAGAAAAAATTGGCTCACCAGGCGCGGAACAGAAGCCTAAGTCGCTAGCCATTGGCAAAGGAGGCTCAGGTGGAGCGCAATCCGGACAAGGAGGCCACAACCCTAAAGGGGGAGTACGGGTTGGCGGGAAACCGATGGGTGGATCGGCTGTTAAAGTGGCAGGCGGGCGCCTTTACCGGGGATACCGCAGCGATGAAGTGATCGGGGTAAGAAGATTTGAGGCTGCTTTGCGGGTCTTACGCCAGTTGGCCTGCGATGAAGGCCCGAAAGATGAATTCGACCTGGAGGGCACTATAGATGCTACCTGCCGGAACGCCGGCAAGCTGAAAATTGTGTGGGACCGACCGCGTAAGAACAAGATGAAGGTATTGGTTGTAATGGACTCCGGTGGTTCCATGGACAGTTATATTGATCTTTGCAGTCAGTTGTTCACTGCCGTTAAGCGTTCGACCAATTTTTTTAAAGAGCTTAAGTTTTATTATTTCCATAATTGTATCTATGAAGATATTTATGTTAAACCGGATTGTATCGATGTCAACGCTATAAAAACGCATACTTTTTTACAAGAGCACGATCCTGATTACCGTCTCATTATTATAGGCGACGCCAGTATGGCACCCTCTGAACTTACCGAGGTAGGCGGGGCTATTGATATCGATCATAATAATGCCGAACCGGGGTTGGTCTGGTTAGAGCGTGTTATCAGACATTTTGATCATGCAGTCTGGATTAATCCCATTCCCGCCCGGGCATGGGATGAACGTTTTAACTATAGGGCACAGAGTATTACTATGATCCGCAATCTTATTCCGATGTATGAACTGACCATTGAAGGGCTGTCGCAGGCGGTAAAAAAGCTAAAAGTTCGCTACTAAAAGTGTTCACTCCTCCGTTGGCTTAATAGAAAATATTATAGCATAAGAAGGCTGTTTTAAAAGTAAAAGAAGCGGTCCTGGTGCAGGGCCGCTTAAAATATTTCAGGAAAAGCCGGTGGATTGTTTATTTATCTTGTGATAAAATTATCATGGCAACTTATGGAGAGGACTTTAAACGGTTTTACTTTCAGCCCTTTTATTGATGGAGGTTTATGCTATGCGTTACACGCCGAAAGCTGAGTTGGAACAGAGAATCGCCAAATTGCAAGAGGGCTTGCGGCAGAGCGGTATAGAAGGAGCAGTAATTGTTCAGAACGCCGATCTTTTTTATTTTACAGGGACTATACAGCGTTCTCACCTTTTTGTGCCGTCAGAGGGTAAGCCGCTCCTGCTGGTTAAGAAAAATTTGGAACGGGCGCAAGAAGAGTCATCTTTGGAGATGATCATCCCTTTAGACAGTCTGAAAAAATTAAAGGCAGTTTTACAGTCCCATGGTTACGGTCCCTTTAAAAACCTTGGTTTTGAAATGGATGTGCTGCCGGCAAACCACTTTTTACGTTATCAGGAGCTCTTTGCACCAGCGGAAATCGTTGATGTCAGTCCGTTAATACGCGCGGTGCGGATGGTTAAGTCACCTTATGAACTGGAAATTCTGAGGGATGTTGCCAAACTCCACCATGAAATTTACTCCCTGGTTAAAGATAACCTGCGGGAAGGCATGTCCGAGCTCGAGCTGTCGGCGATCATAGCGGCGGCTTCACGAAAAAAGGGGCACTCCGGTTTAATGAGAGCGCGGGCATTTAATGAGGAACTGTTTTATATTCACTTATTATCCGGCCATAATACGGTTCCCAGCTATTTTGACGGCTCTGTCGGGGGAAAAGGGGTCAGCCCCGCGTTTGCAGAGGGTTCCTGCGATAAACCTATTGGCAGGAACGAGCCGGTGCTGGTAGACTTTGATTTCGTGTATGACGGGTATATGCTGGATCAGACGAGAGTATTTTGCCTGGGGAGGCTGCCTGAGCACCTGGTCCTGGCCCATGGGGCAGCGGTTGATATCTTGAAGGAATTGGAGAAAATGGCCAGACCGGGTGTGCCTTGCGAAAAGCTATACGACCATGCCATGGAGCTGGCTAAAGATAGCGGGTATGGAAAACACTTTTTGGGGTTCCCTGATCAGGTTAAATTTGTCGGTCACGGTATTGGCATAGAGCTGGACGAGCTTCCGGTAATCGCTCGCGGATTCAGTACTCCGCTCGAAGAAGGAATGGTTTTCGCCCTGGAGCCGAAATTTGTCTTTCCTGACGGTGCCGTGGGGGTGGAAAACACCTACCTGGTAACAAAGGATGGGCTGGAAAAGTTGACTGTTTTTGAGGAGGGTATCATTTACTTATAACAGATATTTCCAATAGCCCCTTTAAGAAACGGCTGGAATTTTTATAGTATAATGTAATATACCGGATAAGCCCTTGTCCCTATTAAAATTAATAGCACTATTTAAAGCAAGGAGGATAAGGAAAGTAAAATGAACGTGCTATGGAATGAAGTTATTAGCCGGGCAGAGAGCGAAGAGAGAACTTATCTGATGGAGCATGAGTGTAAAGAGCTTTTACTAAGGGCAGGGATACCGACCAACAGCACTTTAGTTGCCCAAAGCGTAGATGAGGCTGTAAAATTAAGCGACAAGATCGGCTATCCGGTAGTATTAAAGGTTTTGTCTCCAGAGGTTGTACACAAATCGGATCGGGGTGGAGTGAAACTAAATTTAAAAAATGCTTCTGAGGTAGAGTTAGCTTATAAAGAGATTATCTCGGCGTTCGCGGACAAGAAATTGATCGGTGTGACTGTGCAAGAAATGGTTAAACCCGGGCTGGAGGCCATTGTTGGAGTAAGCCGTGACCCCGCTTTTGGCCCGGTTTTAATGTTTGGGCTGGGTGGAGTTTTCGTAGAGGTGCTTAAAGACGTCTCTTTCAAGATCCTGCCTGTCACAGAGGCGGATATTGAAGAGATGATTAAAGAGCTCCGGGGCTATAAACTGCTTCAGGAATACAGGGGGGAAGCCGTGGATATTCCGGCCTTAAAAGAGCTTCTTCTCAAAGTGTCCGATATGGTAATGGAAAATCCTGAGATAAGCGAGCTTGATCTTAATCCCGTTTTTCTTTATCCAAAAGGAGCTATGGCCGTTGATGCCCGCATTTTTCTCCGGAAGCCGGAAACGGGAGAAAGCCTGCAAACATACCGTAAAAAGGACGAAAGCAGCCTGCAGAAACTTTTTTATCCGGGCAGTATAGCTGTTTTAGGCGCATCGGATACACCCGGGAAGCTGGGCTGGAACGTTTTTCACAATTTGTTGTATCATCGGTTTGCCGGCAAGCTCTACCCGGTCAACATCAAAGCAAAGACGGTTCAGGGAGTTCCCGCAGTTTCCAGTATTGAAGAAATAAAAGAACCGGTCGATGCCGCCATCATTCTGGTTCCGGCGGCTCAAACCGTGCAGGCTTTCGAGGAGTGCTGCCGGAAGGGAATCAAAATGATTATCATCGAGTCGGCGGGATTTGCCGAAACCGGTGAGAGCGGGAAGGGCGTCGAAAAAGAACTCCGGCAGTTGGCGGAAAAGTACAACTGCAGGTTCGTGGGACCGAACTGTTCCGGTATTATCAACACCCACCATAACGTGGTTCAATCTATCGGCGTGGTCGGTGACCTGCGCAAGGGAAATATCGGGTTGGTTGCCCAGGCAGGAGTCTATGCCGCCGGAATGCTCTGGGGAGTGCGGCATATCATGGACTTTGCCGTTGTGGCTACCATCGGCAATAAAGCTGATATCAACGAAACCGATATTCTGGAGTATCTCGGAGAAGACGACCATGTCAAGGTAATATGCATGTACCTGGAGGATGTGAAAACCGGGCGAAGGTTCATTGACGTAGCCCGGCGAATAACAGCAGAAAAGCCCGTTATCGTGTTGAAATCCGGGCGTACGGAAGCCGGGAAAAAGGCAGTTTCTTCACATACCGCTTCTCTGGCGGGCAACGACATAATTTACGATGCCGCCTTGAGGCAGGCCGGTATCATTCGCGCCACAGATAACGATCACATGTTCGGGTTGGCCAGGGCCTTTTCCAAGCAGCCCCTTCCTTTAGGGGACGGCGTCATGGTCATCTCCTACACAGGCTCCCTGGGGGTGGCCGCTGCCGACGCTCTTTCTCTGAACGGTATGAGGCCGGCAGACCTGGATGCGGAGACCCGCCAATATTTGGAACAAATCCTGCCCCCATACGTGGGATGCAACAATCCGGTTGATTATACCTTTGACATGAATGCGGAACAGGTCAGAAAAACCATTGAAATCGGGCTGCGCAGCAAGGAGATCAGCAGCTTCATAGTAATCCTGCAGGCGGAAATACTTGATACTTACGTTAAAGAATTAAAAGAAATTGATTTCGGGAACAAACCAATCCTGAGTTGTGTCCCGTGCAAAGAATTCGCCATGGAGGAAGTAATCGCCTTGGAACAGGCCGGGATCCCGGTTTACTCTACCCCGGAAGAAGCTGTCAGAGTGCTCGCCACGATGTACCGCTACGGGATGAGAAAGTAGAAAGTAAGGAACGCCTGCGCGCAAGCTTCCCCAGGGTCAGCCTAGAAAAAAAAGTTGCCGGAGCAAACACTTCTGAATAACAATAAATTCCAGTTAAAAAGTTGCATAAGTGGTTACATATTTGTTATAATGTAGTTACCATTTTAAAAGGTAGGTAGTTTAAGATGGAAAAAGCAGGTATTAGGGAAGTAAAAAAATCCCTCAGCCATTACATTCGAAAAGTTAAAATGGGAGAAACCATTACCATTACAGAGCGTGGTGTTCCGGTGGCAAGGCTTTCTCCTGTCCATGTAAAGGTGCCCGAGGGAGCACTTAAAATGTTGGATGAAGGCCTTGCTTTTTGGCAGGGAAGCAAGCCGGGTCAGAGTAAGCCCATACGTAAAAAAAATGATAAAGGCAGGGATCTCGCGGAGATGGTAAGTGAGGATCGGAGATGATCTGTTATTTTGATACGAGCGCCCTGGTAAAACTTTATGTAGAAGAAGCGGGCAGTGAGTTAGTTAAGGTTTACGCTCAGAAATGTCTTTTTGTGGCTACATCCAGGGTGGCTTATGCTGAAGCCAGGGCTGCTTTTGCCCGTGCCTGGCGTGAAGGGATGCTGGGAGATCAGGAATATATAGAAGTTGTCTCCAATTTCAAAGAAGAATGGCCGGCATTCTTTATGTTAGACGTATCCGATTCCGTTTTGCAGCGGGTTGATGTGTTAATAGATAAATACCACCTCCGCGGTTTTGATGCACTGCATTTGGCCAGCGCCGTTGTTCTTTCAAGGCAAATTGCAGGTGAAGTTATAACTGTGGGCTGTTGGGATGCAAGGCTTTGGGATTGTTATCAACAGGAGGGGTTTCTACTTTTGCCTGAAGAAAGGCCCGGAGGTTCAAAGTAAAAATAAAAACAACCAAACAATATTAAAAAATGTAAAGCCGCCGGGAAGGCGGCTTTTAATCT
>JAKORA010000231.1 GCA_029778075.1 Bacillota bacterium | reverse complement strand
GCCGGCCCGGAGCTACTACGCGGAATTTGTGGAGAAAGCACCCCAGGATACGGTGATCCTTACGCTGGGCTGCGGGAAATTCCGCTTTTTTGACAGGAAGCTGGGGGCCATTGAAGGGGTTCCCAGGCTGCTTGACATGGGTCAGTGTAACGACGCCTACTCGGCCATCCAGGTAGCCGTTGCCCTCTCAAAGGCCTTTGACTGCGATGTCAACGACCTGCCGCTTTCCCTGGTTCTCTCCTGGTATGAGCAGAAAGCGGTGGCCATCCTGCTTACGCTTTTCTATCTCAAGATCAAAAATATCCGCCTGGGGCCCAGCCTTCCGGCTTTCATTACTCCTAATGTACTGGATGTCCTGGTGAAAAATTTCAATATCAAGCCCATTGCTACCGCTGATGAAGACCTGGCGGCGATTTTTGGCTAGTCAACGGTCCGCAGGCCAAAACCTAAAACCGTATCGCCAGACAGGACCAAAAAACAAATCAAGGGGCGCCTTTCAAGCTTGTCTACGGCGCCCTTCTTTTTTTTGATAATAATTTTCAAAAAGATTAAATAAGTATTATTTTTATGCTATTATTGATTTAGAGAATGTTGGCTAGCTCAACAGAAGACCGAAATAATGACACTTCAACGCCAGAAGTTACAATGCTGGAAGGAAGAGGCGTTTCCAATGAAAAAAGAAGTAGACAGCACCAATAAAATCCTTTATGAGCTGGATTATCTCAGGAAAAGGCTGCGGGAGTGGGAAGCAGTGTTTGAAAATTGTCGTGACGGGATAAGTGTTGTTGACAAAAATGGCTTTATATTGCGTTCCAATCCTGCCATGCAGAACCTCTACCAATTGCCAGCTGATGAGTACGTGGGGAAAAATGTTACTGATTTGGTGAAAGAGGGCATCTTTAATATAAGCGTTTCAGAAGAGGTAATATCTTCGAAGAAACCGGTAAGTAGAATGCAGGAAATAAGTACGGGCATAAAATGTCTTACGATGGGTGTTCCTGTTTTTGGGGATGATGGCGAGGTAGAGCTGGTGGTTGTAAATAGCCATGATGTTACCGAGCTTTATTCACTCAAAGAAAGTTTAATTCAATCGAAGAAACTGGTTGACGGTTATCAGGCACAGCTAACCGATATGCGCATAACACAGATGCAGAAAGAAGACATCATTGTCAGGAGCAAAAAAATGCTGGATATCCTGGATCTGGCGCGGCGCCTGGCAATTGTGGATACCACTGTGTTAATCATGGGGGAATCAGGTGTCGGCAAGGAAGTTGTGGCCAGGATTCTTCACCGGGCCAATCCAAAGAGATCGGAAAAAGCATTTATTACACTAAATTGCGGCGCAATTCCGCATAATCTGCTTGAATCCGAGCTGTTTGGCTATGAACACGGTGCTTTTACGGGAGCTTCCAGGGAAGGTAAGGCCGGTTCATTTGAGCTGGCGGATGGAGGCAGTATTTTTCTGGATGAAGTCGGGGAGCTGCCGCTGGATCTGCAAGTTAAACTTCTTCGTGTCCTCCAGGAGAGAAATTTTAAAAGAATCGGCGGGACAAAAGAAATAAATGTAAATGTGCGCGTGATAGCGGCCAGCAATAAAGATTTACTGGATCTGGTGAAAAAAGGAAAATTTAGAGAAGATCTTTACTACAGGCTTAATGTCGTTCCTTTAAAGATTCCCCCTTTGCGAGAAAGAAAAGAGGATATTGTAGCCCTGGCCAGGCATTTTGTCCAGTATTTTAACAGAAAGTACGGGTTTGAGAAAATTCTCTCCGCAGAGCTGATAGATGTAATGGAAAAATACAATTGGCCAGGTAATGTCCGTGAACTAAAGAATTTTGTGGAGAGAATGATGGTAACAAGTGAAGAAAATATTATGAGAGCAGAGAACTTCCCGGCTGATAATTCTGCTGAAAGTGTCCACCTTGCCCCCAATCAAATTACTTTAAAAGGCAGCTCTCTGGCTGAAATTCTGGCTGATGTTGAAAAAAAAGCAATCGCTGAATTTCTAAAAAACAGTAAATCCACTACGATTGCTGCCAGGCGTTTAGGGATAAGCAGGGCAACTCTGGCCAGAAAAATGAAAAAGTATGGCTTAAAAAGGCGTTAGGCCCTTAATTCTTAATTCTTGCGTACATTTGGCAAGACTTTTTCAAGCGATCTTATAAACACCGATGTATTCACTGTTTAGAAGGGGCCATTTTGAAATCCAACTTTTATGGTACTGGCTATGCCAGGTTAGGCTACCTTAAAATTTCCTTAAAAGCAGCAAATTAAAAGTCTCAGAAGTAAGACAAGATCTCAAATATGAAATCTATTTGTTTCATAATTAAGACAAATGAGTGATTTTAAAAGAGGCTATTCCCGTTAGAGTAGCCTCTTAAGGTTTGGCATGTTTCTTGCATGTTAAAAATATTTAGAATTACTAAGGATTTGGAATAATCTTAAAACTATCTATAGACAATGTGACTTAAAATTGTTTATCTGCTGAGCCTTGATCCCGGATGGGATGGCTTGTGATTGGGCGATATAGTTTTAAAGCTGGCAATGTCCCGTATTCCATTACCTATCTATTCTATAATTTTTGTTATTTTCTCATGGGAGGGGTTATTTTGGGCCTTCATGTAGTAGGTAAGTCTTTACAGCGAAAGGAAGACCGGTTAAAAGTTACCGGGTCCAACCTTTATACAGATGATCTCATCTTGCCGGGGATGCTCCATGCCAGTGTTTTGCGCAGTTCAGTACCCAGTGCAAAAGTTAAAAAAATTAATTGTAAAGAAGCCCGTTTGCTGCCGGATGTTGCCGCCGTATTAACAGCTCAGGATGTCCCGGGACGCAATAGTGTGGGGATTATTGTAAAGGACGAACCCGTCCTGGTGACGGATAAAATAAGGCGTGTAGGAGATGCGCTGGCACTTGTTGCAGCCGAAACAAAGGATATAGCCGGGGAGGCCCTCCAAAAAATAGAAGTGGAATTAGAGGAAACTCCCGGTGTTTTTTCACCCCAGGAGGCCATGGCACCAGGAGCCCCGCTAATCCATAACGGGAGCAATATCCTGTTATACCGGAAAATAAGAAAAGGAGACATAGAGCGAGCCCTCCAGGAGGCCGACGTGTTGATCGAGAGGAGCTACCGTACCGGCTGGGTGGAGCATATGGCGCTGGAACCGGAGTCCAGCCTGGCGAAGAGGGAGGGCGACAGCATAATAGTCTGGGTCTCCTCCCAAAACCCACATTTTGATCGCGGGGAAATTGCCGCGGTTCTGGGGATAGCGCAGGAGAGGGTCAGGGTAATCCAGCAGCCGACAGGTGGAGGTTTCGGGGGGAAGCTGGATATTTCTACTCAATGCCATGCGGCACTGCTGGCCTGGCATACACGCCGTCCGGTAAAGCTTACCTATACGCGAAAGGAATCGTTTGTTGCCTCCGGGAAGAGGCATCCTTACAACATTAAGTACCTTAGTGCTGCCGATAAAAATGGAAAGCTGCTGGGGGTAAAAGTGGAGATTGTAATTGATACGGGAGCTTATGCTTCTTATGGACCCGGTGTGCTGACCAGAGGGGCCGTTCACGCCACGGGGCCTTACGAGGTCCCTAATGTCCATGTTGATGCATATTGTGTATATACTAATAATCCCTACAGCGGAGCTATGCGCGGTTTTGGGGTTCCTCAGGTGGCTTTTGCTCATGAAACCCAGATGGATTTGCTGGCTGAGGCTTTGGGGCTTTCCCCCTGGGAGATCAGGAGGAAAAATTTTCTTAGAGCCGGCTCGCTTACAGCCACTTCCCAGATGCTTTACAGCAGTGTCGGCATTGAGGAAACGATGAACAAGGTTAAAAATGAAGTGATGAGGGATGATATCCGATGAAAAAACGTGGATGGGGCCTGGGCTGTATGTGGTACGGAATCGGCAATACCGGTATGCCCAACCCTTCGGGAGCTTTCGTGGAGTTGCTGGATGATGCTACGGTAATTCTATTAACCGGGTGTGCCGATATTGGACAGGGCTCCAATACAGCGCTGGCGCAGATAGTTGCCGAGGAGCTGGGAGTGGCTCTGGAAATGGTTAAAGTTGTCTCCGCCGACACCGGGGTCACTCCTAATGCAGGGGCTACCTCTGCCAGCAGGCAGACCTATATCTCGGGCAACGCTGTAAGAAAAGCAGCAGAGACCGCTAAAAAGCCTCTAAAGGAAAAAGCCGCCGCGCTGCTTAAAGTTGCCGAAGAGCAAATTG
>JAKORA010000230.1 GCA_029778075.1 Bacillota bacterium | reverse complement strand
GCTCAATGTTTAATAAACTTACATCAATCTCTTGCCCGTCAGGTTTGAGAAAAATGTTTGTCCATTTGCCGGTCCTTTGCTCCCGGACTACTGTACCCCAAGAAAATTCGTGAACTTCCCACCTGTGCAGCTGGATGACATTACTGCTCGTTTTCATCAGCTTACCCACTTCTGCCGGTTCCCCTTAATATAAGTAAAATAAAAACGCCCGAAGGCGCTTGTTAACCTAGGCCTCTATCTCATACTATACTATACCACCCTGGGAAGCCCGTCATAGCTACGTTTTTGACAATTTTTGCCCCTCCCAAAAAAAAAAAAAAATAAATCTTCACAAAAGGGCTTGACATGCATGTATGCTAGCATGTATACTATGATCACCGACAAGCCCGGCGGGGGAAGCCGGGCAGCCCCGTAAGACCTCACTTCGGGAGGCTGGGGGAAGGAGGAAATAATATGGAAATTATGATTGCTACGGAAACTGTGACACTGTCTGGGTTCTCCTTCAAGCCGGGCTTCGCTGCCCTGGTTGAAGGAGATGCCATCCTGGCCGCCACAAGCGGCTGGGAGTGCAACAGCAAGATGTTTGTCTACCGTCCTCAGCCGGACGGTAGATGGGGGGGGAGACTGGGAAAGTGAAGAAACCTTCCCGGTCCAAGAAGTTCTGGAGGCTATCCAGGACTGGCAGGACCAGCAAGAGCTGGTCAAGGCCCTGGCGTATGCCAAGGGCAAGAAACTCCATGTCTCCGACGGGGACATAGAGTTTACGGATGTCGTTCCCGGTGAGAAGCACCGGGACGGCGGGGAATACGGGTTTTACACCCGCTACCGCCCCATACCCGGACACCCCGGCATCTACCGGGTGTCCACGGAAACCACATGCGACTTTGACGCATGTGGGACCGGCTACCAGGGCATCCGCGCCCTGACAGTCAGGGAATATCGGAGGCTGAAAAAGGCCTCCGATAGAATCGAGGCCCGGGGCAGTCTGTACTAGGCTGCCCAGCTAAAAAAAATCGGGAGCCTTATCCCGGCCCAGGCCGCAAGGCTTACTAAAATAAAAAGGAGTGTTGAGAAAAAATGACTAAAGATCAAGAAATGCGAGAGGAAGCGAGAGGCGCCATTATTGAAGCATTAGAAAACGGTTACAGCGGGCACTATTGCGATTTGCATAACGAAGTATTCAACACCGATTATTATATTATCGGGACATATCGAGCCAAGGAAGCATTAAACGAGTATGACGTATTTGAAGCATTGAACAAAGTGCAAACTTATGAAAAAGATAATTTTGGCGAAGTTTATACAGATTTAAGCGACCCGGAAAAACTTATCAACATGTTGTATTACATTATCGGCGAAGAGGTTTTATCTGAAATGATGGACGGTATAACAGCATGGGAGGACAACTGGAATAATCAAGCGGACGAAGAGACCAACGCCGAAATATTAAAGGCGGTTAAATAATAAGAACAACCTACGGCCCGCCGGGAGCCTATCCCGGCAGAAAGGAGTAAAAAGATGACGATTTTCAATAAAATTAGTTACTTTTTCGACACCGATACCTACACTGTTGACAGGGGTTACATCATCCATGTCAGCCGTGCTCCAGAGTTCGCCACTCAGGCGGTGGTTGAGGATGCCGACGGAAAACAAGCCCTC
>JAKORA010000229.1 GCA_029778075.1 Bacillota bacterium | reverse complement strand
TGACCGGCAATACTTCAAATTACGGCGGGAAATTGTAATTGCTGTAGGGCAAAAACTAGGATTGCTAAACGTTGAATAAAAATTTGCAGTAATCGTGCAGGAATGAAACTACTTTGTGTGATATCTCTCCCTTGTCGGCAAAAGAAAGGGGCGACAGCCCAAGGGAGAAAGCTGCCACCCCAACTCCCCGCCGCCGAAGCGGGGAAAATTTAAAAGGTAATAGTCGCCCTCCCGGACGGCTCCCTTTTTTCCACTTCCTGCTATTATACAGTATAACACAGAAAAACCGTCCTGTAAGTCCGGAAAAAGTCCAGACTACCTGACCCCTCATAAAAGCCCTAAATATCGGGCTATTTTCTTTATCAGCTTGTTCTTAAATTCAAAGTATGTGCTCCGGCTCATGTGCAGCGCTTCCCAGATTTCCTGGTGCGGTTTTTCCAAATCGTACCGCATCCACACCAGGGTATTTTCTTCGTCCGTTAACTGCTGCCGGACTTCTTTAATGCCCTGGCGCCAGCGCTTCTTTTCTGCCAGCAGTCTTAATATTCTCTTGGCCCGTGGGCTTTCGATTCGTTTTATCGCCCAGTCCTCAGTCTGGGAACGGAAAGGAGAGGCAGCTGTCCCTTCACCAAGTTTGACTACCGATGTTGAAACCTTGGGCAGTATCTCTTCCAGTTCTGCTTCCAGGTTGCGAATAGCGCTGCCGTAAGTTTTATAATCATAAAGCAGCCTTTCCGTTTTTCTGTAATAACTCGGCTTTCGGGTCACCGCAGCGCCCACCTCCAAGTTCTTTCAGCTTCCCTTCTTCCCGGCACCTTTCCATGTGCCGGTTCCAATTAGCGCATGTCCCGCAATTAAACCTTACTATCTCTTCCCACGGCATTTTCTTTGCATTTTCAGCAAGCACAAACCTCAGACATGGTTTCATCCTTTGCCTCCATCTCCGCCTCCAGGCAGGCCGCTAAAAGCAATAAATAATTCCTCGCATCAGCGATCCTCTGTTTCAACCCTTCCCCGCCTTCGGCCTCCCAGGCCCAGGTATAGTGGTCGGTCTGCACGGCCAGCGAGATGCTCTGTATATGTTTCAGCAACCATATCAACGCTACTTCCGAC
>JAKORA010000228.1 GCA_029778075.1 Bacillota bacterium | reverse complement strand
CCTCCCGAATTACCGGGAGGCCTGAAAAGTCTGCCGGCTCCCGGATGGAAGCCAGCACGACTTCCAGCGGGAGAGAAAGGGCATCGGCAATAGCGGTAATTGTAGCTGTTTTGCCGGTACCCGGAGGCCCCCAGGCCAGAACCGGAGTTCCAGCCTGGAGAGCGATAGAAAGAGTAGTAGTGGTAGTCATTTTTTCAGCACCTCCTGCGCCCGGAGGACCTCCCAGGCACCGTCTTTTACAGCCCGGCGGACCTCTTTCGGGTCCGCGCCGTAGAGTGCGGCCACATGGGGGAGGGTCCTGCAGTGCGTCATGAGCGAGTACGGCCACGCTCTCGACGGGTTACGGATCGAAGAGCAACAGGGTTGCTCCTCTGCTTCGGAGGGGTACCAACGCCCGCCGCGGTCGAATTTGCCGGCGGGATGGACCTCCCGCTTCTGGCGGCGGATATATTCATATGCCGCCAGAAGAACGGTTTCAGGATATTCTTTTTTCTTCATCTCTACACCTGCGGTGCCGGGGCTGCCCTTGCGGGCCTCCGCCCCTTTGTGGCTTTCCGCGACTCCTTTTGCGGGAGTTTCGGCCTTGCCAGGGCCTCGTCAGGCGGTTTGGGCTATTATAGGCAGGAAAATTCCTGCCTAGAATGGGTTATACTCGTCGTATGTTTTTCGGGTGATCATCCCATCTTTAAAAAGCGAATCCGTGAAATTGTTAAATGCTTCTCTTCGGGCAATGTGGTCAACCCTGCCGTCTTTTTCATACTGCTCCTTGACATAAGGTAAAACTTCCTCTTTAAACATAGCCAAAATTTCTTTTCTTGTTAATTTTTTCATTTAAACCATCCTTTCATTTTTTTTAGCTTCCTGCTACCTGCCATAAGGCAGGTTTCGGCTGGTGCTAAACAGCCTCATCAGGCAGGTTTAACGACGTATTCGCCCACTTGTCCACGGACCGCCGTATATTCCTAATTCCTCAAATTGATTAAACAAACATTCTTTAATACCTTCTAAATAGGTTTTATAGTGTTTTGCTTGAAGGTTTTCAATATTACCATTGTCATAATATCCCTGCTCTTTTTGGATTAGCTTAATTGCCATGCTCCACTCATTATCAGTAATAGCTATATAAAAAAGCTTGTTTTCTAAAATGGCCTTTTCGTCTCTACTTATCCATTCGTTACACTTTGAAAAGGACTTAAATTTTTGGGTAAAGTCGCTTATAAATTCATATAAACTATTTTCCCATTCCTCCCTCTGGAAGTCATAATCTTGTATAATGTTTCCGTGTTCGTCCTCATACTCATTACTAAAGTTATTCCAATCGATATAATATAACCCTTCATAATCACCAAATACGCAAGTATTACCTTTACCCATTTTTTAACCCTCCTTTAAAAATTCGCTTGCGCCGGGAAAAGCCCTCCTGATTCGTTTGTCTTACATATACATTGTAGCACTATATATGTATATTGTCAATACCTTTTCAAAAAAAAATAGGTATTTTTTTATTTTTTTTGACCTGGATATAGGAATAATTATTAACCTGCAACTCTGGAAAGTTCCGTAAAGCCCTGGAAGTTTGGAAAGTTCCGTAAAGCCCTGGAAGTTTGGAAAGTTCCGTAAAGCCCTGGAAGTTTGGAAAGTTCCGTAAAGCCCTG
>JAKORA010000227.1 GCA_029778075.1 Bacillota bacterium | reverse complement strand
TTTTACTTTTTCCCTGGCACGGAATAAACGGGATTTAATAGTGCCAGTAGGGGCACCGGTAAGCACCGCGATTTCTTTGATGCTTAACTCGTTAAAATATTTTAAAACAAGTATTTCTCTGTCCTCCGGTTCAAGCAGCAAGAGCGCCTCTCTGACTTCTTGGGACGACTCCGCCTTTTCCCAGGATTCCTGTGGGGAGGTGCCGGGGCTATTATCAGCATGCCGAGAAAGATTATCACTGAAAACCATTCTCTTCTTTTTTCTCAGAAGGTCTATGGCGTAATTGGCAGCAATTACACAAACCCAGGAACCGAACTTTTCCATATCACGGAGGGTGTTAAGTTTGGTAAAAGCCTTTAAAAAGGCTTCCTGGGTCGCGTCTTCAGCCATCTGATGATCGCCGGTAACCATATACGCAGTGCGGTATGTTTTGTTGAAATATTGGTGGTACAGGTTTTCCAGGATGCCATGGTCCATTAAGATTAGCTCCCACCTTTGCCCCATCAGCTTAGTATTATTGTATCATAAATTATTTGTTGCCGCCAAAAAATGTTTTATTTTAGCCGCTCCTTTTTGTTTTATGGTATAATCGTATACAGGCTTAGAAAGACAGTATTTTGTTTTTCGCAACATTTTTGAATATAATTGTTATGTTGAAATAAAATAAAGTGGCGAGGTAAAGAAATGAGAAATAATGCTGATATTGCAGAAAAAGAAGGGAAATATGTCCAGTCTGTAGAGAGGGCCCTTAACATAATGGAAGCCATGGCCCGGGAAGGTGCTCCCGTCACAGTTACTGAACTGGCGGAGAAGGTAGGCCTTAAAATTAGCACGGTGCACCGCCTGTTGTCTACCCTGGCTCATCGAGGTTACGTGGAGCAGGATCCTGAGGACAATAAATACAGGCTGGGTTTAAAATTACTGGAAGTAGGTAACGCGGCGCTTTATTTTTCCGATATAAGAACAGTAGCCAGGCCTTACCTAGAAGAACTGGTGGACAAATGCAACGAAACCGCCAATCTGGCCATCCTGGATAAAACTGATGTCGTTTATATAGATCAGGTTGAATCAAAGAACTTGATTATCGTTAAAATGTTTGCTCAGGTTGGCAACCGCGGGCCGGTGCACTGTACAGCTTCAGGGAAAGCTCTGCTGGCTTTTCTGCCGGAAGAAAAACTGGAAGAAATCTTAAGTCAGATGGAGCTCACGCGGTTTACCAATGAGACCATTACTGATGTCAAGCACTTAAAAAAGGAACTGGAAAGGATCAGGAACGAAGGGTATGCCCTTGACTGGGGTGAAAGGGAAGAGCATGTCAGGTGCATAGCCGCCCCCATTTTTAATCATGAGGGTAAGGCTATTGCCAGTATCAGTATTTCAGGCCCAAGTACGCGTATAACCACCTACTATATGAAAAACGAACTTGTTGATATCATTAAGGGAGTTGCCGCTAAAATATCTCACAAGATGGGTTACAACGGTAATGCAGCTAATAGTCTTGACCAACACGATTCTGCTTCAGCAAACGAATGAAAGCTATCTCATTTGAGCCCTAAATCCAGCTGCCTCCCGTTTCAGCCGGTTTTAAACACCGGCTTTTTTATTGGGATAAAAGAGTCTGGGATATTAGGAAGCCAAAAACATGAATAATATACCGCAAGCGGAAATTGTTGCTTGACAATCAGTTCGGGCAGTATTTAATGAAAAATATATCTATGGAAACAATTTTCACGATACGAAAAAATTCTCAACCAGGAGGAAAGTTTTACTGTGTTTAAGGGGAAGAAGGCAAAAGTAACAGGTTTAAAGCCTTTGGTATTATTTTTCAATAGTCGTGCTAAAAAATATTATTGACAGCAGAAATATCCATCATTTATAATAAAAAAGAATTTCCACATGGTGAAATTGATTTTATATGAAGACTGGAGACTCATATTCTTAAATTTTGGACTTTTTCTGGAAATAAGGTTTCTAGAATAGGCTTGGGGGTGCGAAAATGAGACTTAAAGGGGTCGATAGTCAAACCCGGAATACACACAGGCCGGAAGAAAGAGGTGCCGGCTTAAACCCTTTTGATATCGTCCAGAGGCAGTGTGAAATGTGCGCGAGTTTTATTGACCTCGATCCAAATGTCCTGGAAATCATCCGGGTGCCGATGCAGGAGGTACATGTATCCATACCGGTCCGCATGGATGATGGTTCAATTAAGGTATTTCAAGGGTTCCGGGTCATACATAACAACGCTCTTGGCCCGGCCAAAGGAGGCATCCGGTTCCATCCCGACGAGACGATTGATACGGTTCGAGCCCTTGCCGCCTGGATGACATGGAAATGTTCTCTTGTAGGGCTACCCCTTGGTGGAGGTAAGGGAGGAGTTGTCTGCAACCCCAAAGAGATGTCACGGGGAGAGCTGGAGCGTTTAAGCAGAGGGTATATCGCCAAAATTGCCCCGTTTATCGGGCCGGATAAAGATATCCCTGCCCCCGATGTTTATACAAACCCGCAGATCATGGCCTGGATGATGGATGAGTATTCCAAAATTGTGGGCAAGAATCAGCCTGGTGTGATTACCGGCAAACCGCTGCTTTTGGGAGGCTCCGCCGGAAGAGGTGACGCTACGGCCCGTGGCGGGCTGTATGTGCTACGGGAAGCTGCCCGGGTCTGCGGGATAAACCTCAGTGGAGCGGCTATAGCCGTACAGGGTTATGGAAACGCGGGCTACAATGCAGCTTACCTTGCCCATAAGCTGTTCGGCAGTAAAATAGTGGCAATCTCCGACAGTAAAGGCGCTATTTTAAATAAAGAAGGTCTTGATCCCCAGCAGGTGTATGAGTATAAGATAAAGACCGGCTCTGTTGCCAACTTTCCCGGTTCGGAGGCGATCTCTCTTGATGAGCTTCTGGAGCTTGAGGTAGATGTGCTCTGCCTCTGCGCGTTGGAAAATGTCATTACTCAACATAATGCCTCAAAGATTAATGCGGCTGTTCTTGCCGAATTCTCCAACGGTCCGACTACGCCGGAAGCAGATGAAATATTATATGAAAAAGGAATCCATGTTTTGCCGGACTTCTTGTGTAATGCCGGCGGCGTTACAGTTTCCTATTTTGAAATGGTACAGAATTTTAATTTATTTTTCTGGGACGAGGAAGAGGTTCACAGCCGCCTGGACAAAATAATGACCTCTGCCTATTACACAGTACTGGAAACATCCAGAAAAAATAAAGTAAATATGAGAATGGCTGCTTATATCGTTTCGGTTAAAAGGGTAGCAGAAGCAATAAAGCTTCGCGGTTGGGCATGATTTAATTTTGTTGGGGAAAGCCCGGCTTCGTTTTAAGGCTTACTGAGGCGATTCTGAAATTGCAGCCGTGTGTGGATTACTTCCCTGTAGAGTACTATTTAGGACCGGTTAAACCGGCTTTTTTTTTATAAATTGCTGCGCCCATACTTTTGCTAGGAGGAACCTCTTATTACAAAACCGGATACTATAATAATTATGATTCATGATAATTATGATTTATGATAATATTGTAAGAAGAACTTTATAGCAATGGGGTGAGAAGAGCTAATGCGCTGTGAAATAATTTCTGTAGGAACTGAACTGCTCATGGGGCAAATTACCAATACCAATGCCCGGGATATTGCCAGGGAGCTCCTTTCGCTGGGAGTCGGCGTTTACTACCAGACGGTGGTCGGCGATAACGGGCCGAGGCTTGCCGCTGTATTTGAACAGGCCTTAAAAAGGGCGGAGTTGATTGTTTTAACGGGTGGCCTGGGGCCCACGGATGATGATCTTACCCGGGAGACTGTAGCCGAGGTTTTGGAACTTCCCCTGGAAAAAAGCAGTATCTGGGAACAAAAGTTGAAGGAATTCTTTGAACGCTCCAAACGCCCTATGGCAGAAATGAATATGAAGCAGACCATGATCCCCCGGGGTGGGACAATTTTGCTGAATGACCGGGGGACAGCACCGGGCATTATGTTGGAGCAGCAAGGAAAAATCATTATTTTGTTGCCGGGGCCGCCGCGAGAAATGCTGCCCATGCTCAAAGCGCAGGTTATCCCCCTACTCCGGGAAAAATTGCAGGAAAAGGGAAGCTTGGCCGTACTGCGCTCCAAAGTGCTGCGTGTTATCGGCCTGGGAGAATCTACTGTGGCAGAGATGATCAAGCCCCTGCTGGAGGAGCAAACCAATCCGACTATTGCTCCCCTGGCGAAGGGATGGGAGGTGCACCTGCGCCTTACAGCCCGCGGCAGTTCCGAGGAAGAGGTTGAAGCACTTCTGGCCTCCAAAGCCGGGGAGATAAAAAAGGTGCTGGGGTACCATATATACGGGGAAGATGAAGAAGAGCTTGAGCTCGCCGTAGCCCGCTTGCTCTGGCAGAGCGGCAAAACAATAGCCCTGGCGGAATCTTGCAGCGGCGGGCTCCTATGCCACCGCTTGACCAATATCCCCGACAGCTCCCGCTATATGCTGGCCGGGCTGGTTACCTACAGTAATGAGGCGAAAGCAAACATTCTCGGTATCGATCCCGCCTTGATAGCCAGGGTGGGTGCTGTAAGCTCCGAAGTGGCGGAGGCGATGGCGTCAGGGGTGCGACGGCTCTGCCGTGCCGACATCGGTGTTGGTATAACGGGGATAGCCGGACCGGGTGGGGCTACCCCCCAGAAGCCTGTGGGTTTGACTTATATTGCCCTTGAAACGGATGACTTTAATATATGCCGGCGCTATGAGTTTTGGGGGAGCCGCCTGGATGTCAAAGAGCGAGCCTCCCAGACAGCTCTGTACATGTTATACCGCTATCTTATAGAAAAATTAAAAAAAATGTAATAAAATAAAGGAAAAATTATTCTTTTGTGGAAAATATCATAAGCCCTTTGCAGAGGGGAAGAGGAAAGTGTCCATTAGGAAAATTCAAACGGACGAGCTTCAGCCGGGAATGGTGGCCTATAATGATATCTACTGTTCCCGGAGCGGTGTGCTTTTACTTAAAAAAGGAACGGTGTTTTACCCGGCCGTGATTAACTATCTCCGGAACATGGAACCGGAAGCGGAGATATATATTGAAGAAGGCTTAAACAAGGTCGAGGCTGCGGCAGTTCTGCTTCCGGTAGGGGCAACTTGTCACCGGGAAAAGAGTGATCACTTTTTTTTTGACGGGAAAGAAGAAATGAAGGGGAGCATTGGGCAAATTAACGCCATTTCTCCGGATGTGGCCGACGAAGCGGCGAAAGAAATATATGTCCAGGCTTACAAAACCATCAACGAGATTTACAAGAACAGGAAAATCAAACCCTACATCAAGGAGCTCAATGAAGTTATGGATTCCCTGACGGAGAAGCTGCTGGACAACCCCGAGATGATGCTCCAGATTGCGCTCCTGAAAAAAATCGCCAATTACTTCCTTTCACATTCCGTAAATGTCTGTATTTTTGCCGCATACCTGGGAAAATTGCTGGGAATGGAGCTCGTTTCCATTAAAGAGCTGGCCTTGGCGGGAATCATGCATGATATTGGCAAGCTGGATATCTCTCCAGAGATATGGGGGAAGAAAGAGCCGCTAACAGCGCAGGAATTTGAACAAATAAAAGTGCACTCCCTGCATGGCTTCATGCGGCTGTCCTCTCTAGGGAATATAGAAAAGGACACCTTGAGCGGAGTGTTACAGCATCACGAACGTTTTGACGGCAGCGGTTACCCCCACGGTCTTAGGGGCAACGAGATTCATTTGTGGGGAAGGGTTATCGGTATTGTTGATGTTTTTGATGCTGTGACCAGTGAGAAAAGTTACCGGAACGCCGTTTCACAGCATGAGGGGCTGGAGATCCTGCTGAGCAATTCTTTTCAATTTGATCCTGAGCTTCTTAACCTTTTCATTAAAAATATTTCTTTTTATCCCATTGGCTCCAGGGTGCTGCTCAATTCTGGAGAGACTGGCGTGGTAACGGGAATTCACCGGCATCTTCCCTTCCGGCCGATAGTCAAGATTCAGGATAAAAAGAAAGGTGAGAGATTCGTCGATCTCTCTACAGAGCTTACGCTGTTTATTGAAAGGATTCTGTTGGATTAAACGCCACAAACCTGCCGGTTTCCTTTGATAAGAACAAGCAGGGCTTGTTTTTGGCAAAAGTCCTCCTGCAGGATGGAGGGGGTATGATGTTTGGGAGCATACTATCCTACTATAACAGTCCGCATGCAGCCGGGGCAAGGGCTCGATATTTTACAGCCTCTGGCCATGGCTATTACCGGGTATTCCCAGGAAGAGGCCGGATCTGATCCCTCTTACTGGTTGACCCTGGTGGCTAAAAAAGACCGGGCAAAATTAAAAACCCTGCTGCGAAAAGTACAACAAGGGGATGTTCCCACAGGGCCCTGGCATATCCGCTGGCTTCACAAAAACGGAAATATTGTCAGCACAGAGATATGGTTTTTCCCGATCTTTCAGGAAAAAAGCGCTCTGGCCGGTATAGAAGCAATAGCCCGGGATACCACCGCCAGGGACAGATTGGAGGAAGAGCTTAAGTTACGCAACCAGGAGCTGGAGATTCTCAATCAGATAGCCTTCTCCGAAGAGGCGACCCTGAGCATAAAAGATTTCCTATCTTTTTCGCTGGAAATGCTGCTTGCTTTCAGCGGGGCCGGCGAGGGAGGTATTTATTTACTGGAAGAGCAGGGGCCTGTTTTGGTAACCCGGAGTGAAGGGTTTGTTGAGCCCCTGGCTGAGAAGATTGTCTCGGAACATGGCGGCACGGTAAGCGCAGGCGGTTTCATTAAGACAGGCGAGACCGGAAGGGCGGGAGAAGAGTGGCTGCTGCTGCCCATCATGGAGTTACAGCAGACCAGTGGTTTTTGTTTGCTGTTCAAGGAAAAAGAGTCCTCATCCAGTGAGTCCACCCTGCACCTCTTAAAGGCTGCTTTAAACGGTATCGGCGTGGGCTTGACACGTAAAAAAATAGAGGAATCGCTGCGCCTTTCCGAAGAGAAATACAAAGAGATAGTGCAAAGTGTCAATGAAGGCTTTTTCGAAATGGATATCAATGGGAAGATAACCTTTTTTAACGACTCTTTATGCAGCATCCTCGGCTATTCCCGAAAAGAGTTGGAAGAATCGGGATACGGGGAAACCTGCCTGAATACCGAAGTGCTGCTGAAAGCCAGAGACAGGGTTTTAAAGACCGGGAACCCGGAAAAGGGTCTCGTCTTCCCTGTCAAACACGGAGAAAAAGGAGAGATATTTCTGGAGATCTCTTTATCTCCTATTAAAATACAGGGCGGTTTTATCCGGGGCTACAGAGGTATGGTTCGGGACATTACCGAGCGTAAAAAAGCGGAAGACAGTTTAAAATATTTCAGCACCCACGATTACCTGACCGGGTTATACAACCGCGCTTTCTTTGAAGAGGAAATGAAACGTCTGGAAACCCTTGATCTTTCTCCTGTTACCATCATAGCCTGCGATGTCGACGGCCTAAAAATAATTAACGATACACTTGGACATGGAAAAGGGGACGAGCTTTTGCGCTCCGCGGCTGCAGTTTTAACAGAAACGTTCCCCCGGGGTGAGGCTATTGTGGCCAGGATCGGAGGAGATGAATTTGTCGTTCTGCTGCCGGGCGTATCCTATGAAGAAGCACAGAAAGCGCTGCAGCACATTCAAACTCTTGTGGAAAAATATAACGCCAGCTCTTCCGGAATTCCCCTGAGCATCTCGCTGGGCGCAGCTACCAGCCGGGGTGGCGAACCCCTTTCCAGCGTTTACCGGCAGGCTGATACCAATATGTATAGAGATAAGCTGAACCGGAGTTCAGTGGTGCGTCACAACATTGTCCAGGCGCTAATGACGGCGCTGGCGGAGAGGGATTTTATCTCCGAGGGCCATGTTCACAGGCTGCAGGAGCTGGTGACAATGCTCGGAACGGCGCTCAACCTTAAACCTCATGAAATGAATAACCTGAATTTGTTGGCGCAGGTCCACGATATCGGCAAAGTAGGGGTGCCGGATAATATTTTGCTAAAGCCCGGCAGATTAACTCAAGATGAGTGGGAAGCCGTAAAAAGGCACTGTGAGATAGGTTACCGTATTGCCTGCTCTGCGCCGGAGCTCTCAGCTGTAGCTGAGCTTATTCTGCATCACCATGAATGGTGGAACGGCAACGGTTATCCTCAGGGGTTGAAAGGTGAAGAAATACATATTTGCTGTCGTATTCTGGCCATAGCGGATGCTTATGATGCCATGGTTAGCGGAAGGCCTTATCAGGCTCCCCGTACTCCTGAAGAAGCGCTGGAGGAGCTGAAGAAATTCAAAGGAATTCAATTTGATCCTTACATGGTGGATGTTTTTGTTGAATTAATGTCCAAACGTAATAGTTGATAACCTAACCCGGACGACCAACTCCATAAAAGCCGGATTTCCAAACGACCCATTGTTTGAAAAAGTCTTGCCAAATATATGTAAAAGTAAGAATCAAGGGTCCATTCATGTCAAAGGTTTGCGCTTTTGATTTGCAATTTTTATTTTTGGTTTATCTCCGTTCCTCTTCATCATCATCATTCTGAACCGCCCCAATGCCCTGCTGTAAATATTCGTCCCGCAACCTGTGATATGTTTCGGAAGCAATATTAATATACCATTGGGATGTTCCGGAAATTTCTTTTTTTATCTGGGCGGGGACCCCTGCTGCCAGGTGTCCCGGAGGAATCACCATGTTGTCGCTTACCACGCTGCCGGCGGCAATAATGGCTCCGTCTCCCACCTTGGCAAAATCAAGGACGACGGCATTGATACCCACGATTGCGCCTCTGCCGATGGTGCAATCATGTAAAATGGCGCCGTGGCCTATAGTGGCATTTTCTCCGATTACGGCCTGGCTGCCGGGAAGCTTAAGGTGGACTACGGTGTTATCCTGGACGTTGGCCCCTGCTTTGACGACAATGGAGCCAATGTCTCCCCTTAAAACTGCGCCAAACCATATACTTGCGCCTTCTTCAACGGTTACATCGCCTATTAGTACGGCAGTGGGTGCAATAAAAGTTCCCTTGGCCACACGAGGTTTTTTTCCTTTGTAAGGTACTAGGATCATTTTTACTGCTGCCATTACCCCCCGGTGAATGGCCTGACCTCCTTTCGAAGATACTGCTGTCATGATTTGGTTATTATACAGGCAGGCAGCGTTGCCGGCCGGTTACTTTATATCTTTTTCTTTATATTCGCCCCTCTTTCTTCCAATTCCTCTTTTGCCTCTCCAAAATCGTTGCCCGGTGATGAAAGGAAAGAAGATACAGGTAAAAAAAGCTTATCAGGAGCAGGAAAAATATTTCCGAAGAAGAATTAATATATAAAGATAGCCGGAGGTTAGCTTATTTTTGGCATTTTTACCTTAACGAGCGCTCCAGGAGGGAAGCTTGAATAACTAAACAAGGAGTGAACTAGATGGCGAACAGCAGTAATGCATTAAAAGAAGGTTCTGCCGGAATACCTCCCTGCCAGGCAGCCTGTCCTATTCACCAGGAAGTTCGGGAATACTTGCGTTTAATTGCCATTGGGGACTTTAACCGTTCCTTGGAGGTTATTAAAAGGGCAAATCCCCTTTCTTCTGTTTGCGGGACCATTTGTGCCCATCATTGTGAAGACGAATGCAGGCGCCAGAATGTGGATGAGCCTCTTTCTATCCGGGGTTTAAAAAGAGCGGCAGTAGAATTTGGCCGGGCCGATTTTGCTGCGCCGGCCAATGTCGATGCCGACAAAAAAGTCGCCGTTATCGGGTCCGGACCGGCGGGACTAATCGCTGCCTTCGACCTGGCTTTACAGGGCTGCCCTGTAACTGTTTTTGAACGGGAAAAAATGCTGGGCGGCGCCCCGCGTAACTTTATTCCTCTTTACCGTCTTCCCGATGAAACGGTGGACCTCGACATTGAAAACCTTAAAAAATTGGGCATAGAGTTTAAAACCGGAGTAGAATTTGGTACTGATTTCGGGCTGGAAGAGCTGAAAAAACAAGGCTTTAAAGCCGTACTTATAGCCGTTGGTCTGACAGCAAGCCGCGGCCTGCCTATACCGGGCGCCGATCACCGCGATGTGCTTCTCGCGCTGGAGTTTTTAAGAGCTTCCAAAAGAGAAAATTTCAGGTTGGATGGCCGCGAGGTTATTGTTATCGGCGGCGGGAACGTGGCTATGGACGTGGCCCGCTCGGCAGTGCGCTGTGGTGCGGCCAAGGTGAGGCTGGCCTGTCTGGAGTCCGAAGCGGAAATGCCGGCTTTCACCTGGGAAATTGAGGAGGCCAAGGAAGAAGGGGTTGAATTCAACTGCTCTTGGGGGCCCAAAGCGATCAAGGTGGAAAACGGTGTAATTACAGGCGTGGAGCTTAAAGAGTGCACCGCTGTCTTTGATGAACAGAAGAGATTTAACCCCACCTATAACGAGGATAATGTAAAAACTATCCCCGGGAATACCGTTATCTTTGCCATTGGCCAGGGAGCCGATCTGGAAGCGGTGAAGAAGGCCGGTGTTCCCGTCGATGAAAGAGGGCGGCTGGTATTCGACCCGGCGACAATGAAAACCCCGCTCGAGGGAGTTTTTGCCTGCGGCGAGATCGTGGCCGGACCGAGCACGGCGGTAAAGGCGATGGCCAACGGCAGGGTGGCCGCCATGGCTGTTTATAACTACCTTTCCGGGAAGCCATTCGTCACCTCCATGGTGGAGGAAGTGACACCCCTGCCCGAGCTAGCCTCGGATGTCGCCCAAAATGTTCCGAAAATAGCGCGTCATGAGATCCCCATGTTAACCCCAGAAGAGCGCTCCAGCAATTTCCAGCCGGTAGAAAAAGGCTACACTCTGGCCATGGCCGTATGGGAAAGCAGGCGCTGCCTGGGCTGTGCCGCCGGAGCCCAGAGGATCGTGGAAAAATGTGCCGATTGCCTTACCTGCCTGCGGACCTGCCCCTATAACGTGCCGGTGGTAAGCGAGCAGGGCGACCTGATGATCCGCGATCACCAGTGCCAGGCCTGCGGACTCTGCCTTACTGTCTGCCCCAACCTGGCCATTGAGTTCAGAGCACCCTATATCGCCGAAGCAGAGGCACAGCTGGAGCCTGCCGTCCGGAAACTGACGGCCTCCCGGAACGGAGCGCCCGGCGTGTTGATCCTGGCTTGCGGCCTGGGCGCCTATGCCCTGCCGGGGTTCAATGAAGGCTTCCTGAAGAACAAAGGGAAAAATGTGGAGGTAGTTAAATTCCCCTGCATTTCCAAGATAGATACCACTCACATACTTAAAGCCTTCCAGCTCGGTGCAGATGCGGTTGTTATCGCAGGCTGCGCTGAGGAGGATACAAACAGATGTCCCTTCCAAAAGACCCTGTACTGGGCGGGACAGCGTGTCAGCCGTGTTAAATCGATCCTTAAAGATGTGGGTATCGAAGAAGAGCGCCTTACACTCTGCAGCTTTACGCCCGAAGCTGTGGACAACTTCGGGGAAGCTGCAGGCGAAGTTCTCGCTAAAATCAATGAACTCGGCAAGCGCTGAGGAAGGCCGAAAGCAGTTTGTATAAGGGTGTGCCGGAGGAAATGTAAACCTTCTTCCGGCATATTTATTTTTATTTTTATTTTATTATAGTTCTAGTTCGTTTATCTTCAAAATTTTAAAGAAATTATGGGAACTTTTTAGGCCTGAAAACGTCATTGAGATAGGGTCAAAAAAGAAAAGCAGAAAGGGAGGGGAGACTCGTTTCGGTTTGGAGCGAGTAATTTAAAATGAAAAAGACTAAGATTAACGGCTTTAACAAAAAAAAGATGATTTTTTCTTTACTGTGCCTGCTTTTTGCCATCATTATTCTGGTCGCCGCCGGATGCGCCGCTTCACCGTCAAAGGGGGAGTTAGCCGGCAGGGGCGCTGGGGGGGCAATTGCGCCACAGACTGCGCCGGATGAGGCTGAAGTCACTTTGGATGCGGCCTATAGTATCGCGGAAGATGGAGCTAAACCGGATCTGCCTGACTCTTCCCGGCAATATATCATACGCAACGCCCACCTGACGCTTATTATTACGGATATCGAGGAGGCCGCTAAAACAATCCAGCACAAAACAGCCCAGCTCCAGGGATATGTGGCTTCACTGGAGCTCTATGATCTCACCCGGGAGCGCAGGGCAGGGCGGATTTCTCTGCGCATTCCCGGGGATAAGTTCGATGCAGCTCTGGCTATGCTGGAAGAAGTGGGGGAAATTAAAAACCAAAGCTTCAGCGAGCAGGATGTTACCCTGCAGTACATAGACCTGGAAGCGCGTATTGCCACCATGGAAGCCCAGGAAGAAAGGCTGCGCGAACTACTGGACAGAGCGGAAAAAGTGGAGGAAGTCCTGGAGGTCGAAAAGGAGCTATGGAGGGTTCGGGGCAACCTGGAGTCCATGATTGCTGAATTCCAGCACCTGCAGCAGCGTGTCAGCTACTCTTCCATCGAGATTTATCTGGAGGAAAAAGATCCCCTCACCACTTCCCTGGTTGAAGATCTCGGCACATGGGAAAAGGTTGTGAACCTCCTGGCCTTAAATACCAACCGCCTGTTTAAAGGGATCTCCAATTTTATTGTCGTATCTATAGGCTCGCTTCCCATCCTGGTCCCGCTGGTTTTATTGTTCCTAATCCTCAGGAAAATTACTATGGTCATTAAAGAAAGAAAAAAGACCAGAGCACAAGATCAGCAGGAGCAAAAAGAAAAAGTGCTAGAAGGATAATTATTTTCAGTTAGGGGTCGCTTCTCCAGCCGGGGAGCCCGGTTGCGGAACTGTATGCATTGAGGTTGAGTAGGTAGCGGCAGTAGGCCAGCAAATGCTCGGCCATTTTTTTTTCCATTTTTTTGATGTCAGCGCCGGGAGGCAGGTTCCAGTTGGGCTTGGGATTGACCTCGATCATCCAGATTTTTTTATGCACATCGACAGCGATGTCAAAACCCAGTTCGCCAAAGGGTCTGGCATGAACCTCGTCTATTTCCCGGGCGATCATCAGGACGGCTTCTTGAATATTCTGCATTATCTCTGTCGTCTCTTCAGGTGAAAAGATCCTCCCCAGCGCATCCTCGGCCAGGCTTCTGTATCCCCCCCATCCCGGTCCTGTCACTATTCCGCCGCCAGGGCCGATCCTGGCTTTGATGATCAGGATGCTCCATCTCCCAAGGCCGTTTTTTATTAGATGCGCCCTGAAATCGACAGGCCGGTTCTCGAAGCGAATTAGCTCCAGGGGCTGCTGGACCAGGTAGGGTTTTGCCGTCAGGACCGGCTTCAACGCCTTCTGCAACTCTATTTTATCACGAAAGTCTCTTCGTACCTTTTCCGCTCTGGAGGGGTGGTATTCCAATACATACCCCCGGGAACCCGCACTTATTTTATAAACACCCCTAGCCAGGGAGGAAACTAGGGGTTTAAGGTAAGCTGCTTTGTATTTCTGCAAAAAATAAAAAATATCATCAGGAGAATCACAGGCTGCCGTTTCAGGAAGAAAACTGCTGACTGTTTCCCGTGTAATCAGCTGCCGGTATATTTCCAGCTTGTTGCGTAAACCAAGGAAAGGGTTAATCAGCCTCACGGTTTTTTTATCCGGAAGATAATTATGGAAAAAATTGCGGTACCCGGGTCTCAGCTCTTCGCTGATATAGCCGGTCTGGTTATAGATAATATTGGCTATGGGGAAGTCCTGGAGGACCCATTCCTTATGGGGAGGCTTTCTACACCTGTACGTAAAGGCCGTAATCGTTTCTTTTTCAAAATTGATTAAATCCGGTGTAAAAAAGTAGCAGACGGCGCCCTGGCTGCGGGCCGTCTCCGCAATCTCCTGGTACAGGGAAAGCACTTCCGGTTGGTGCATGATTACCGGTATCCCGCAGGCGATGCCCAGGAACGGGCCGGCCAGCAAATGTTTGGCCTTTTTGTCAAAGTAGAAAGACAGCGGCTGGTGGGTGCGGGCCAAAAGCGTTTCCTCTACCGTTGCGGGGTCAAATAAAAAAACATCCGCAGAACTTTCCTTGACGGCAAGCTTGATTTTAGTTTTTTTAATTCCCGCAGACAGCTCTATTTCACAATTTGGATCATTTGTATCGATACCCAGTGTTTCCGCCAGATGGGAAGACAGCAGCAGCAAGAGTAATCCCTCCCGGGAGCGCTTCTGTATTCTATGAGAGCCTCCCGGTTTCTGTTCAAAGGAGCGCTGCGATTCCACCTCCTTTTCTTTCATCGTTTTTAGGCGCTAAAGTCCCAGGACAGTAATGACCACTTCACGGTTAGCCCGCGGGCCGTCAAATTCACATAAAAAAATGTTCTGCCAGGTAGAAAGGCCGATTTCATTGTTGATAATGGGTATCGTTTCACCGGGGCCGATTAAGCCGGCTTTTAAATGGGCATCGCCGTTTCCGTCCTGCCTGTCGTGCTGCCATACTCCCCGCGGGATAATTTTCCGCAGGAAATTCACTACATCGCTTTGCACACTCTCGTCCCAGTTTTCCTGGATCATTACGGCTGCTGTTGCGCCGCGGACATAAACATTGACAATTCCGCTGTTTACCTTTGCTTCCGCGACAGCCTTCTTTACCTCCGCCGTAATGTCGTAAAGCGCTTCTCGCCTGTCGGTGCTTATCCTGATAATTTTTTGCATGTTTTTCCCCTCTTTTCGCTTAAGCCTGTCGCTCCTGTTACAATAATCATAACATGATTGCTATTCAATGGCCAATTGCCGGCCGGCAATTTTTATTAGGCAAAAAAATCGTGTTTTCCCTGCAGGTTACTCCCACCACTAGAAATTTTTGCTGGACAATTTTTTTTTTCGGGGATATATTAATAGTATAAATTAGGCATGCCTAATAATCGAAAGGTACTGTAAATCCAGATGGATGAGATCATACAGATTTTGCATCTGTTACAGGAATATGACAACGCACGGAAGGAATATGAGAAACTCCTGCGGCAGGGCGGCTGGAAGGTTACCGGACCGCAGCTGGGGGTACTGCGTATTGTTGAGGCTAATCCCGGCATCAGTATTTCCGAGCTGGCGGAGAAGATGCATCTTCATGTCACTACGGCGGAAGGGTATGCCAAGAGGCTTTTAAAGCTTGGCTATATAACGCTTGAAGAAGATCCGAAGGACCGCCGCCGGAAAATCATGAGGAGCACGCCGCAGGGGATGGACGTTCTCAAAAAGGTGCCCCCCGGTTTTAAATACCTGCTCGTGCAGAACCTTTCCCAGGCAGGTGCCGAAGAGAAAGAAGCTATTCTAAGAGGTCTCAGCTATTTAATACATTACTTGAAGGAGAAGAGATAGATGGAAGAAAATGGTAGCTTTGTAATAAGAAAGCCTGCCCTGGATATGGGTAATGACAGTATCAATAAACTGCTTTTAAACATGTCTTTACCGGCTACGCTGGCCATGGCTGTGATGGCTTCTTATAATATTGTCGATACCTTTTTTGTAAGCCGTTTAGGCAGCCAGGCCATAGCAGCCCTTTCTGTTTGTTTCCCTATTCAAATGCTTTTAAATGCTGCCGCTGTCGGTACCGGTATCGGTGGCGCTTCCCTTATTTCCCGCTATCTAGGCGCACAGAAGACTGAGGAGGCAGCGACGGCTGTTGGCCAGGTCATTCTGCTGTCGCTGGTTATCGGCCTGGTTGTTACATTAATCGGCCTTTTTGCCCTGCGTCCCCTTCTCCTTATGTTTGGCGCCACGGAGGCAATCCTGGAGCAGACCGCAGAGTATATGTCCATAATCACCAACGGGGCGGCGCTGATCTTTCTGATGATGGTGCTCAACCATGCTGTTCGGTCTGAAGGAAACGCCATCCTGCCCATGACTGTCATGATTATTTCTGCAGTCGCCAATGTAATTTTGGATCCCATTTTTATCTTCACCTTTGGTCTGGGCATACGCGGCGCGGCAACAGCAACTGTGCTGGCCAAGATAATCGGCGTGTGTCTGCTTCTCCGCTACTACGTGACCCGCAAAAGTACTTTAAAAGTCCTCTTTAAGCACTTGCTTCCGAATTGGGGAATCATCCTGGATATTTACCGGGTTGGATTGCCGTCGATGTTTATCCAGGTTTCGCTGAATTTGGCAGTGATCCTTGTAAACCGCCTCCTGGGACAATTTGGACATATACCTATTGCCGTACTGGGCCTGATGATGCGCTTTCAGATGTTTGCTTTTATGCCGGTTGTCGGCATCTCCCAGGGTCTGCTCCCCATCATCGGCTTCAACTTTGGTGCCGTCAAATACCAGCGGATGCGGGAAGCTCTGGTAAAAGGAACCCTGATCGGCACCATCCTGGCAACGCTGACCGCTCTGGTCTTATTTATCTTTCCCGGCTTTTTCCTGCGGCTTTTCAGTTCTGAAGAGGCCCTTATTGCTATGGGCATATATGCGGTCCGCGTCATGGTCTTGATGTATCCTTTGCATGCCATGCAGATCAACTCTATTTCCTTTTTCCAGGCCATAGGCAAGGGAGTCACCTCTCTCGTCCTTTCCTTGCTACGCCAGTTCATTTTATATGTTCCTTCTGCCTATCTACTGACCTATTTTTTTGCCTTGAAGGGAACCTGGTTTGCTATCCCGCTGGCCGATTTGCTGGCCTTCCTTGTGACAATCGTTATTCTTTCCAGGGAGTTTAACCGCAGAGGGATCTCCTTGTTTGGCTATAAAGAGCGCAAACCGGAAACCTCAGAGGTTTTAAACTAACTATCTTTGCATAATCTAAAAATTTGGCTTAGACTGTCGAATGATCTGTATTTCCAGGGAAATTACAAAAAAATAATCTTAAGGAAAGCTAAGGACTTAATAATGATTATACCTGCGGACCCGGGGCTGGCTTATGCAGAGGAAAAACGTGGTCTACATGGTGGTAAAGGGGCTTTATGGCACCTTTTTAACAGAAGGAACATATCCACAAAATTGGGATTTAGTGAGCAACATTATATACCTACTTTATAGTGGGTTTATTTTTTTTGTCATCAACTAGTCATCAGAACTGCAATGTTCTTACATAAAAACAAAACCGCTAAGGAAAAATATAATAAAATGTGAGGTGTTTTGTGAAATGAACTTTCAAGATAACAATAAAGATAAGAACATAATAAATGATGGTAAATCCCCAAATTTACAGAGTTTAATAAGTTGGTACTCCTGGGGTAACGAAGCATTTGAAAAAGCAAAGGCTGAAGATAAGCCGATTTTGTTAAGCATATCTGGAAATTGGTGCCACTGGTGCCATGTCATGGATGAAACCACCTATAATGATGAAGAGGTCGCGGAAATTATTAATGAAAATTATATCCCCATCAGGGTTGATACCGACCGCCGGCCGGATATCAATGCCCGCTATAACCTGGGAGGATGGCCGACCACTGCTTTTTTGACTCCCGAAGGGGATATTATCACTGGAGGGACCTATATACCGCCGGATAAAATGCTGGAAGCCCTGGAAAGTGTCTACCATTTTTACCGCAAGGACCCTGAAGGTATCAAGAAAGAAGCCCGGGAGAGGATAAAGGCAGAAGAGTTAAGGAGCGGGCGGCCGCCGAGAATGGAAACAGAAGTAAGGGCAGAAGGCCGGGAAACAGAGACATTTGCCGATCTGATAGGCTTTGCCGCCAGCCAGGTAAAGAAAAGCTATGACTCCCAGTACGGCGGCTTCGGCAACTTCCCGAAATTTCCCATGGTCGATGCTCTGGAGCTTGCCCAGCTGGCCTATCTCTACCAGGGAGGCAGGGAATGGGAAAATATTTTCACCCATACGCTGCGCTCCATGTTTGAGGGGGGCATTTATGATCATATCGAAGGAGGTTTTTTCCGCTACAGCACGACCCGGGATTGGAGCGTGCCCCATTACGAAAAAATGCTGGAAGACAACGCCCAGCTGTTATACATACTGCTTGTGGCCTACAGGTTAACATCGGATGAGCTCTTTGCCCGCGCCTCCCGCGATGTGCTCCGCTACCTGGAAAGTAACCTTTATATGCCGGAAGCGGGCGGTTGGGCCGGCTCGCAGGATGCCGACGAAAAGTACTATTCCCTGTCCCTGGTTGACAGGCAGCAGAGAGCCAAACCTAGAATAGACAGCACTATCTATGTCAACTGGAATGCGCTGCTGGTTCGCTCCCTGTTTGTGGCTGCTGTTATACTGGCTGAACCCAGGTGGTACGACCTGGCGCTGGAAACATTAAAAATGCTTAAGAAACGCTGTTATTTAAAAGGAAAAGGCATGGCGCATTACCTGGACGTGGAGGAAAATAAGGCAAAGATCTGGGGATTGCTCGATGATCAGTCTTCCATGGGGCTGGCGCTGACAGCCGCTTACCAGCATACCGGCGATCTGAGCTGGCTGGAGTTGTCGCGTGAACTGGCCGATTACTGCCTGGAATATCTTTCTTCCGACGGGGGTGCTTTAAGCGACAGGCCTTTCATAGAACAGGGAGAGGGCAAACTGGCCTTGCCTCTTTTCGATCCGCGAAGCAACTCCCTCTGTGCGCGGTGGTTTGTGGAACTGGCCTCTTTGACAGGGGAAGAGGCATTCCTGGAAAAAGCTGCGGATATCGTTCACGCTTTTATGGATGAGTACCGGGAGCACGGCCTTTTCAGCGCCTCGCTGGCGCTGGCGGCCTTTGGCGTCAGGGAGCGCGGCGCTGTTATAGATGTCGTGGGAAACGACGGCGACCCGGGGCTGCTGCCCTTGCACAGTGCGGCCATTGCAGCCGTTGTCCCTCCCAAGGTTGTAAGGCTGCTGAAACCGGAAGCAGCAAAGGAGATGGGACTAGACCAGTATGCCGGGGTGCAAGAAGCCCGCGCTTTCGTCTGCCTGGGGCGGCATTGCTTTGAACCTGCCGCCACCCCCGAACAACTGCAGCAGACAGTGGATAAAATGATCGAAGAACGCCGCGCCCATGTCCTTTTTACAGTCAAAGAAAGCGCCAGGGT
>JAKORA010000226.1 GCA_029778075.1 Bacillota bacterium | reverse complement strand
TATTCCAGCGCAAAAGCGCTTCAAATCCAGCTATCTTTTGCGTATCCGCTCTTACCTGGGGTTGGTAGTACAATAATAATTCTTTATTCGCAAGCGCTCTATATAGCTGGTTTGTTAATTCCATTTTCTTAATGGTATCTTTTTTAATGGTGGAAGTACAAAAAACATATTGATTTTTTCCTTTGTTTTTTGCTATGTACATGGCGATCTCCGCATTCTTGATTAAGGTCTCCGCGTCCAATCCATCTTCAGGATATACAGCCACGCCAACGCTGGCTGAGATAAAATATTCGATGTTCTGAAGGGTGATGGGGGTTTTAAAGACTCTCATGATCCTGGCGGTTATTTTCCGTAGATCTTCCATGTTGCTTATATTGGAGACCATGATCAGGAATTCATCCCCGCTAAACCTGGCAATGGCATCCTCCCCTCTTATGCAGGAAGAAAGGCGCTGTGCCAGTAACCTCAGGACGTGATCGCCAAAAGAATGCCCCATTGTGTCATTTATTGACTTAAACGAGTCCAAGTCAATAAAAAACACGCCGATCAGGTATATTCTTCTTTGTGCGCCGTGGATTGATTTGTTCAAGTATTCCATAAACCATTGCCTATTATGAAGTCCGGTTAAGGAATCATAGTAGGCCATTTTGTAGAGTTTTTTCTCTGATTCTTCAAGGAACTTTCTTTGGCTGTCGATTTTTTCTATATAGGCGGCCGTTTTCCTTTTATAAGAGGCTATAAGCACTATGACTAGGAGCATGCCCAAATAAGAGACAACACCAGGCAACTGTAGGGTTGTTTTTTGGCGAATCATAAAACTCGTTAAGGAGAATATGCTCCCTGCATTTAGAAGAAGGGCGGTAATATATCCCGGCCTGTCTTCGATTAGCACTAGATAGATGGCGATGAAGACCTGAAACTGGGTTATAATCCCTTGAAAGGCGGTGCTCGTCAAACCGCCGATGATAACCATGCGGCCGCTTGTTGAAGAAATAGCCTGCATGAGAGTTAAAACCAGATACAGGGTAACGCTGACAATAATCCGTATATAGCTGGTTCTTCCTTTGGCAGGTTCAGAAAGAATAAAGCCATATTTTTCTATGGCATGGTAGATCGCCACGATTGGGATGAGCAAAATGATTGGCGCCATTTGCGGCAGTTGGGCGAAGAAGTTACCCAAAAGCACGTCGGTGATTGAGGCCAGGACCAAGGCGGCGGCAAAGGACAGGGACATGATGCGGGCCTGCATCTTGATGTTGTATTCCGATGCTCTTCTACCCCATTGCAGCAAAAGCATTAGCCCGATAAGAGAATAACCGATATAGTAAACCCTGAATATCCAGTCCCATATGTTATGCTCGGCGATGGTCTTCACGTTAACCCAACCGAACTCTGTACGCTGCAGGTTATATGGGTTTGGATTCAAGCTGGACGGGATGGCAAAGGCGAGGAGGCAGATGATGGCCGGGAGGTACAGGAAGAGGTAGAACCACCATTTTTTTAGGATAGTTTTTTTTCCGGTGATGATTAAGAAAAAGTGAAGGACAATGGCATATATTGTCCCCCAGCCGATGGCCGAAAAATGCCGCCAGGTTTACAGGTGGCGGCATCGGGCGCGATATTGGCAAAACCCAGTCCCACGGACCAAAAACTGATTGCTATGACTATAGCAAAAAAGCACCGGTTACCAGGCGCTTTAGGGTTATTCAGCAATACCAGTATTCCACTGACTATCGAAACAACGGATACCAGAAAGAATAATATGGAAAAGAGTGCCGGATATGACATGCTCTGATGCTCCTTTTTTAAGACAGATGTATACTATATATACAAAACAAAAAATCTCCGCTTAGCGGCGGCTATGGATCAGGATTGTAACTATATTATAGCATAGAAATTTCAAGTATAGGTTTTTTTATTAGAAAAGGAGGTAAATCGGTGGCGATGGATCATGCCTATAATGAAATCAAGGGAATCGAGGCTTACGTTGGAGGCTATCCTGGCGTTTCTTATGATGTTGAAATAGATTTTGATAGCAGGTTATTAACCTGGAGGCGTTTTTTTGCTGGTTATTCCGGAAAAGATGATTATTACGAAAAAACAATAAGAAAAGATACTCTTGCTAAGTTTATAGAATCCTTGAAGGAAATCAATGTTCTAAATTGGAAATCCAAATATGAAAACCCCGGAGTTTGTGACGGAACACAGTGGAGTGTTGAATTTAAAAGAGATGGCCGGAGCATACGAAAATCTGGAGACAACAACTTCCCGGAGAACTGGGATGAGTTTTGCCGGTTAGTGAGAAGGGTAAGCGGCAAGCCTTTTGGGTGAAGAACTGGATGGTACCCCATGGCCGTCCAGATAATTATCTTTGTGTAGGCTGGTGTTATTATGGATTATGCAACAATCATCAATGGGATGAAGAGATTCGGCTCAACAGAAAAAGAGATCTGCTTCCATGGCATAGGCGTACCTCCGGAAGAAATCCATAAAAATGTGGTTCTTGCTCCCTGGTGGGAACCTTCTTCTCTGCCGGACTTGGGAAAAGCCGAGTTTTTGAATGAATCGGATTATTCCGCGGTGAAAGTACGGAGACGGTTCTGTGTTCTGAATGGGATGGATTGCTGTTGGCCTGGGAAAATGGGTGGCGCCTTTCCCGGAATTAGTTGAACCACGCCAAACCCGGCGTGGTTTTTTCAATCTAGGTATTGACAAGCAAAGGGGGAAATATTAAGATAACAATTAAGCACATGCTTAATCTTTTATATGAACGCGAGGAGCAAAATGAGGAAAAGAGATCTTCTACTCGACAAAAGACTGGCTTTAGAAACCGGACCGGAGACTAGCTACTTGAATATCTTTGAACAGGTTGGGCCTTTGGTACAAGGGCACAAGCATGAACATGAGAATGAGCATGAGCAGAAATACGAGCCTGGCGTTGTACCAGGAGAAAAAACTGTTGACGCAGGAATCAAGAGAGTATTGATCCTTGAGGGCCTTGCCTGTGCCGGCTGCGCTGCAAAGATTGAGGCGCAGGCCAGGGAGATCCCGGGCGTGAAAAATGCGGCGGTTGATTTTGTTACGAAAAAACTGACGCTTGAAGCTGCAGACAAGAAGGAGTTCACGAGAATTTTTACTGAAGTGACGGCCATCGTAAGAAAGCTTGAGCCGGATGTTAAGGTCATTCTCGGGGCAGACCCCGCCGGAGCGGGAATAAATGAAACAGAGATCAGGAGGAACCGGAAAAAAGAAATAAACCGGCTTGTGCTGGGCGGGGTGCTCTTTGCCGCCGGGCTGGTGTTTAAATCCCCGGACTGGCTTGGCCTCATAATCTTCCTTGCAAGCTACATTATAGTCGGGGGAAGAGTTGTTTTAGGCGCGGTAAAGAGAATCGCCCGGGGCGATCTCTTCAGTGAGTACTTCCTGATGAGCGTGGCGACGATTGGCGCTTTCGCCATTGGCGAATATGCGGAGGGCGTCGCTGTCATGCTGTTCTACCTGTTGGGAGAGGTCTTTGAGAATATGGCTGTTGACCATTCCCGGAAGTCAATCGGCGCCTTAATGGATATCAGGCCTGATTATGCCAACCTTAAGGCCGGTGACGAGTTGAAAAGAGTATCACCCGAAGCGGTAAGGGTTGGCGATATTATCCTTGTCAAACCGGGAGAAAAAGTCCCCCTGGACGGTAAGGTCATCGAGGGGACTTCGCTGGTTGACACAGCAGCGTTGACCGGTGAATCCGTTCCCCGTGAACTGGAACCGGGAAGCGAGGTTTTGAGCGGGTTCATCAACAAGAGCGGGGTCTTGACGATTGAAGTGACAAAGGAGTTTGGCGAATCCACCGTGGTAAAAATCTTGGACCTGGTGGAGAATGCCGGCAGCAGAAAAGCCCCGACCGAAAAATTCATCACAAAATTTGCCCGCTACTACACGCCGGTTGTCGTTTTTGGCGCCCTGGCCCTTGCGGTGATACCGCCCCTGGTTGTCCCGGGAGCCACCTTCTCCCAGTGGGTTTACCGGGCCCTGGTGTTCCTGGTGGTATCCTGCCCCTGTGCACTGGTGCTTTCAATACCATTGGGCTTCATCGGCGGCATTGGCGGGGCCGCCAAGAAGGGGATACTGGTAAAAGGCGGGAACTACCTGGAGGCATTGAACCATGTGGAGGCCGTTGTCTTTGACAAGACCGGCACCCTGACCAAGGGCCTCTTCCAGGTTACCCAGGTAAATCCGGAAAATGGATTTACCGGTGAAGAACTGCTCGAATACGCGGCCTATGCGGAGAGCTATTCAAACCACCCGATTGCCCATTCGATTATCCGGGCATACAAAGGGGAAATAGAGAAAAACCGGGTTACGGGCTACCAGGAAGTCGCAGGGCAGGGGATCAAGGCTATTGTCGACGGTAAAGAGGTCCTTGCCGGCAATACCAGGTTGATGGCAAGTGAAGATATTAACTACAATGATGTGGATACGTTAGGTACTGTGGTCCATGTGGGAATCGATAAAAAATACGCGGGCAATATCGTCATTGCCGATGAAGTGAAAGAGGATGCAGCCAATGCCATTAAGGAGTTGAAGGCCCTTGGCGCAAAAACGGTCATGCTGACCGGCGACGTAAAGCCGGTGGCGGAGAAGATCGGCGAGAAGTTGGGCATAGACGACGTGAATGCGCAACTCTTGCCCGCGGATAAGGTGGAAAAAATTGAAGATCTGGAAGGGAAAAAGTCACGCAAGGGGAAGATAGTCTTTGTGGGCGATGGGATTAACGACGCGCCGGTCCTGGCAAGGGCCGACATCGGCATGGCCATGGGCGGCCTGGG
>JAKORA010000015.1 GCA_029778075.1 Bacillota bacterium | reverse complement strand
TTTCCTTACCGGATCATGCGACCCGGTACGCGTATTCGGTATTAGCAGCCCTTTCGGACTGTTATCCCGATCTTTCGGACAGGTTGCCCACGTGTTACTCACCCGTTCGCCGCTATTCTTAAGCTATAGTAAACTACAGCTTAAGAACCGCTCGACTTGCATGTGTTAGGCACGCCGCCAGCGTTCGTCCTGAGCCAGGATCAAACTCTCCAGTTAAGTCTTTATGTCTCCTCCCGCCTTGCAGCAGGAGGTACATTACTATACTTTAAAGTTTTTCCCAGCGTGTTTTTAAGAAATCGAGTCCTTGACAGGGACTCCTCCTATTCTCGTTTAGTTGTCAAAGAACTTATACAGCACCATCTATCTTACCATATTTACTTTTCGTTGTCAAGGTGCTGTTTAAACTTGGTGAAAGCTTTTTAAGCTTTGCACTCGACAACATTTTTTTATTTGAACATTACTTTGGATAATGTTGCCGGCGCCGTGTTAGCGCCACAGTTCCTTAATATAGCATCCCTTTTTAGGTTTGTCAAGATGTTTTTCTCCGAAACCGCTTTGCATCCCAACATTATCCTTTAATGTTGCCGGGCGCCATTTTAACGCCACAAGTTGATAATATAGCATCTTTGTTTTACTTTGTCAAGATATTTCGACTCAAATTTGTGACTCGCTTTCCCCCGCCGTTGTCATTTACTTTTGAGGGTAATTTTGTGCCACAGTTTGTAAATATAGCACGTTTTTGGCGAAGAGACAAGGGAGCTTAACGATGGATTATCATGATACGTTTAATTTATCTTCACCACGCTTTTGATACCTTGCTATTTCTCGCTATACCACAAATTTGATTTCCCGACTTCATGGCGCCGCCTTCTAGCTGCGGGGCTTAATTGCTTCTGTGAGAAGGTTTATAATCGTCTCCGGTACTTCACCTGGATAGAGCGCATCGGTTAGCGGGACAGTGGTATGTACCTCTATGATATCAGAAATAAAGGGAATCACTATCCGTATCTCTGTAAAGACATCCAGATAAATCTTGTGCCTTACCTGGTTAATGCCCGCTTCTTCAAACAAATCCGTCAAGGAAGTATTGACTCTGCCGACCGGTATTAGCTTTACAGGAATCCCGGGGCCGTAAGTTGCCAGGAGATAGCTATTGAAAATCTCTCCGAGGGGTATTTTTATCGGTTCTTTTCCGATTTGCTCCAAAATTTTTTGCGTGGTCAAAGTCGTCTTCGCCATTAAACGGTTAATTTCCATGGTATTAATCTGGGCCATGGTTATTTTGCCTGTCTCATCCTGTTTTATAGAAATCAAGTCCTGATAGCTGATTCCGTGCGTTACTTCTTCAACAATAGCCCTGTTAACCGCATCGATGGCAAGCATGTTTGCTTTTACCTGCGCTATGGAAAGAATAGCAGGGCGCAAGTTCTTTTCCATAATCCAGAACCCTTTAATAAGTAGAAATACCATCAGGCAAATAGCAATAAAGGCCAGAGGGCTGTAATCGAGCAAACGGTCCCTGAATAGCCGGGCTACAACTCTTTTATGACGTAAAAACATAAAAAACCCTCCATAATTAATATTTATGTTTGGAAGGGTCCTTTATGAATTATGAATAATTAATTTACAGCCGGTTTGGGGAGACAAAAGGATTAAACAAGCCATTTGACAAGGAAATATTTCTTTTTGCCCCGACGGATGATAGTATATTTTCCGCCCCAGAGACGGTCTGCGTGAACGAGTACTCTGTTGGTATCGTCGCTGAGCTCATCATTAATATAAACAGCCCTGTTTCTAATATCTTCCCTGGCCTGTCTCCGGGAAGAGGAAAGGCCGCTCGACACCAGGAGATCCACCAAGCTAATCTCCTTTTCCTGAACGGTCATCGAAGGGACATCGCGAAATCCTTCTTCGATTTCTTCCTCCGTTAAATCTCGCAAATTTCCGTAGAACAAAGCCTGAGATATTTTTTCAGCTCTATTTAAGGCTTCCCGGCCATGCACCAACTGCGTGACTTCCCGGGCCAGGACGCGCTGGGCCTCTCTTTTACCCGGGTCATTCTTAACCTGCTCTTCCAGTTCCATAATCTGCTCCCTGGATAAAAATGTAAAATATTTTATAAATTTAATTACATCCCTATCATCGGTATTAATCCAGAACTGGAAAAACTCGTAAGGAGAGGTTTTATCCGAATCCAGCCAGATTGTGCCTGCCTCTGTCTTGCCGAACTTGGTGCCGTCACTTTTCGTAACGAGGGGAAAGGTTATTCCGTAAGCTTTGCGGTTGGCAACCCTGCGAATTAAATCTATCCCGGCAGTAATATTCCCCCACTGGTCGCTCCCTCCCGCTTGCAGTTCGCAATTGTAAAACTCATTTAATTTGAGAAAGTCGTAGGACTGCAGGATCATGTAGCTGAATTCGGTATAAGTAATGCCCGTCTCCAGCCTGGCCTTGACGGATTCTTTGGAAAGCATATAACCGACAGGGAAATATTTCCCGATATCGCGTAAGAATTCTATTACTTCCAGGTTGCCCAGCCAGCGATAGTTATTGTCCATGCGGGCCGGGTTGGTTTTCGAATCAAAATCCAGAAACCTCTCCAGCTGCTTTCTAATTTTACCCGACCATTCCTCCACCAACTCCTTGGGATTTAAGCCTCTTTCGGAAGTTTTGCCGCTGGGATCGCCAATGAGACCAGTACCGCCTCCAACCAGGGCAATAGGCAAATGCCCGGCCATCTGGAAGCGCCGCAGGGCTATGATGGGGAGAAGGCTACCTACATGAAGGCTGTCGGCTGTGGGGTCAAAACCGATATATAATGTAATTGGCCCTGCATTGAGCCTGTCCCTGAGCTCTTTTTCATCGGTAACTTGGTAAACCAGTTCCCTGAATTCCAGATCTTGCATAATATCCATATCTTACCACCCCTTTTCAACAATCTCTCGCCAGATACTTTTTGCCTTACCATGCCTGCAGTTGACCTGCAGGCCTAGTTTCTGCTCAAAATCACAACCTTTTTACGATAGATCGTGCCAAACAAAGCAGTATCTGGAGAAATTATACATGATTAATTTTTTAAAAGCAACCTGAACTCTGAACTTAAACCGATTTCCTCGAGTAAGCTAATATGGTATAATATGAAAACAAAGCAACCTTTGCTGCAGACAGAGCTTCAACTTTCGCTCGTAAAGTTCTATGGCTTGCTCAGGCTTCCGACAACTACCGGACCATTTTTTATATGGATGAAAACTAGGGGTGACGAAGATTGGTTGCCCAGGGTTCGCTTTAAGCAGGTTTTTACAGCTCAGCTCGGGCTCTCGATTGGCCTCCACGTAACAAAATTTCATCAGTTTTTGTGCCGGCGGCGAACATTCATGCCGGCAGGATCGTCATAAGGTTAACATGTTCAGTGAGGTGGGCGTTAATGCCTGGAACACGTAAAATAAAGCAATTAAAGTCCGACGTCAAAGAGAAAAAATCCGATGGAAACAATAATCCCGTGAGAAAAAAGAAACGCAAAAAAAGGTTTAGAATATTTAAGGCAATTCTCCTGCTGATATTTATTGCTCTTGTTGTTCTGTGCGCAGGTGCATTTACCGTTGTCTACTCTTATGTTAAAGATGCTCCGGAGTTCGACAGCAGCACCCTTCATCCCCCGGTGACATCGTATATTTATGATCGCCAGGGAAATGAAGTGGCAAGGCTCTATGACGAACAAAACCGCATCGAAATCCCCCTGGAAAAAATCCCGGAACACGTGCAAAAAGCTTTTATCGCCATCGAAGACGAAAGGTTTTATGAGCATTTCGGGGTAGATCCCGTAGCCATCGCCAGAGCTCTCATGACCAATCTGCGCCAGCGCAAATGGGCTGTTCAGGGAGGCAGCACTATTACACAGCAGCTGGTAAAAGATGCTTTTTTGACGCCGGAGAAAAAATTTCGCCGGAAAGTCCAGGAGGCCTGGCTGGCCATTAAGATGGAGCAGCAGTACTCCAAAGACGAGATCCTGGAGATGTATCTCAACCGTATCCCCTTCGCTCATGGTGCTTACGGTATTGAAGCCGCGGCAAATACTTACTTCAATAAAAGCACGGAAGAGCTGACCATTGCCGAGGCGGCGCTTCTGGCCGGCATCCCGCGTTCGCCCAGCTATTACTCGCCCTACCTTAACTATGAAAACGCACGGCAAAGACAAAAACTTGTTCTCAGCAAGATGTACGAGCTGGGATATATCACACACAGGGAACTGATTGAAGCCCAGGAGCAGGAAATAATCCTTGCAGAACGTAAATCCCGTGAATATCCCTATCCATATTTTATAGACTATGTCCTGCACCACGAACTGGTAAATATTTTGCTTTCTTTGCCGGAGTATGAAACCCGTGAAGAGGCGTACGAAGCCATTTACAATATGGGACTTAAAGTACATACCACTCTGGATGTGAAGGCACAGACCATTACAGAAAATGTGCTTAACGATGAAACGCTGTACCCACAAAATATCAGGGTGGATATGCAGTTGTTGAAACAGATGCTGGAAAGCAATAATTATAGGAGTTATCCCAAGGAGGTCATCTCGGAGGAGGGTATACTTCAACCTCAGGCAGCGGCAGTCGTTGCCAACCCGGTAACAGGAGAAATACTCGCTTTGGTCGGCGGCAGAGGCTACAGTAAGAATAATCAGGATCTGCGTTTTCTGAGCCGCAGGCAGGCGGGTTCCTCCATGAAGCCCATTGTTACCTATGCCCCGTCTTTTGAAGAAAATCTGCTTACCCCGGGTTCGATTCTTGATGATTCCCCTTTTATCAGGGGCAGCTGGACTCCGGAAAATTTTGACCGGCGGTTCCGCGGTCTCGTTACGGTCCGCGAAGCAATAGTTCCCTCTTTGAATATCCCGGCAGTAAGAGCCTTTGAAAAGTTGACGCCCCATATTGGACTGGAATACGCCAAAAGAATGGGCTTAACAACCATTCATGAAGACGATTACAACCTGGCCACAACCCTGGGAGGCCTGACCTATGGTGTAACGCCCCTGGATATGGCCCAGGCCTATGCTGTCCTGGCCAACCAGGGAATAAAAGTAAAATTACATACAATAGAACGTATCGAAGATCGCGATGGCCGCATTATTTATGAGAACCAAAGTGAACCTGAAGCGGTTCTTTCCCAGCAGTCCGCTTTCCTGATGACAGACATACTTAAAGATGTTGTACGGCGCGGCACTGCGGGCAAATTGAGGATAGGCCGGCCCGTAGCAGCAAAAACAGGTACAACCAATGACAATCGGGATGCTTATCTTGTGGCCTATACCCCCGATATTGTCGTTTCCATCTGGATGGGTCATGACATTACCAAGCTGGGAACCGTCATTGGCGGAAACGCCACAACCATTGCGTATATGAACGCCATTTTATCACAAGTTTTGGAAGATGTCCCCCCTTCTGATTTTGAAAGGCCCCCTGGCATCAGCGGACCCATCAGCATCTGCAAAAAATCAGGCCTGAGACCAGGGCCGTTCTGCCCGCAGGAATGCATTGTTGGAGAGCTGTTTCCCTCTGGAATGGTTCCCCAGGAAACCTGCGACCTGCATATAGAGCTTGAGGTCTGTACTGCGGAGAATCTCCTCCCCGGGGAATTCTGTCCGGAAAGCGAGATCGAAACCAAGGTTTTTCTCAACAGGCCGGAATTTGAGCTGACAGATGGACGCTGGGGCACCGCTGGGAGAGGACCTGAAGATGCTGAATTAATGCCGCCGACAGAGGTCTGTCACGTGCATACTGAAGCGGCCTCCATGCCTGCGGGGTTTATCGTCTACCTGCTGGAACGCCCCTACAGAGCTCATTTAATATGGGATTATAAGCACGATATAGTCGAATACAGTATATACCGGTGCATGGAGGGTGAAGAGGAGTTCACTCTTTTACAGAAACTCCCCGGTTCTATTACACAGTATCTTGACGCCAATATTGAAGAAGGGAAAACATATATCTATTCACTGGTGGCTATGAATACGGAAGGTGTAAAGTCTGCACCCGTGGAATGGGTGCTGACTGTTCCCCAGCGGGAAGGACGGCCGGAGAACAATGACGGTGGCCGGGATCGCGATGATGATCAGGAGCACGGCGATGACCGTGATGACGGGCCATCCGAAACGCCACCGGGTCCAGACTTCCGACCGCCCAGGAACGGGAATGAAAGAGAAGACAGGAGAGGAAACAGAAGGAATTAAGCCTTGGGCTGCCCGGCGTATCGGAATGCCGGACCAGGCCAGATTTTTACATTCTCTTTAATTTTACAATAGTAACGCCGCTTCCGCCTTCGCCTTCAAGGCCAAGGCGGAAGCTTTCGACCTGCTCTTTGCTTTGCAGGTAATGATGTAATCCACTGCGCAGCTTCCCTGTTCCTTTGCCATGAATTATTTCTATTTTATCCAGGTTTGCCAGTATAGAATCGTCCAGATGTTTTTCTACCCTGATAATCGCTTCATCCAGGGTCAACCCGCGAAGATCCAGCCGCCTGCTGACAGTGGTGCTTTTTTCCCATAATAAGTCCCCGTAGAGCTGCCCGTTTCTTACGGGGACGCGCAGGTTTTTCCCAGGCTCACTTTGGTTATTTTCACATTTATGGAGATCGTCGAGGACAGTGCTAATTCTTAGTGTTCCGGCCTGGACCTGGATTTCTCCTGCTGAAAGCGCCCTGACTATTGTGCCACGGCAGCGCAGGCTTTTAATATACACTTCCTGTCCCTCTCTCGCTTCCTCCAGCTCCAGGGGGATACCCTCTCCGGCCTCCTGGTCCAATGCGTATTGGATTTCTTCCTGGATCTCTTTTAGATCCTGCCTGGCTTCCTGCCCCAGCACAAGAGCTTCGGCGGGCGTATTTTCTTTCTCGGCTCTGTTCAGCCTGTGCAGTATTTCATCTGTCTTCCGACGGGTCACCCTGACGATTTCTGCTGCTTCTTCACGTGCCTTCCGGAGCATTTCCGCTCGTCTCTGCTTTAAAGCCTCTTTTTCCGCTGTTATTTCGGCGGAAAGAATCTCCAACTCTATTTTCAGTTCTTTTATCTTTTCATGATCTGCAGAGAGCCTATGCCTCTCTTCCACCAATCCGGAGACAGCCTCTTGCAGATCAAGAAATTCCTTGCGCATATAGGAGCGGGCTCTTGCCGTCAATTCCCGGGGCATGCCCAGTCTTTCGGCCACATTAAGGGCGTTGCTTTGTCCTGGAACACCGATGAGCAGTTTGAAGGAAGGCCTCAGCGTCAGGGGATCAAACTCCATGGAGGCGTTTTCCATCCCTTCTTTAAGGTGAGCAAACACCTTCAGATCATTGATATGTGTTGTGGCCACCGTTCTTACCCCACGGGAGTGAAGCTCCTCCAGGATCGCCATAGCCAGGGCTGAACCTTCCGAGGGATCGGTCCCCGCGCCCAGTTCATCCAGCAGTACCAGCGAAGAAGAAGTTGCTTTGGACAGTATTTCAATAATGTTCAGCATGTGTCCAGAAAATGTACTGAGAGACTGCTCAATATTCTGTTCATCCCCGATATCTGCCCAGACGTCCTCAAAAATGCCTAGCTCGGTCCCTTTTGCTGCCGGAATGTGCAGACCACACTGGGCCATAAGGGTAAAAAGCCCGATTGTTTTAAGGGTAACCGTTTTACCGCCCGTGTTCGGCCCCGTAATAACCAGGGTATTAAAATCCCTCCCGAGATGAACATCGATGGGCACGACTTCCTCCGGCGGCAGCAGGGGATGGCGCCCTTTCGAAATAACGATAATTCCCCTGTCGTTCAGCGATGGTTCTCCCGCTTTATGCAGTACGCTTAAGCGTCCCCTGGCCAGGATGTAGTCGAGCTCACCATAAGCCTCATAGCTGGATATGATGGCGTGATAATGATTACTGATCAGCGCAGTAAGTCTCCTCAGGATCTTTTCTATTTCTTCCTCAATGCGTCCCTTAATTACCCTGAGGCGGTTATTAAGCTCCAAAACCGGAAAAGGCTCAATAAAAAGAGTGACTCCACTGGCAGACTGGTCATGTACCACGCCGGGAATCTGGCGGCGGAACTCCTGCTTTACGGGAAGGACATAGCGATCATGTCTCATGGTAATAATATTTTCCTGTAAATACTTCTGGTAATGCGGCGTTCGCAGGTACGATTCCATGGTTTGCCGGATTTTTCCCTGGAGGCTTCTCTCCTCTGAACGCAGGGAAAACAGCAGGCCGGAGGCGCTGTCTTTGATTTCTCCCTCCTGGGTTAAGCACTTCTCCAGTTCCAAAGTTAAATGAGGAAATATTTGCATCCCCTGCACAAGTTTAAAAATACGGGGGAACCTTTCCTCCATTTCGCTCTCTTTTAAAAAATAGCTTTTTAAAGACTCCAGCGCTCTTAAAAAATTTTCTATCTCTTTAAGTTCTGAAGGGCTCAGCAGCCCACCCCGTTCAGCCCGTGTCAATAACGGCATTAAATCGCTGCTGCCTGCAAAGTTGATGTTTTTTTGCAAGATAATCCCTGCCGCTTCAGAGGTCTCCTGCTGTCGCGCCGCGATTTCCTCAATAGAGGTAAGAGGGTGCATTGCCGCCACCTTTTGCGCGCCGGGAACCGTGAGGGTAAATTTCTGCAGTTGCTCCCTTATTTTTTCAAATTCCAGAATACGCATGGTCTTTTCCATTTTAGGCCACCTTACCGTGATACGAAAGGGTTTTCTCTGATAAAAAACCGCAATTGTTTATCCTGTCCCTGGTTGATACCGATCCGGCCGGAGACACCGATCAGGGAATTTTCCGGCGCCTTCCCGGCGGCAAGAAAGAGAGGGTACTCCAGTAAAGAACTGTAACAACATTAAAGCAGTAGTGGTTGCCGTAGATAAAATAAACATAGGCCCTCGCGGGAGGGCCGAACATTACGGCGTTTCGTTTGGTTTTTCCCTTGGCGGCATGACAGGCCGGATCATCCCGGCTGAGATAGACCTCTGTTTCCACAATTATTCCCGAGGTTAGCCCCTCCGGAGAAAAGTGAACCAGCACTGTCCCCAGCAACCGTCGGGCTACCTCTACTGTATCGCACAGGAAAAAGCGTTCATCAAGGATTTGGTAAGTCATTTTCTCCATGTCTTATCATTGTTATTAAACCAGTTTTCCCATTCTGCCTACCACAAAATCAAAAATCAGACCAAACAACAGAGGCATGTAATGACGGGAAAGGGCTATTACCGCAGATGCCTCTATGGCCTTCATCCAGAAACCGGTTTCCACCAGGGAAATAAGCGCTGCTATTAAAAAAACCAGCAGGATACCCTTGAATGCACCGAGAATGCCGCCCAGCAAGGCGTTTAATGGCCCGACAAGAGGAATTTTATTGAATAAACTCAATTTCTTGGCAATAAGCCCAAAAACCAGGGAAAGCACCAAAAAAATGATCAGGAAGGCGGCGATATTGCATATAACCTCTGTCAACCATAAGGATGCTTCCCCGTTCGACGACAGGACAGTAATAATTTCTTCCAGCTTGATATACTCCTGCAGGTACATCTTCAGGTCACCGGACCAGTAAAGCGCGGCATAAAGAGCTATAAATAAGCCCAATAGCCCGGCAACCTGCCGCAAGAGGCCGTACCTGCATCCATTATAAAAATTCAGGATTATGATAAAAATTAAGACGTAATCGAGCCAGTTCATTCTTTCTACTCACCTTTTCCTGCGTTTCCCTTTACCCTGCTTGTTACCCTGCTTGCGAAGCGACAATAAATCGCTGGCCAGGTTCAATGAAGCCAGTATGGCTATTTTTTGTATGCTCATGGCCGGATACTTTTCCCGGAGTTCATTCATCAGGCGGTCGACATACCTCCCCACTTCCTGTACATGCTCACTGGAGGTGGAACTGCGGATAATATACTCCTCACCCAGTATCTCGATAACCACCCGTTTTTTCCCCTCATTAGACGTCATGCTTTAACTCCTCTGGGGCAGTCATAATTATATATTTATTATATCTTCCTGAAGTGCAAACGGCAACCGGAAAGGCTGCAAGCAGATATATTATAACGATTGACCCTGAGAAGTATTATAAATTAACAAAAAAACGCGCGTCAGGCTTGAGCCAGCTCCAGGGTTTCCAGCCCGTCAAACACCAGGTCGATGAGGTGAATGCAGCCGTTTCCTCCCCCCATCAGTTGGGCAATATCTTTCTTTTTCAAACCGGCCAGCTCTTTCCCCGCCAGCCCTGCCATCAAGTCAGCCGCTTCTGCACAAACAGGGTCGGGGGCCCTTACAAGTTCCCCCCGGGCACTTGTAACCTTATACCTGTCCTTTTCCAATTCAAGCTCTACGGAAACACCGTGAAAAGAATCGGTCATATTTCCGGTAAGCAAGTAGGAGTCCCCGTTAAGATATAAGTACTGTGTTTTTATACGGTTAAAGAGGTTCCCCCTGCGCTCGCTGTAACCGATATGGTCGTACCAGCCTTGTGTGACACGATCAAGATTGCTAAAATAGTGGCAGGTGTTGACATAAATTTTGTCCCAATAATCCTGGTAGGCTTCAGTTGATGCAAACCCCCGCTCTTTATAAATAAAAGTTTCAGCCTGGATAACTCCGCGCACAGCTTCAGCAAAAAGACTGTAAGCATAGGAATCCTGCAGCGGAGCAAGGGCTTCGCGCAAGACAGTTCCAGCCTTGAAATAAGCCTCCATTCCTGACAGTTGAGGAATTTTTAGCACCTGACAGCCTAATTCTCCCGGCGTTCGATATTTCTCCCAGTATGCATCTTTGACGATCAATGTTAGCGGATCAATAAGCAGACGTGCGCACGCTTCACGATCTGTTCCGCAGTAAGTTACTTCAACCAGAAGTTCCTGTTCTCCCTGTCCCTCGTCAAAACGTACGGAAGAATGCCAGTTGCGCTGGAATAGGCAACGCAAGAAAATCTCTCCTTTCTTAGAGCAGCTTACAATCGAATAATTGTAAGCAACCCTGAACCGCCATCTATCGCTGCGTTATCTATCGCTGTGCTGCATTTTGATTATTGTATTCTGTAGAACCTGCCGCGAATCCTCTTTTCGCTAGAGCTTTCTCAGGACCGCCCCATATCTGTCATGAAGGACTTTTTCCATCGCCCCTTGCAGCGCATCTACTTCCTCATCTTTAAGAGTCCTTTCGCTGTGGCGGAAAGTCAGAGCAAAAGCAAGGCTCACATGCCCCGGCGGGATCTGGTTGCCCTTATAAACATCAAAAAGCCTGGCATCCTCCAGCAGCTCGCCCCCGCATTCTTTAATGGTCTGCAAAATATCTCCGGCACTGATTGTCTCGGAAATAGTAAAAGCCAGATCGCGGTAAACTGAAGGATAACGCGGTAACGGTTTGAAAGAAGGGTTTAGCACGGCCCCTCTCATTAATGCTTTTACCGATAGCTCCGCCAGGAAAATATCCTGCTTTAACTGGAACTTCTCCTGGACTGTCGGATGTAAGGCACCGAGAAAACCTGCTTCCTGCCCATCGATAAGCAGTGCCGCGCCCCTGGTTGGGTGCAGAAAAGGCAGCTGCACCGTTTTCCAGGTTTGTTCCCTGATCCCCAGGCTGACGAGCAGCGTTTCCACTATCCCTTTCAGGTAGAAGAAATCCAGGGGCTTCGGCTGCATCTGCCAGTCATTCTGTGGCATTTTACCCGAAAGGGCCAGAGACACCATTTCTTTTTCCTCTGGCAGTTGGTTATCTTTTTCAGCAGGAATAAAAACCTTCCCTATTTCAAAGATCAGCTGGGTGTCTACCTGCCGGTTAAAATTGTACTGCATAACCTGGAGAATGTTGGGAATAAGCGTAGTGCGCAGCACTGCCTGCTCCTCGGTAAGAGGATTTTGCAGCTTTACGGCATTACGCCTGAAATCATCCGGCAGGAGATTCAGGTCGTCAAAAAGCCGGGGGTTCATGAATGAAAAGGTGATTATCTCCTGCAATCCGCAAGCTATCAGGGTTTCCCTGATTCGGTCCAGAAGTCTTCTCTCCCTTGAAGGCCGGCCCGAAGTCAGGACGCCTTTGGGAAGGGTCAGCGGGATCTTATCATAACCTTTGAGCCGGGCAATTTCTTCGATTAAATCGATTTCCTGGTTAAGGTCCCTGCGGAAAGAGGGCACCTCCACCATGAATACCGTGGCAGTTGGGGCTTCCCCGGTGTCTGAATGCTGCCGCTCGGCCTCCACTTTCAACCCCAAACGGTGCAAAATATCGGCAATATCTTCTTCGCTGACCGTATAACCAAGCATCTCATTTACTCTTCTGGCTCTTAAAGCAATGCGTGGCAGGGTGTATGGCCGGGGATACTTATCAATGATACCGCGGCGTATTATCCCTCCCGCTATTTGCTGAATAAGGCGTACCGCCCTGTTCTGTACAAAAAGTGCCGCTTCAGGGTCCACTCCTTTTTCATAACGCTGAGAGGCCTCCGAAGGGAGATTCATTTTCCGGGCTGTTTGGCGGATATTGGCCGGATTAAAGCAGGCCACCTCCAGGAGCAGGCGCGTAGTTTTCTCCGTAATTTCCGTGTTTTCGCCTCCCATCACACCTGCCAGGCCGACAGGCACACGTGCATCGGCAATAACCAGCACATCAGGGTCCAGAATCCTCTCTACACCGTCAAGGGTTACCAGCCTTTCCCCCGGATTGGCCCGGCGGACAACAATCCGCCCCTCTTCCAGCTTGTCATAATCGAAAGCATGCATGGGAAAGCCTGTTTCCCACATTACGTAGTTTGTAACATCGACAAGATTATAAATGGCGCGTATCCCTACAGAGAGAAGCCTCAACTGCATGTTTAGCGGCGAAGGGGCGATCTTGAATCCTTCCATTGCCCTCGCCGTGTAACGGGAGCAGAGTTCCGGCTCAAGGATCTCCACACTGGCAAGCTCCCGGATATCCTCTCCGCTTTCTTCAACTTCTGCGGAGGGAAGCATTATTTGGCCACCAGTTTGCGCGGCAACTTCCCTGGCCACTCCCAGTAATCCCAGGCAATCGCCCCGGTTGGGTGTAAGCTCGAGTTCCAGAACGGGCTCGTTTACAAATAGAATGTCCGCTAAACTCGCCCCTGGAACGCATTCTACATCAAGGATCAGGATGCCTTCTTCTTGCTGGACAAGCTCCAGGCCCAGTTCCCCGGCCGAGCAGAGCATCCCCTGGGAAACAACACCCTTTATTTCAGCCGTCCGGATCTCTTTACCCCCCGGCAGTACAGCTCCGGGAAGAGCCAGGGGCACCATATTCCCTTTTTTAATATTCCAGGCCCCGCACACAATATTTAAAATGCCGTTTCCGGCATTAACCTTCACCACCTGGAGGTTTTTGGCTGTGGGATGCGGCGACAACTCCTCGATTCTTCCGGCCACAAAGCCTTCACCCAGGGGTGCAAAAATCTGTACTGAGCCTACTTCAATCCCGGCCATGGTGAGGCGCCGGGCAAGCTCTTCCGGCGAATAGGGAATATCTACGTATTCACGAAGCCAATTGTATGGAACTTTCATTTATCAATTACCTCCTTACAACTAATAGCGGCTTAACATACGTAAGTCATTGGTATAAAAAAGCCTGATATCATCGATACCGTATTTGAGCATGGCAATACGTTCCACCCCCATACCGAAGGCGTAACCGGAAACCTCTTCCGGGTTGTAACCGGAAATCTCCAGGACCCGGGGATGGGACATACCGGAGCCGAGTATCTCCAACCATCCTGTTTCCCCACAGATACGGCATCCTTTTCCGTTACAGGCAATGCAGGAAATGTCCACTTCGGCACTTGGTTCCGTGAAGGGGAAAAAGCTGGGTCGCAGGCGAATTTCCCTGTCCTTGCCGAACATTTCCCTGGCAAACATGAGAAGCGTCCCTTTGAGATCGGCCAGGGATATCCCCTTGTCTACCACCAGTCCCTCAACCTGGTGAAACATAGGAGAGTGTGTAATATCGTCATCCCTGCGGTACACTTTTCCGGGGGAAATTATACGTACCGGGAGCTCGGGGGCCTGTGCCTCCATCGTCCGTACCTCTACGGGCGAGGTATGTGTGCGCAAAAGTATTCCCGGATTGATATAAAAAGAGTCCTGCATGTCTCTGGCCGGGTGATCCTTGGGCATGTTCAAAGCTTCAAAATTATAGTAGTCCAGCTCCACTTCAGGCCCTTCTGCTATTTTAAAACCCATACTGGTAAAGATCTCTTCTATCTCCTCTAAAACCATCGTTATCGGATGTTTCCTGCCAAGATTGAAAGGCCTGCCGGGAAGGGTGATATCGACACGCTCTTTTTCCCAGCGCTTTACAGAGAGTTCACTATACAGCTCTTTTTTTCTCTCCTCCAGCATTGTTTCCGCTACCGCTTTCAGCTCGTTGAGACGTCTGCCGAAAAGCGGCCTTTCCTCTGGGGAAAGCCGGCCCATATTACGTATGAGCAAAGTAATTTCACCTTTTTTCCCCAGGTAGCGGACGCGTATATTATCCAACTCATTCAGATCCTTGGCGCCGGCAATTTCTTCTTTTAATTGCATCTGCAATCTATCAATACTTGCCTGCATTTTACCAACCGACCTCCTTCGGTATGAAATGCCTATAATTGGACAGTGTTTGCTGCGGCTTAAGGTTCCGGGCGCAGCTCGCCGGAGGGCTTAGAGAGTTTAGCATTATTAAGTTAAAAAACTTCCGCCCTTTTACGGGACGAAAGTTTCTTTTTCTTCCGCGGTACCACCCAATTTTTAACTCCAATGGAGTTCTCTCTTGACCATAACGGTGAAATCCGAGCCGGGCCTACTCGAAACTGGAATTCTTTCAGCCGGTAACTCCAGGGCGAACTTCTGCCAGGCCTGCTCGGAAGGCTTTCAGCCGAGGCCTTTCCTCTCTGTAGAGTCGGCTTATGACGTACTTTTCCCCTTCATAGCTTTACAAAGATTAAATTTTAAGTGGAAAGAAGGCTTTTATAGAGCAAATAAGCCGCCACTGAACCGGTATTTTCAAACAACTTCCAGAAAAAGTCTGCCGTAAACGCCGTAAACATTAAAGGACCCCCTTCTGTTTTATCAGGGACCAGCATAAATTATAGCATATACCGTGCCAAAAAACAATGTCAGCAGGAAAAATGTTGACAGCGGCGGTATTCAAAAATGAAAATGGAAGCTGCGACGGCGGCATTGAGCGCGTCAATTTTGCCTTCCAGAGGGATATATGCTCTTATGTCTGCCTGCTTAAGCAATTTTTTCTGCACTCCCCGGTTTTCATTTCCGATCACAACGGCGCCGGGCCTGGTAAAATCCACATTATAGTAGGGAATTTCGCCGCGAGGATCGGCAGCAATAAGCTGAAGATTCCTTGCGGCCAGGAACTCGCAGCAGCTTTCAACAGTATCTAGCTGTAAGACTGGAAGGTGGAAAATGCCTCCCATCGAAGCCCTTAAAGCTTTGGGGTTGTAAGGATCAACCGTGCCGGGAAGCAAAAATATGCCATCAATACCACCCGCCCCTGCCGCCGTGCGGATAATAGTGCCGAGATTCCCGGGGTCCTGGATTCCATCCAGGATAAGAATAAAATGACAGTTTCCAAAAGCCGGAAGAGACGCAGGCCGGAATAGGCGGGCAATAGCTCCCACCCCCTGCGGGCTTTCGGTCTGAGCAATCTCTTTAAATTTTTGGGAAGAGATCTTTATGCTGTAGGATTTTCCGGCGCGGGCCAGCAACTCCCGGTTTGCAGCCTTTTGTTGAAATTCATCTGTATAAAGGATAGTCTCCAGATCGATTCCGGCTTTGAGGGCCTCCTCCAGCAAGTGATAGCCTTCCAGGATAATTTTCCCGCTTTTTTTTCGGTAATTGCGCTTACCAAGCTTCCTGTACTCTTTGAATATTTCATTCCTGCCCATTTTTTTCGTCATATCCTGCCGGGGTGAAATTACTCTTTTATAAGCTTATCTATAGACTTGTTATGGCCGATGACAATCAGCAAATCGTCTTTATTAATGATATCATCAGCAAGGGGCGAAATATTGATTTTTTCGCCGGAACGAATAGCAATAACGTTTACTCCGTATCTGGCCCGCAGATCCATCTCCCGGAGCGATTTTCCGATCATCCTTTTGGGTGCGATGATTTCCGTTACGGAATGGTCGGGAGAGAAATTTATGTAGTCCAGCACATTCATATCCGCTAAATGCCTGGCAATACGCAGTCCCATATCCCTTTCCGGAAAAACGATCTGATCCACGCCTATTTTTTCCAGCAGTTTGCCATGAAGGGCTGTTCTGGCTTTGGCCAGAATATATTTTGCACCCAATTCTTTTACAATAAGCGCAGTAAGAATACTGGCCTGCAGATCCACACCTATACCAATCACAACAGCGTCGAAATTTGTTATTCCAAGGCTTTTCAATGTCTGTTCATTAGTGGAATCGGCCTGGACGGCATGCGTAACCTTTTCGGATAGCTCCTGGACTTTTTGTTCGTCATTATCCACGACAAGAACATCATGCCCCATTTCTGCCAGGGCCAAGGCCAGATTGTAGCCAAATCTCCCGGCGCCGATAACAGCAAAAGATTTCCGTTTCATTTTTGAGAGCCAAAAAGGCTTTTCACTCTCCTTTACCCAATCAGGATTCTCTCTTCAGGGTACTTTACACCGCTGGGCTTGAGTTTTCTTGTCAGGGCATAAAGCAGGGTTAACGGACCAAGTCGCCCGGTATACATGCTGATAATAATTAAAGTTTTTCCCGGAGTAGTTAGTTCGGGTGTTATACCGGTACTCAAGCCGACCGTACCAAAAGCAGAAAAAACTTCAAAGGCAAGAGCCAAAAAAGGCTTGTTCTCCACAATAGTCATAGCAAATATAACAATAAATATCAAGCAAAGTGAGATAAAAATTATCGTAAGGGCTTTGAGAATAAGCGTGGAAGGGATGCGCTTTCCCCAGAAGACCACTTCATTGGAACCATGGAGAAGCGCCTTTACAACTCCGATAATAAGTGCAAAAGTAGTAGTTTTAATACCTCCGCCTGTAGAAGCAGGCGAGGCCCCGATAAACATCAAGATCAAGATAAAAAAAAGGGAAGGGGTTCTTAAGGCTTCTATAGGGAACACATTAAAACCGGCAGTACGCGGCGTTGCAGCCATAAACAGGGACCTGAATATTTTGCCGCCTGCTGAAGCGCTACCCAGTGTTGCTGGATTATTATATTCCAGGAACAAGATACACAGGGTGCCTAAAACAAGAAGATAAACAGTAGATAATAACACTATTTTTGTATGCAAGGAATACTTCGTCGTTCTCTTATGATGAATGATATCAAGTATGACCGTAAAACCAAGCCCTCCAACAACAAACAACACCATAAGCGTCCCGCTTACAAGAACATCGTCGGCATACATAGTCAGGCTCTGGAAATTACCGAAGAGGTCAAAACCGGCATTGCCAAAAGCTGATACGGAATGGAAAAGAGAAAATAGAAGGCCCCTCTTCCAGCCCAGCTGGGGGAAAAAGCGGAAGCCAAGGAGAAGCGCACCCAGT
>JAKORA010000225.1 GCA_029778075.1 Bacillota bacterium | reverse complement strand
CAAAGCGAATTAGGTCCTGGAATGCCCGCTCGCCTTCCTCTACACTGCCCATATAGAAATCAAGGGACATCCGTGCCTGCTCAAATTCACCGGCTAATTTCAGAGGGAAGATAATGCTGGCACCCAATCCAGTACCGGCACCAAGAAGGGCAAGGGGGCTGGTAAGTTTATCCACCAATCCTTTCAAAAATCCAGAAACCTTATCCTTAGCTTGAAGGGTAATGTTCCAAGCCCGACCGGTCAGGCTGCGTAGGTGAGTTTGGACACTTTTAATAACAGGCCATGCTTTGTCTATCGCTCCTATACGAAGCCTTATCTCACGCCCAAATAAATGCCGTATACGCTCATTGCTTCTCTGCGCTGATTGCTCAAATCTACTGATTTTCCGTTCCGCTTGTTGCAGCGGTTTATCGGTTTGGTCGTCAATAATAATTGGTATTTCAACGCGATAGATTTCACCTCCGGCCATGGCCTGCCCTCCTCTCTATCTCTTTTATCTGTTCATCCTCCGCCTCCATCTCCGTCTCCAGTTGCACTATCGTAGAAGCCAACATAAAATCCCTTACTTTATAAGGCTTTGCATAAAACTCATCAGGGGGAATGCCCTGCCGCTGAAAGATGTGATGAAGCAGGGTCGCTTTCCCCCCGGCTTTTATGAGTTTTTTAATGTTTCCACCGTGCTTTCTGCGTCCTCATCGCTGTAACCGCTTAATTCTTCAATAAGCTCAATGCACTTTTCTTTTTCTCCTCGTTTAAGGACCTTGTCAACCAACTGCCAGCCTGTTACCACGTCTGCTTTTGCCCAGAGGTTTTTATTGTCCCAGATCGCCTTTTTGTCATCGGGATGGGTAGCTGTGTAGATTACCAAGCTGTTGAACTTTGCCGAATTGAACTCCCGCGGCACGGCCAGACTGCCCAACCTACGGTCTTTGGCCACTTTTGTAGCCTGGTCCCGGCATTTTTCAAACTCGCTGTCATCAAGCCCTCGAACCCGGAAAGAAAACAGTTTCTTGCCGTCCCTGATAACCTCAAAGAGCTTGT
>JAKORA010000224.1 GCA_029778075.1 Bacillota bacterium | reverse complement strand
TGCCCACGAAGAAGGGCGGCAAGTGGTATGCGTCAACCGTATGGTATCTCCTACAGAACGATTTGTATAAGGAGGTGGCTTGATGGAAAAACTACTCTCACCAGAACAGGTGGCGGAAATATTGGGCGTAAGCCAGAAGATGGTCAGGGACTGGTTGCGTGCGGGCAGGATTAAAGGGGTGAAATTGGGGCGTATATGGCGGGTGCGGGAGCAAGACCTTGAGGCCTTCTTAGCTGAAGCGGAAAGGGCTACAGCCTCCTGGGCGATATCTCCGCCGTCAGCAAGGGGCCACAAGCCACAGCCAAGAGGATAGGGCGCAGGGCCGCGGGAAAGGCCACCGGCAGGATGCTGGGGAAGCTGTTCAGGTAACAGAGGTAGTTAGATGGGGGGCCTGTCGGGGCCGGGGAAATAACATGGGAGTGAGGGAAAACGTGCAAAAATTATTGACGAACGAAGAGAGAAAGGTTTCCGTTTACCATCCCGTTAAAAAACCGACCAGGCCGGAAGAGGTTACACCGGATACCCCGTTGGAAGATTTAAATCTGAACTGGCGGGAAGCCGATCTTCCGGAACGCGAAAGAACAAAACACGTTCACCGATTACACCCATACCTGGGCAAATTTATCCCGCAGTTGGTAGAAATATTTCTGCGGAAGTATTTCAAGCTCGGCCAAATGGTGCTTGACCCCTTTTGCGGCTCTGGGACAACACTTGTCCAGGCAAACGAACTAGGGATAAATTCAGTCGGGTATGAGATAAGCGCCTTCAACGTTCTTCTTTGTCGGGCAAAAACAGCAAAGTACAACACCCAAAAGGCACAAAAGGAAGTCTTGGACATTTTAAGAAAAACAAAGGCAGAGATAAAGAAAGTATATGGCAACGGACAACTGTCTTTGTGGAACGAAGAAGGTTCCGCCCTTACTTTTGAGACGAAAAACGAATACCTATTAACCTGGTACGCCCCCCGCGCTTTAAGGGAGCTGTTGATTTATCAGCATTTCATCAAGGATTATGAATACCAGGACCTGCTAAAGGTTATTTTGTCCCGTTCAGCCCGTTCAGCCCGGCTAACCACGCATTTTGATCTGGACTTCCCCAAAAAGCCGCAAACGGAACCTTATTGGTGCTACAAACATTCCCGGATATGCCAGCCCACAAACGAAGCGCTAAAGTTTTTAAACCGCTACAGTTACGACACCATCGGTAGGATTGAGGAATTTGCCAGGATCAGGACAGACGCGTCGGTCGAAATTTTCCACGCAGACAGCCGGAAAGCCGATTTTCCCCCGATCCACGGCGTGATTACCAGTCCCCCCTACGTGGGGCTGATCGATTACCACGAGCAGCACGCTTACGCCTACCACCTTTTAGGCTTGGAGGACGAAAGAGAAAACGAAATCGGCTCGGCCACAGAAGGGACCAGCCAGAAAGCAAAGCAAAAATATCAAGAGGATATTGCGGAAGTTTTTCGTCGGGTAGGGAAATCCCTCCTGCCAGGCGGGTGGGTTATCGTTGTGGCCGCAGATACAGCCAACTTGTATGATAACATTGCGAAAATGGCCGGTTTCCGGGTTAAAAGCGTTATTAACCGGCACGTTAACCGGAGGACGGGAAGGCGCTCCAGCGAATTTTTTGAGTCCGTATTTATCTGGAGAAAGGATTGATATCGTTGCTCTCAAAAGAGAAAAAAGAGCGCATCAAATGCCTGCTAAAAGAATGGTTAAATAGAAAATTTGACGACATACAGGGAATTGACCCGTTATCCCTTTTGCCGAATCCCTTTTTGTTAAGGGCCCTGGGAATAAAAGAAAATTCGTTCGAGGCTTACGAGTTTCGAATCCGGCAAAGACTGGAAAGAACCATAGTCACTTCCTTCGGCAGCGTCTTTCAAGAGGTTTTGAAGGTGTTGGACAAAGAGGCCGGAATTGAAGACATTGACCTGGTTTTCGAAAAGAACGGGAGAACCCATTACGTTCAATTAAAAAGCGGGCCCGAAGGGTTTACCCGCCCAGCCTTAAGAAGAACGAAGCAAACTTTTGAGGAACTGAAGAAACAGGATCCGAATTGCGTTACGGTTATCGGTTTTGCCTACGGAAGCAACAGGCATTTATCGCCGGTATGGGGGCAGGAAGCGAGAAAAAGCGCTGACCTGCTCCTGGCCGGAAAGGACCTGTGGGACTTCTTCTTGGGCGAAGGAGCTTATGAAGAAATACTGGGTGTTTTTGGAGAGGCCGGAAGCGAGGTGGTAAGGGGAAAAACCGACGGAAAAAGCGGGGGTTTTTACCAGGTTTTTGTGAAAATATTGCTTGAGAAAGTCAAGGTGGTGGACACCCTCTCCACTAGTGAATAGGGGTATGACCAAGGGTATGGATAGCGACCATTACCAAAGCATTTTGAACGGAGGCGCTCCGAAAAGCGCCAGGTGTGAACTGTGGCGTTTTAGCCTGCGCGTGCTTCTGGGGCTCTTGGTGGCGTTTGTCGCTTGCTTCCCCGCGTCGGCGCAAGTTGCAGCGCCGAGCAGCGTCGATATTTATCCGAACGGCGCTACGATGTCGTTCGTTCTCCCATCTGGCGAGGCGGAGATCATCGTTCCTCCCGCCGTAGACGCAGAGAGCATCGATTTCCTTCCAGACCCCGGCGTGAGGGTAGTTTCCGTCGCCAAAGAGAAGGTATATTTAGGAGACTGGGTCCCCGATGGCCTTTTGCCTTTGAAGAAGGAGCTTGATGAGTGCCGGGCCGAAATCGACGCAATGGAATCGGCGATCGCGGCTTTGAAGCAATCTATTTTGCACCTCGAACAGGTCTCGTTGTCGGCGGAGTCGGACGACCTCGCACGGTCGCTTCCGGCGCTGGAAGAGCGTCGGGAGGTGCTTGAGCTCGAGATGCGCCGCAAGGCGCACGAACTTGAGGCCGAAGTGGCGCGCCTGAATTTCCTGCAAGAAGAGTGGAATTCGCGCGCTCCGTCCGATAAAAACGGCATCCGCGTCGCCGTC
>JAKORA010000223.1 GCA_029778075.1 Bacillota bacterium | reverse complement strand
ATGGGCGAATGGGATGCAGAACTTCCTGCATACCTAGAGGCTGCGGTACAGGCAGCTATGGAAAAGGCGACCTGCTACCACTGCAGGGATCCGCATTATGTCCGGGATTAACCTCCTGGACAAAAACTTATCCGGCTCCGAGCCGAGGAGCTAAAAATTAAAGAGCCGCTAGGCTCTTTTTTTATGCCTTTTTTGAAATATTTTTTAAAAAACTCTTGACATACCGTAAAATACGGTATATAATATAAGTAAGAACAAAGATATTACAAAGGCCGCAGGCGGGATAAGCCGCCGGGCAAAAGGAGTGTTGAAAAATGGAAAGAGACATTAAAGTGGTTTGGAAACATGTTATTGATGGTAAAGCTGTCGCAATTAGCCCTTCTGGCTGCTCGGTTATTGGCGAGGCGGCAAGATGGATTTCACCACTCGGCACTTGGAAAATCGCTTACCTTGATAAGGTTGCAACCTATTATATGGTTGATGGTGAAGTCATCGGTAGATTGGAATAAGTGGGGTTTGCGGTCATCCTTTAAAACCGCTGAACATTATCCCCCGTAAGACCGCACCAGAACGGGCGGCAGGGGAAGGGAGGAAGAGCATGAGAATAGAAAAAACCACAAACCTTGACTGCTTCCGCGATTTTTCGCACGGGGCAAAAATAAGAACAGAGAGTGGCCGTTCTCTCGGGGCAACCTGCGACCCCGGAGAAGCCGAAAACATCATCAGGACATATCTGCAGACTGAATTTTTTCCCGAACCGGTACACGTGTACTTTGGCGGGGAAATTGGACAGAGTGGAACGTGGGGGTACACGTTCCGTCTCGCAGAGTAACGGGACATTCATTGCCCCGGTAATGCGCGGCCCGGTCACAAGTCCGGTAGAAGGGAGGGAAAAATGGTGAATAAACAGGAAGTCATTGCCACAATTCAAGAGAAACACCAAGAGACAATAGAAAAACTTAATAGGCTATGGGAACAGTACAACAAAGAATTCAACGAAAACCCGCGCAAATGCAATAAGGAGGAATATGTCCAAAAATCAGAATATCTTCTCGGGTATTGCAGCGGGCTAATGGAGGTATGCAGAATATTAGTCCAAGATATAAAATAACCCCCTTCCACTT
>JAKORA010000222.1 GCA_029778075.1 Bacillota bacterium | reverse complement strand
TCTTTGACGGGGTTGGCCGGCGCATTGTAAGGGGGGGAATGCTTTTGAGCGCCAAGGTAAGTATAATCCTGATTTCTTACAATAAATATCCGCTTAATCTGTTTACCCTGTATTCTTTAGAGAAGCAAACCTTTGATCCAGGGAAAATGGAAGTAATCCTGGTGGACGATAATTCAACGGATCGGACCAACTCTTTAAAGCGCTATAAGGCGCCTTTTCGCTTTAAATATCTTTACAGCCCGGAAAATCTGGATCGGGCCGGAGCCAAAAACCTGGGGATCAGGGAGGCGGAAGGGGAAATCGTAATTTTTCTGGATGCAGAGGTGCTGGTGGCCCCGGATTTTGTCGCCAATCATCTCCGGCACTACAGCACCGGGGAGGAGATTGCGGTCTCCGGCAATTTAAGCCACTTCAGTATTTTTTCATTTCTCTATCCCGGATTTGCCAGAAAGCAGTTGAGGCTCCTGCATTCCTGCCTGCAGAGGGAGCCGTCATTAATGGAGCGTGCGGCACAGCTCCTGGGTGTGCCTTCCGCAGAACTCCGGTTTTTTGATAAATTTCGGCAGCACGTAATAAAAAGCCGGCAGCCGGTAGCGCTGCTCACCAGGGAAGATATTGCCGGCGGGCAATTTAAGCAGCTATCAGTCCCGGCATGGCACTTTTTTTCCGGTATAACACAAAAATATGGCCCTGATTTATCCGGGTTTTACCTGTCCTGGATTTTTTTTATCACCAGAAACGTTTCTGTTAGGAAAAGAATATTCAGTGCCATAGGGCTGTTTAATGAAGCATTTAAGGGCTGGGGCTCCGAAGATTGGGAATTTGGCTACAGGTTATATAAAAACGGCGTAAAATTTATTGAGGACCGGGAGATTGTTAGCTACCATCAAGAACACCCTTTTTCCATGAGCCACCGGGTAAGTGATAAAATGCGCAATTATACTAAATTTATGGCTTTGCACCCTGAAATTGAAGTGTGCGCGGTAGCATTAAATTTCCTCAGAAAAAGAAGATTTATACAAATTAACCGGATCATTGCCGACTATTATCGGCTGAATGATTTTGTCACCGTTCGCCTGAAAAGTTTAATCAGCCATGATGTTACAGTGGAAGATTATGTCTTTATCGGGCCAAGCGCCAGCATTGCCGGTGAGTCTGTTTTGCGGAAGAGGTGTTTTATCGGTCAGGGGGCCGTTGTTATGCCGGGGAGAGTTGTCGGCGAAGAAAGCGTGGTAGGTGCCGGTGCTGTTGTAACAAAAGACGTTCCACCGAGAACTGTTGTCATTGGCATTCCGGCCAGGCCGATGAGGGCTGTGGAAGCATGAAACAGGAAAAACCGGAGCTCTTTTACTTAAAACCCTTGGAGCAGGTCCCGGGACATAAGCTATTGTTAAACAGGCAGCAGCTTACGTTATTCGCACTTGTTCCCGGCCGGCGGCTAAACTTGCAGCTAGGGTTTAACAGGCTGCCCGTAGAGATTGCCGAGCAAGATGATGACTCTGCCCTGACGACCCTCTACCTCTCCGGCGCTGCCTTCGCCAAGCTTGACCACTACCACGGAGAGCCCTTATGGCTCGCTTTCCTGTCGGACAATAAAATGGTTTTAGGGCCGACGGTAGGAATAACCGTCTCCGCCGGCTCATGGGAAAAAATAGATAAAATTTATGCCCTGGAGAAAAGAGCGCTGCTGGCCCTGGAAAAAGGAATTCTTTTCTACTGTTTTCAGCTCAGCAAAGTAGACCTGGAAAAGAGGCTGGTTGAAGCGTACTATTATCATCCCCGGGAGCACAGCTGGAGGCGGAAATTTTTGCCCTTTCCCCAGGTCCTCTACCATCGCTCGGTTTTCCCCTGCCTGCTACCTGCTAAACAGGCTGATAAGCTTAATGTTTACGAACAAATATGGGCCAATCCGGAGATTCAAAAAATTAATAATGCCTGTAGATTTGATAAGTGGAGTGTGTATCAAACGCTCTCCCGTTCTGAAGAAACAGAGAAATTTCAGCCGGAAACTGTTCTCTTAAGCCCGCTGTCGCTAAAGGAATTTTTAAGTAAGTATAAATTTTGTTATGTAAAAACAGCCATGGCCGGGGCGGCAGGCAGGTTTTTCGGGTGCAAAAGGCGGGAGCCGGCTATATTTGCAAAGCCGGAGGAAGCAAAATCCGCCTGTGGAAATTTAGGAGTTTAAAAAAACTCTACTTTTTTCTACGGAATAAGCTTGGCGAAGACCTTATTCTACAGGAAGGCATCTCCCTGGCCTGCTTAAACAACAGGCCCTTTGATATAAGGGTATTGGTCCAAAAGAACTTTAATGCCGAATGGGTTATCTCCGCGTTAAGTTTCAGGGTAGCCATGCCGGAGGCAGCCGTAACAAATATTGCCGCCGGTGCAGAAGAAATAACCCTGGCTCCGGGTGACAATTTGCTTGGCACCGGCCTCTCTATGGAGGCGCTGGAAATTTTTACCCGCAAAACCCTTTTTGCCCTGGAATCTTTTTACGGAAGCCTGGGAGAGGTAGGGCTGGATATAGCGCTGGATGTTAACGGGAAAATGTGGCTGCTGGAGGCTAACAGCCAACCCAGCAGCAGAGGCTATAAAGAAGCGGCTAGCGAAGAGCTCTGCAACGAAATCTTCGGCTTGCCGCTGGACTATGCCAAATATCTGGCTAAGCGTATGTTTGAGCAGCAGGAAAATCATGCAGCTTATTAAAAAGTGTTAGGGGGATATGCATTGAAAGGTCCTGAAGCCCAAATAGGGGAATGGAAGCTGCATCAGGTCACGCTGGAAGATAAAAAGCTATATGCCGAATATATAAAGAAGACAACCTGGCCGGTAAATCTGTGGTCTGCCAACTTCCCCTTTATCTGGTCATATGCACAATCCTCCAGAAGAAGTCTGTTCTGGAAGATAGTTGACGATCTGCTGGTTACTTTTATGCTCACCAAAGAGCAAAAGTTATCGCTGTTTTGCCTGCCTTTTGGCAGCTGCGATGTGGACCGCTTAATAACAGTCCTCCATAAGGCCATGCGCTACTGTTCTCTTTATAATCATGTCAGGGGCCACTATACAAAAATTCGGACAGTAAATGAAAGCCAGCTTGCCTACTTGCTTACCTCGGATAAATTTAACAAGTTGTTTGCTCTGAAAAAATTAAGGGGCATGGAGAAGCATTTCAGTATTGACAAATTAACGGCGCTGTCCGGGAAAGAATTTGCTTCCCTCAGGAGACATGTAAATAGATTCTATCGTCTCTATCCGGAGATACAATTTAGAGACTACATGCCGGCCGATTACCAGCAAACGCTGGCTCTCAACAGGTACTGGGAAGAGACGGCCGGCACAAAGTACAAAAGCATCATTGACAAGGAGTACTTTAACGCCATCCTTAAACACTACAGGGAGTTGGAGCTGATTGTCCTGGTGGCTGAACGGAAAGGAGAGATAGTTGGGGTAAATATCGCCGGTATCTTGCCCAATGGAGAGGCGTGGGGAGCTATCTGCAAAACCAGGAAAGAGCTGGAAGGGCTGCATGAGGCCATTATCTTAAAAATGGTGCAGAAGATCAATGCCCTTGACCCTACAATCCAGCGTATAAACGTAGGCAGCGACATGGGGAGGGAAGGTTTGCGGCGCTTTAAGGAAAAGTTCAAACCGGTTCTCGATCTCGAAAGATACAGGGTGTACCTCAAACAGGCGCAGCCATAGGATTTAATCGGCGCGATCTATCCGGCGGAGCGGCATGGTGTGAAAGAAAGGTCAACCGGGTGATAAAAATGAACAGGGACAATGTTTATATACTGAAATTGGTAAGGGATCGCAGTATATCGGGTAATCAAGTCCTGTTAGACGAGCTGCTGTTTATAAAGCACGGTTTCCCTAAAAACTTTCAGGCTGAATTGCTGCTGGGAAGTCTAACTATAAAGGCAACCGTTTCTCCCGGTGCGGCCGACGGTGTCATGATTGTTTCCAGCGGCATACTGGAACAGTTAAATTTGCCCGACTCCCTTAAAATCAGTATATCTATTACCGGTTATAAAATCAGGCTGGGTCCTATTCTCGGATTATTTGCCAATGAGAACACACTGGAGAGGTTAAATGGAAAGACACTTTCCAGTAGATTGAATCGCTATTGCGGTTATGAGGGGATCCTGCTTTTTTATTTTTTTTATACAGAGGTAGATCTGGAAAAATTACGCATTAACGGCTTTATTTATAATTTCACAGAGCGAAGATGGGAAAAACGCCTCTTGCCTCTCCCTGATGTTATCTATAACAGGGGTTTGGCCTCGTTCCCTGTCAACCAGCGAGTAAAAATCGAATTTTTGATGTCCATCTTTAAAAAATTGGGAGTAAAAAAAATAAACAGCCGGGAGTATTTCGACAAGTGGGAAACCTACTGTAAATTTAAAGAAGTGCCGGAGATGAAGCCTTTTTTACCGGAAACTGTTTTATACAATAATCTTAAGGATTTAGAGTATATGACAAGCAAGTACAGGACTGTTTTTGCCAAGGGCTGCCGCGGCAACAACGGGCGTGAGGTGGTAAAAATTGTCAATAACAATGGAGTTTATGCCTACAGCATTTATACCTTTGACAGGTTGGTGCAGGGCAGGGTGGAGGAGGCGGTAGAGCTGGCCAAGAGACTGCTAAATATAATGGGTAAGAAAAGATTTATTTTGCAACAAGGTATCAAGGTAATTAATGTAGATGGAAACACTGCCGATATTAGAGCACTGCTGCAAAAGGATACAAACAACAGTTGGCAGATAACCAATCTGGCACTCAGGGTTGCCGCAAAGCATGTGCCGGTTACCAGTACAATTACCGGCTCACATGTTTACCGTTTGGAAAAGGGTTTACAAATGTGCGGTTTAGATGAGGCGCTGATAAACAAAGTTAAAAATAATTGCCGGGATTTTTTAGAACTTTTTGGGAAGACCCTGGAGAGCGAGTTTGGACCGTTTGGCGAAACAGGTGTTGACCTGGCCGTCGACGAAAGCGGGAAATTGTGGTTCATAGAGTGTAACGCCAATCCCGCTAAAACCGTGGCGTTGCTCTCCGGCAGCAGGGAGGAAAAACATCTATCCTTACTTTATCCGCTACAGTATGCTAAATATTTGGCCGGCTTTTAGCCTTCAGGCAAGGTGTCAAATCCTGTTTAGAAGAGGGAAAAGGGGGCATAACTAATACTGAAGCTCATATTTTCAAAAGTGAGGAAGTGTTACTTTGCCCCATATTTTTTCCATGGCCTTGATGGCGGCCGTATTTATAGCCGTAGCCTCAGCATGCATGATGCTCACCCTTTGGTTCCTTAAACGGGGAGTGCTAGCCGTGCTCAGGATTTTTCATGAGCATAATGCCATCGGGGAGGAGAACGCCAAAAGCTTTCATGAGCTGGGTCTCAGGCCAAAGACTTTCGCCGATTATTTTAACCCCGGTCTGCGCGATTACCGGCAGGAAGCCCTGCAACTGTTAATGGCCAACAATATTGTGCGGATGACTGTAGATAACAGGCTCTACCTGGCAGAGGAACTGTACCCGTATTGAAACACACTCAAGATTCCAAACACGACGAAAGGGTATCTCCTTGGCTAACTCCAGGGCCAACTGCTCGGGGAGTTACGGTGTGCATCGTTTCACTCTTTTGTCCGTTACTTTCCTTGCTACAAGGCTCATGAGTTTGTCATGATTCACGGTGTCAAAAGGAGGTTTCTTTTCTTCACCTTCCTCTAAATCCCTCCAACTATCCACAAAAGTTTTCACTACCAAATAATTAATAAATTATTGACATATTCCAATTTATTTGATAAATAGATAACAGTATCACAATTTTCTCGTATATACACGTATATATAATGGTTGCATTACCTGACAAATTATAGGCTAATTTTATTGCAAATTTATAAAAGGGGGTGTTAAATGGTTAGCACAATTATTGTTTAACCGGGAGCATGTAACACAGGTCTTGGTGCAGTTACATGGTTCTATGAAGGCAAGCAGAGGGGTTTAAGAAAAGGAAAAGTAGTTAAAGGAGGTAAAGAAATGTTAAAAAAATTTGGCCTTTTAAAGCGAAATGTGGCAATCTGGCTGTTGGTTGCGATTATCTTGACTGCGCTTGTTGCCGTAGGTTGCTCACAACCGGAAACGACAACTCCTCCCCAGCAGCCTGAAGGAGAAAAAGCAGGTGAGGAACCGGCTAAAACTTATGCGCCGGTTGAGCTGAACCTCTGCCATTTTTGCCCGCCCATGCACCCAATACATACCAATGTGCTGGTGCCCTGGGCTGAAGAGGTGGCGGCGAAAACCGAAGATCGGGTAAAAATTTTTGTTTATGCCGCCAATGAGCTGGCTGCGGCGGATAAGAACTACGATGCCACATTATCCGGCGTAATCGATATCGGGCTTGTCTTACCGGCTTACACGCCCGGATTGTTTCCTTTAACGTCCATCTTGGAATTTCCCTTTATGTTTGAGTCTCCTTTGCAGTCTAACCTGACGGCATGGGAGTTGGTAAAAGAAAATCCTGTAATAAGAGATGTGGAGTATAAGGATGTTGAGCTGCTGTGGTGGGGCACAACGGACCTGGGGCACTTTTTGATGAAACATCCGATTAAAACAGTCGAAGACTTGAAAGGGAAAAAGATCCGTTCCCCAAGTACTGTCGGTAATGACGTGCTTGCTGCCTTGGAGGCCGTTCCTGTTTCGCTGCCGGTATCGGATGCCTATGATGCCATTGAAAGAAATATAGTGGAGGGCACCCTTCTTCCTATCTCCACTTTAATCTCTTTCAACCTCGCCGATGTCGTGGACTATGTCCTGGTGATGAACCAGTACGCCACTCCGCTGCATATGGTTGCCAACAAAAATTCCTGGGCTAAGATTTCACCGGAAGACCAGAAGCTCATCAAAGATATGCTGGAAGAGTTTCCCCGGAAAATCGGCGAGCAATACGTGCGTGAAGATGAGGCGGGCTATAAGAAGGCCGAGGAAGCGGGTATAACCGTGGAAAGGGTTTCACCCGAAGAGCTGCAGAAATTTAAGGATAAACTGCAACCTCTTGTCAGTAAGTGGCTGGATGAAATGGAGGCAAAGGGCCTGCCTGGCTGGGAAGTGTATAATCAGATTAAAACCATCTCCGAAAAGTACAAATAAGGTGTTAGCGTATTAAAACAGGTTTTCGTTTCCTTCTCCCGGGCGTCAGAGCGCCCGGGAGAAGGAAAATTAGTTTCAAATCATACGCTTTTATCCCTGTTTCTTTTGAAAAATAGTCATAGCGAGGGGAAAACAATGCTTCTAATAAAGAGGGTCATCTATGGCCTTAGCGGCTATATTTTAAAGATCTCCCTGCTTTTAACTGTTCTGATGATGTTTGTTACCGTGGCAGATGTTTTTTTGCGCTTCTCTTTTAATAGACCGATTCCCGGGGTTTTTGAGCTAACCCGCTATGCCCTGGCTGTGATCGTTTTTACCTCTTTGGGCTGGAGCCAGATGCACAAAGTGCATATAGCCATTGATCTTTTTGTGTCACGCATTTCAGCCTTCTGGCAGAACATCATTGATGTTTTTAACTATCTGTTAGCTTCCATTACCTTTATCCTTTCCTTCTGGCAGATGATTATTTATACCGGGCGTCTTTACAGCTCCAATTTGGTAACCACCGTACTGCGCGTCCATGTCTATCCTTGGGTTTTAGTATCGGCCATTGGGGTGCTATTTTTTGCTCTGGTGTTAGTATGGTACTTAATCAATGCCTTAAACAATCTATTCAAAAGGGGGGGAATAGATGAGCCCGCTTCACATTGGAGTTCTTAGCCTTATTTTCCTGTTAATAATGGTATTTATGCGTTTGCCCATTGCCATAGCCATGGTCGTCATCTGCATTGTA
>JAKORA010000002.1 GCA_029778075.1 Bacillota bacterium | reverse complement strand
GGCGTGGCCTAAGAGACCCAATACTTTAAGCAGGAAACTGAACAAAATTAGGGCAGCGCTGGCTGACTATGGGATTCAGGTTGAGGACTTCAGAAGAAGTACGCCGGACAGGACTCACTTTTGGAAGATAAGCAAAAAAACCGTCCATATCGTCCAAACCGTCCAGGAGGCCCAGGAACCCCCGAAAAATCGGGCTTCTACCCTGGACGATATTTTGGACGATTGGACGATACCGCAAAATTTATCGTCCAAAAAAGAAGCCAGTAAAAATGGGGCTTTGGACGATATGGACGATATGGACGATATTTCAGGTAACTTTCAAAAAGCTGAAGAGGGCCAGCTTTCATATTGCAAATTCTGCGGTGAACCTATCGAGTGGGCAAAAGACGAAGGCGGCAGGTGGATACCTATGCGGCCAGATTATACGGGCTATCACAAGTGTAAGGAGGCCAAATAATGGTTGACAAGTTTATCGAAATTAAGATAACCAAAGCGACCCTGTTCTTGACGGAGCAGGAGCTATTACGCAACCTTCCCCCAGAGGTGATAAAGACGGCCCTGCAGCGTGGTAAAGCGATATTGCGGCGGCGGCAGTATGAGGCCAGGGTAACTAAGGAGGTGGACACATTGTTAAGAGCCAAGAGGCAATAACAAAATGTCAGGTATTCAGGCGTTTCCCGAGGCGTTACATTAATTTTACACACTTTACCTTGGAAGGTAGTTTTGCCAAATTATTAGGCGATTTGCGAAGGACTAAATGGCCTAACTATCCTTGGAGTTGATGAAATGCCCAGAAAATGCACTGTTTGCGAACATGAAAAAGTTGAAGAAATAAACCGGCTACTACTTAAAGGCGTTTCGTTGCGAAACATAGCGAAACAGTATTTCGTTTCGGCAGCCAGCTTGCACAGGCATAAAAAGGACCACTTGCCGGCGAAGCTGGTAAAGGCCCAGGAAGCCAGGGAAATAGCCAAAGCTGACAGCCTGCTTGACCAGGTAACCGAACTG
>JAKORA010000221.1 GCA_029778075.1 Bacillota bacterium | reverse complement strand
TCCGGGAAAAGTGGGGTAAGAAACATCCGATCATCATCCGGTCATGGGAAAAGAACTGGGACGAGCTAACCACATACTTTAAATACCCATATGAGATTCGCAGAATTATCTACACCACCAACACTATCGAAGGTTATCACCGGCAACTGCGGAAGGTAACCAAGACCAAAACCGCTTTCCCTTCGGACGAGGCCCTGAAAAAGATCATTTACCTGGCTACGGTGGATGTATCGCGAAAATGGAATATGCCGTTGCGGGATTGGAAACAATGTATATCACAGTTCGGCATTTACTTTAGCGACAGGTTGAAAGGGGAGCTGGCACTGTAGTAAGGAGCTACGCCCTTTAAGTTTATCGCTTTGGTTCTCCCGGGAAAGCAATAAAAAACGGGGATGGTTTTCACCCCCGCTTTCCCGGCAGAAGCCCAACAGACGCTCGGGTTGCTCTCCAGCATTGCCCTATCCTCCTGCTGGGTAAGAGCCAAAATGTAGTATGTCCAAATCAATAGGGAAAGAACCATTTACACAAAATAATTTACACTCCCATTTTCTATAGTACCATACCTAAATAAAACGGGCAAATCACTGATTCCTACTGATCGTGTCAAGACACTGTAGGTTTTTTTTAAGGAACCTCACCTTGCACCTTAGACAACCATTTGATTTTTTAGTCCTTTTAGTACCCTACGGGTTGGATTGCTGCCACCATTGAACAGGGGTATATTGTTAATATATTCCTTACCCAGTAAATGCTTTTTCTTTAAGCGTTTCAATTCCCGTTTAACCTCTCGGTTTAGCTCAACGATAACGGGAGCAGGTACTTGTGCAGACAGGTAATGCTCGTGCACTGATTCACCGTTTGCCTTTACAGCACGCATGGCAGCCATGTTATCCGCCCCTTTGAGGCTCCAGGCCATCGGACGGCTGCTTAGCCTGGCCGCCAGGATGTGGCTGACATGACCTTCCGCACTACAACCTACTTCAGGGTTATTTACCGCTGCCTCAATCCCATCCCAGTTGTTTTCGATATACGTAATGGTATCCTGTATCCTTTTCTGTCTGGGAAGCCCTTCCGCTCTTTTTAAGGCGGTATTAAGCGAGGATAGGACCGCCTGTTTATTCAGAGCCCGAATCCCCTGGTAAATAGACGCCCTTAACTCAGGTGCGTGGGCAGTGGCTTTTAAAATATACTTGGCCAAGTGAAACTTATCCAAGATAAAAATGGCCCCGGGTATGTATTCTTGCCCGGTCCGGATCCATTTGGCGCCGTCTCCAGAGAGATAGATCTTTTTAATACTTAAAACATCGTAATGTGCCTCTATATAGTTACAAACCTCCCACCAAAACTCATCCGGTTTTTTACCAACCGTAGT
>JAKORA010000220.1 GCA_029778075.1 Bacillota bacterium | reverse complement strand
GGAAATATATTTTGAAAGGCCGCTGCATCAGGGCCTGGTCGGGAATATCTATAAAGGTGTCGTGGAAAATGTTCTTCCGGGTATGCAGGCTGCCTTTGTAAATATCGGCGAGGAAAGAAATGCCTTTTATTATGTCGATGAGGTGCCCCAGCCGGGGGGAGAGGAAGCAAAGGAGGGCAAATTGCCAATACAGCGTCTCTTGCGTGTGAAAGACGAGGTTTTGGTTCAGGTTATGAAAGAGTCTTTCGGGAGCAAGGGAGCACGTCTTACAGGGCAAATTACTCTGCCGGGGCGATATCTTGTTTTGATGCCCGGATTAAATTATGTGGGTGTGTCCAGGCGTATAGTATCCCAGGAAGAAAGAGAAAGGCTTAAAAAGGAAATGGAGAACCTGCACCCGCCAAATATGGGTGTAATTGTCAGAACGGCTGCCGAAGGGGCAGATACGAACAGCTTAAAAAACGACCTGCAAAACCTCTTACACATCTGGCAAAAAATTAACAATCAATTCCCAAAAGTAAAGGCACCGGCCTTGCTCTACCGGGATCCGGCTCTTATTTACCAAATCGTCAGAGACCTTTTTAATGATCATGTCGTACAGTTGATTATCGACAACAAAGAGCAGTACAATAAAATAATGGAACATCTGGATTGCTTCTCTCCACACCTAAAAGAGAGAATGGTTTACTATGATAAACGGCAGCCGATCTTTGAACACTTCGCCATAGAGGAGGAAATTGAACGCTCTTTAAGCCGTATGGTCTGGCTGAAATGCGGAGGTTATCTGGTATTTGATGAAACGGAAGCCCTTACGGCCATTGATGTTAATACCGGCAAGTATACAGGGAAAAGCAACCTTGAGGAAACTATCCTGAAGACAAATCTGGAGGCGGTTGAAGAAATCGCCCGGCAAATACGTTTAAGAGATATTGGAGGCATAATTATCATTGATTTTATAGACATGCATTTACCGGAAAACCGCCAACTTGTCCTGGAGAAGTTAAAACAGGAAATGAACAAGGATAGGACCAAAAGCCATGTTCTCGGGATAACATCCCTCGGTCTGGTAGAAGTGTCCAGGAAAAAGGTTAAACAGGGGCTATCTGCGGTAATGCTGCAACCCTGTCCTTACTGTCATGGAAAGGGAAAGACTCTTTCACTGGAGGCAGTGAGCAGCAAAGTAGAAAGAGAGCTCAAGCAAATTTTACTCCACGAGGATGTAGAAGCAATTCTTGTGGAGATGAACAGTGAAGTTGCCGCTTTATTGATCGGCAGCGGGGGAACATATTTAAAAAAATTGGAAGCATCGACGGGAAAGAATATCTTCATTCGCGGTTCGGACAACCTGCATGTAGAAAAATATAATATTTTAATGACAGGCGACATGCAGGAGGTGGCGAGGTATGCCCTGCCGGTCCAGTGTGGGGGTATTTACCGTGTTGTAATAGAGGAACCCCACTCCGCCAACCCTGAGCACGGGATTGCCAGGCTTCACGGTTATGTTCTGGATATTGAGGGGGGAGGGGAGTTGGTGGGGGAAGAAGTTCAGGTAGTTATCAAGGAAACAACGCGTACCTTTGCCAAGGCGGTCCTCTGGAAAAGAGCCCTGGAAGACAGCCTGGAGGAGAGTTAAAGAGATGAATATAAAAGGGCTGCAGAAGGTCAGCCTTCTGGATTTCCCCGGAGGAATATGCTCCACAATTTTTGTGGGAGGGTGCAATTTACGATGCCGTTACTGTTACAACAGAGATCTGGTTCTTAATCCCGACTCCCTTCCTGCTATCTCTACAGAGGAAATATTTGCTTTTTTAAGGTCAAAGTCTTCCTTGCTGGACGGTGTATGTGTCTCCGGGGGTGAGCCCACCCTGCAGGAGAAGTTGCCGGATTTCCTGATGGAAATTAAAAAAATGGGCCTGAAGGTAAAGCTGGATACCAACGGAACAAGACCTGAAGTTATAAGCAGGCTCCTGGACGAAGATGTTTTGGACTATATTGCCGTGGATGTCAAAGGCCCGCCGGCGAAATACTCTTACATTACAGGGAACAATACAGCTCACTCCAAATTAAAAGAAACGATCGCCCTGCTGAAAAACAGCCGCGTTGAACAGGAATTTCGCACAACGGTTATCCCCGGGCTGTTAAAAGAAGAAGATCTCCTTTCCATTGCCAAAGAAATTGCCGGCTGCCGCCGCTATGTTTTACAGCAGTTTTCTCCTCGTTCCTCGATTATCGACCCTGCGCTGCTCTCACTTAAACCTTATTCCCGGGAAAAGGTTGCCGAAATGGCACGCATGTGCCATGAGTATGTGGAAACGCTCGAGCTGAGGGGCTTTTGATATGAAATGGAGCAGCGATTGCTGTAGGCGGAGCTCCGGGTTCCGCTCGTAAAGTTCTACGGCTTGCCCAGGCCTTCGACGACCTTCCCGGCCAATTCCCATCCATGGTTAGAGGCCGGCTGCCGGCTAAATAAAAAAAGAGCAGGTTTTCCTGCTCTTTTAAGCTTTTTAACATGTTAAAGGATTGCTTGGAAAAGATCTCGGTAAAAACAAAGAACGCCTATGAACTGAATGCTATAGTGGCAAGCTCGGGTGTATTT
>JAKORA010000219.1 GCA_029778075.1 Bacillota bacterium | reverse complement strand
TTTAACTTGTAGTGGGTGAGACGGCGTTTTTCGTTGCTGTGCCCTCTGGTGTTCAGGGTAATGTTCATCCCTGATAAAACGTTTACCGCGCCCTTCCTGCAGCTGGATGGTATCCACTACTTCTTGGTCATCTAAAAGTTCTAGGTGTTTCTCGTATCTTCGGAAATAAACAGTGCCGCGTGCCCAGCGAGAAGGAACGGAGTACTTGTTTCCATCTACGGAGATGAGGCTGGTACGGGTAACAGAGCGCTTTTGCAGTACAAAGGGCATACTGCTTGTCCTTGGTAGTTTTTTTAGATGTGGCTGTTCTTCCTGCAGCTGCAGCCAGGGTATTTTCCCTGTTGTACCGTGTACTCTGGTATTGGCTTCCGTATCACACCAGATGCGAACCTGCCGGTTTAAATCCAAGAGATCTTTAAATTCACGGGCGTAGAAAAAGCCTCTGCGCACGTATTTAACTTGGGATTCTACTTTGCCCTTGGTTTCGGCATCGTATGTCCAGCAGGCTATGGGGGTAAACCCATAGGCGAGGGCAAGGTGTAAAAGATCCTCGCTGAAGCGAACAATATTTCCCACCCGCTCTGAGACTACCACTTTAGCGTTGTCAAAAAGTATCTCCCGGGGCACACCGCCTATGTACTCCAGGGCTCGGTGCAGACTAGTAAGGAAGGAGGCCATGTCCAGGCGAATAACGAATTCTACGTAACTTACCCGAGACCAACACAGGGTAAATACAAAGGCATAAAGTTTATAGCGTTTTCCTTGGATAACGATATTGCCGAAATGACCCCAATCTACTTGGGCCTGTTCTCCGGGCAGGGTTTCAAAGGGTTTGTATTCACGGTGTTTTGCAGGGCGTATTTTTTGCACATGACGGCGTACTGTACGCTCAGAACCCTTAAAACCTTTCTTTTTTATTTCTTCATAAAGACGTTTGGCTGAAAGATCAGGATAGTTTTCTAAGCGGCTTGTGATATAATCTCTGTAGGGGTCGATCAATTGGACCCTGCCGCTGTAACAGGCGTTGTCTCAATTCTAAATTTGCGGTATTCCAATATTTACTAACCGTATCTCTGCTGATACCCAACCGCTTGGCTATTGCTCTTTTAGATAAACCTTGTTCTTTTAACCGCATAATGTCCACGATTGTCGCCACCTTTATCAAGTTTTGGCTCACTTCCTTCTCTAATTTAATCGTTATCCTCAAAGATTAAATTAGGAAGTGAGCCTGTTTTTACCTGCTTTTCCAGATGCAGGTGGCCTACTTTTCGTGGCCATTTATGCCGATTTTATCATGGCCGTTAACAAAGAGCAGACCGGACATGGTGGTTTTCAGACATTGTTAAGAAAAATGAAAGATCAGTATTCGGAACAAAGTGAAGAATTTTATCTTGACAAGGAAGATATAGAGCGTCTTCATCGATATGCATACGAATATGGAAGGGGCGGTTTTCAAGACAGAATCCAAAGGTTACTAGTAAAATTAAATATAATAAAAGAGGATCTTATTAAGATTCTTGGATAAGAAAGTTTTCCCTACTGGAGGCATGTGGCAGTGGTATCCGGTAAAATGGTGTAAATTCAGATGGCAGTTAGTGGCGAGGTTAGCAGGCCACTTTCCCTTCTGGTAATAAGAAGTTACCACAATTTCACCTGAGGTCTGGACCTGGTTACCGCCCGCAAGCTGTTCCGGGCGCCCGCCTCCGGGAGGCGATTAATGTCAGTGACTGGAGGAGTAATTGCATATAGGATTTCCGAAATTGCAAGTATCTCGAGAGAATAGCTGCTGCGTCAATGGTGCCCCGTTCTGGCAAAATAAAAAATTGAAATTGCCTCTTAGGCCAATGTGCCTTGATGATTACAAACGAAGTATTGGTCTAATAGTATTAGCAAGTCCCAAAATTTGTCAGTGCTCCCTTCTCATCGTAATAAAGTTTGGAATAACCAAATAAATAATACTGTATAGAAGACCTTTTGCTTGTAAGACTGGTAGAAGAAAAATAATCTAATACAAAAGACAGTAATCCTGTTAAGAATCAGAGGGCAACATCACGACGGAGGTGGTTCCGGATGGGATTATACACACTCAAGGTTCCTAGTAATAAAGATTTAAGCGCCGGCATTCTTGAAAAAGCTGAGACCGATACAGTTAAATATGAAAAACTTTGAAAAATGGCTTGAGAACAGCCTATAACAGCCTTATCAGTTCATCCACTGTTAACTCTGCCTGCTCCAGAATGCTCTTTAGAGTTTTTGGCTTTAAGGTCTTTTTCCCATGGATCGGTACTGTGACCAACTTCCCGCCTCTAGCCGGTTCCAGATAGTGATGGCTGCCCCTTGTATGCACTTCCCGAAAGCCGACTTTGAGCAGCGCTCTTTTTACATCTTTGCCGCTTATTTTAGGGAGATGGGGAGTCATGCACTTCAACCTCTCCGAATAGCAGCTGGGGTTCTTTTTCAGGCAACTGCTTCCCTTGTATTCTTAAAGCCTCAAGGAACCCAGTAATGGCTTCCCTGGCGTTCTCCAGGGCTTCTTCCACCGTGTCCCCTTCAGTGATGCATCCCGGCAGAGCAGGAACAGTAACCGTATAACCCCCTTCCTCCTCGTTATACTCGAGGAGAACTTTAAACTTACGTAACAATCTGCATCCCCCTTTTCCTGTCAGTCCTTATACGGGGATCTTATCCCGGTTAGAACTGATGTAAACAGACCGAAATGTAAAAAATGGATGTCCATAAACCACGTTTAAATGGACATCCGCGCTATGTATTTTGGCACGCCCGGCAGGAGTCGAACCTGCGGCCAACGGATTAGAAGTCCGTTGCTCTGTCCTCTGAGCTACGGGCGCATGTATAATCGTGTATAATTATTATACCACAAGGTGAGCAAATTACAAGGCAGTAGCGCTAATTTCTGTGTCTGTAAATTTCATATTATTACCATATTATGCTATTGTTTATTTTTATTGCTGTAAAATTACTGCGGATTTATAGTCTCGACATGATCTTTGTTTTCCGTTTTTTCGCTTTTCGAGTTTCTTGACAACTGATGGCTATTATGTTAGAATAAATTCCGCCACTGCTTTAAGTAATTTATTTGCGGTGGGTGTAGCTCAGTTGGTTAGAGCGCCAGGTTGTGGCCCTGGAGGTCGTGGGTTCAAGTCCCATCACTCACCCCAAAACAACTTAAAGTTTACCAAATTTGCTGGGGTGTAGCCAAGCGGTAAGGCACAGGACTTTGGATCCTGCATTTCGAAGGTTCGAATCCTTCCGCCCCAGCCATTTTATTAATTGGCCATGTTTACAGGCCTTTTTTATTTTTTCATTCATTCTTTTTAAAACTTAATGCTCCTACGGGGCAGGCTTCCACGCAGAGCCCGCATTCAGTACAAATAGAATCGGCAAGGCTGGTATCTTGAAAAGTTGTTACCATGCGGTTGAGCCCGCGTCGTGTGAAGCCAATAGCACCGACTTTGGCCGCCTCACGGTCAACCCAGACACAGCGTCCGCATAAGACACACCTGCTGCGATCAAAGGTGAAGCTCGCAGCGCTATCATCGACAGGAGGTATGGCTTTTTCCAGAGGCTTAAAACGGGTCAATCTTAGCTTTAAGCCCCTTTCGCGCGCTATCTTCTGCAGTTCACAGGAACGGTTCGCGGGACACTCAGAGCATTTAAGCCGGTGGTCGGAAAGCAGCAGCTCAAAGGCGGTTTTCACCAGGCGGTCAACAGCCGGGGTCCTGGTTTTAACAACCATTCCTTCAGCCACAGGCGTGGTACATGCTGTGACGGGTTCTCTAAAGCCCTCAATTTCTACAAAGCAGAGGCGGCAACCGGCTGCGGGGCGGGTGGCGTCTTTAATGGCGCACAGATTGGGAATATAGATATTGTTCTCCAGCGCAACCCAAAGGAGCTTTTCACCTTCAGAGGCAGTAATTGTTTTATTGTCGATGGTTAAGGTTATCTTTTTAGCCATTTTAATTACTCACTTTCCCTTTCTTTCAGCTTTTCCGGGGGCGATAATTTTATCACGGCATTATACTGGGGAGGACAGGCTTTCAAGCAGTTGTTGCATTTCACGCACTTTTCCTGGTTAATGGCTTTAAGTCCGTCATCCCGCGTATAAATTGCTTCCACAGGGCAGCTCCCCACGCAAACGTTACAGAGCTTGCTGCATTTTTCCGGGGCAATAAAATAAACGATTAAATCCTTGCACATAAGGGCGGGGCAGCGTCCTTCTGTGATATGGGCTTCATATTCGTCCCGGAAATATCTTAGAGTAGTTAGGACGGGGTTGGGTGCTGTTTTACCCAGGTTGCAGAGTGAGCCTAAACTAATGTCTTCAGCGAGTTCCTGAAGTTTATCCAGCACGCCCAGGTCTTTTTCTTTCCCCGCGGTAATATTGTTGAGCATATCCAGCATGTGCTTTGTTCCCAGCCGGCAGAAAGTACATTTTCCGCAGGATTCTTTCTGGGTAAATTCCAGGAAATAGCGGGCGATTCCTACCATGCAGTCATCCTCGTCCAGAACGACCAATCCCCCGGAACCCATCATTGCCCCCGCTTCCTTAAGGGAATCAAAGTCAATGGGAACATCAAGGGATGACTCCGGCAGACAGCCGCCGGAGGGGCCGCCGATCTGTACAGCCTTGAATTGCTTTTCGGCGGGAATACCTTCTCCAACGTCATATATTAACTGGCGCAGGGTTGTCCCCATAGGCACTTCCACCACCCCTGGGTTGGCAACCTTTCCTACCAGGGTAAAAACGGCTGTTCCAGGGCTGCCGGGGGTGCCGATACTTTTAAACCAGTCCGCCCCGTTTCTTATTATCAGCGGGACATAGCAAAAGGTTTTGACATTGTTAAGGACAGTGGGTTTACCGCGGAAACCGGAGACAGCCAGCCGGGGAGGGCGGGGTTCAGGAATACCCATCTTACCTTCCATGGAGTTAACGAGTGCTGAGGCCTCGCCGCAGACAAAAGCTCCCGAACCCTGGAAAACCTCGATGTCAAAAGCAAAACTGCTCCCCAGGATAGAGTTGCCCAGCAGCCCTTTTTCACGGGCCTGCTGGAGGGCAATTTTCACCGTGCGGATTGCCTGCGGATACTCGGCGCGGATATAAAAGTAACCTTTAACAGCCCCTACGGCATAAGCGCAGATTATAAGTCCTTCGATTACCTGATGAGGATTGGATTCCAGGATACTCCTGTCCATGAAAGCTCCCGGATCCCCTTCGTCGGCATTACATATTACAAATTTAATACTCTCTTTTTGCCTCCAGCTTGTTTCCCACTTGCTGCCGGCCGGAAAACCTGCGCCGCCGCGTCCCCGGAGATTGGCAGCCTTGATTTCCGCGAGTACTTCCTCGGGCGGCATCGTTAATACCTTAGCCAGAGCGGCATAGCCTTCTTTGGCAATGTAGTGATCGATGTCTTCGGGATCGATAAACCCGCAGTGTTCGAGAATTATTTTCTGTTCGTAAGCACCCCTGGGGAAATCGGTAAAAGTGGGAAAAATTTCATTTGGCTCTATGGCCACCATAGCAAATTCATAACAGGGGTCATCGTTAACCAGGAAGTCCTCAACCAACCGTTTCACCAGGTCTTCGTCCAGGTGGCCGTAACAGAGAGGCGGGAATCCGGGTTTGGCAATGATGGCCAGCGGCTCCGCATAGCAATAACCCATGCAGCCTACCTCTATAACCTGAGCATCAAGGCCCTTGTTTTTAATCTCTTTCTTAAAGGTCTCGCTTATTTTAACGGCTCCGGCAGCTTTGCCGCAGGTCGCCATGCCGATCAGGACCAGAGGTTTCTGCTTTAAAGCATCCATTTTTTCTATTGCTTTTAATTTAAGGTTTTCATAAAAATCCGTAGAAGCTGCGCCCATAACTAAACTCCTTTCTCCTGACGTTTCTCCGTTGCTTCTGCTTCTTTCTGTTCCCGGGCGATTTCCGTTTCCAAAGAAAGCATCAAACCGTCAACGCGGGTCGGTGTCACTTTCCCTTCAATCACTTCATCAACGACAACCACCGGGGCAATGGAGCAGCATCCCACGCAGGCAACTCTTTCCAGGCTAAAATTTCGATCAGGAGTGGTTTCACCTTCTTTAATGTTTAGCCGCCTTTCAAAGGATTCAAGGGCTATCTGCCCGCCAACCATATAGCACGCCGTTCCCATACACACTTTGATTTGATGCTTCCCCGGCGGGTTGAGGCGGAACTGGTTATAGAAAGTAGCCAGGCTAAAAACGTCAACAGCCGGAACATTTATTTCTTTAGAAATCAGTTCCATCGCCAGGCCTGGCAAATAGCCAAGTCTTTCCTGAGTTTCCTGAAGAATAGGAATCAAATTCTCACGATCATTTCTGTAATTTTTCAATATTTCATCTACATGTTTAATAATGGCTTCCCTTTCACCTTCCAGAAGTGACAATGAAAACATCCCCTTTAAAAATGAGTTATGATTTCGTTGTGGAACAGTCGCTTTTGAATTTTTAAGCTTTTTCTTTCAACATTATAACATAACTCTTGTTTCCGGGGCTTTTGAGCAATATTTTTAAATTTTCTGCCTAAAAGGGAACAAAAAAACCGGTTTAATTGATAACCGGCCAGCAGTGAACGCTGTAGTGATAACAGTTGTGGTGCGGGCGAAGGGATTTGAACCCCCACGGGTTGCCCCACAGGATCCTAAGTCCTGCGCGTCTGCCAGTTCCGCCACGCCCGCACGTTTCCATTAATAAATGATCGGATGATTGTATTATACTAGAATTTATTATCTATTTCAATGGATGTACGTGCCGGATGTGTTTATTCTGTGATAATGTCACCTTGTGGAGATATGTCCCCTAAGAAATGCGAATCGGGGTGAAGCCATCCTTGCTTGCTGGTAGAATTACATTTGAATTGGTGATAATATATGAGTGTAAATAAAGCAAATTCCTACCTAATTAGAATAAGAGAATATTGATATCCCTTGAATGCAGGGAACTGATTATCAAAGATATAATCACAGAAATATAACAAGGGCTGCGGAACAGATCGGAGAGAGAATATGACCAAACTAAATGAAACATGGCAAAAGAACGTATTTATCTTTCTGTCCAGCCAGGCCATATCTCTTTTTGGTTCCCTGTTGGTCCAATATGCCATTTCTTGGTATATTGTTTTAAGGACCCAGTCAGGGGTAATGATGACTATATCCGTTATCTGCGGTTTTTTGCCTACCCTGCTGCTCTCTCCTTTTGCAGGAGTATGGGCGGATCGTTATAACCGCAAAATGCTGATTGTTTTATCCGATGCAGGGATCGCGGTGTCAACTCTCGTTCTGGCCATATTCTTTTTATTAGGATACGATGCTATCTGGCTGATCTTTGTGATTTCAGCTATCCGGGCTCTGGGGACAGCGATCCAAACCCCTACGGTAAGCGCTTTCCTTCCCCAGATAGTGCCCGAGGACAAGCTGATCCGGGTAAACGGTACTTTTCAGAGCATTCAATCAATAATCATGCTGGTGTGTCCCATGCTGGCCGGTGCCCTGCTAACGGTAGCCAGCGTTGAAGCCATATTCTTTATTGATGTATTTACAGCTTTCCTGGCTATTTTGATATTACTTCTGTTTTTGCATGTACCGGTCCATGCAAAAGCATTAGAAAAAAAACCGGTTACCTATTTAAGTGACATGCGTGAAGGCTTAGCCTATATCAAAAACCGCGGGTTCGTCAAGAAACTGTTTCTGTTCTGTGCCGTTTATTTATTTCTGATTACACCGGCTGCCTTCCTAACTCCTCTGCAGACCGCACGAAGCTTTGGCAGCGAAGTCTGGAGGCTGACCGCCATCGAAATCGCTTTTTCAGCAGGAATGACGGCAGGGGGAATTGCTATCGCCTTCTGGGGCGGCTTTAAGAACAAAATGCACACTATGGTGCTGTCCTGTCTCGTTAACGGTGCGTGTGTCTTTGCTCTGGGGGTTACTCCTGTCTTTTGGCTGTATCTTGTTTTCACGGGATTGATCGGAGTAATAATTCCTTTCTTCAATACACCTTTTACAGTTTTGCTGCAGCAGAAAATCGAGAGCGATTATCTCGGCAGGATATTCGGGGTTTTCACCATGATCTCAAGCGCCGCCATGCCCCTGGGGATGCTGGTGTTTGGGCCTGTTGCCGACATCGTCCGAATCGAATGGCTGCTTATTGGTACCGGTATCCTGTTGTTTGCCGAAAGCTTTTTCCTGCTGGGAAGCAGGGAACTAATCGAGGCTGGAAAGCCCGTTCTGGAAACTCAATAAACGGTAAATTCTCAAGGATTGTGTTTTCATTGTGGAATAATGTGGAATAATAAAGAAAGATTTAAAGATTCAGTGCAGGTTCATAAAGATTCTGCCCGGAAAGGTGAGCGGTAATGCTTTTTGCCATAAGTGATTTACATCTGTCCCTCAGTGTGGATAAACCCATGGACATTTTCGGGGAGAAGTGGGAGAGGCATCATTTAAAGGTTAAGGAAAACTGGGAAAGATTAGTAGATGACAGCGACACAGTGATCCTGGGAGGGGATCTCTCCTGGGCTATGAAGCTGGAGGAGGCGGGGCAAGACTTTCACTTTATACACAATCTTCCGGGGAAAAAAGTTTTGATTAAGGGCAATCATGATTACTGGTGGCAGAGCTACGCCAAGGTCAAGAAAGCTCTGCCGGATAGTATTTATGCCATCCAAAACAACTATTATCCCTATGAAGACGGGATCGCCCTTTGCGGCACACGCGGCTGGACAGCCCCGGGAGCGGAAAATTATAGTGAGCAGGATGAGAAAATTTACAGGAGAGAGCTGATCAGGCTGGAGCTGTCTTTGACGGAGGCGCAAAAGGGCGGTTACCGGAAGTTTGTTGTTACACTGCATTATCCGCCTTTTGACTCCCAGGGTAGAGAGACGGGATTTACGGAGATTATGAAGGAGTTCGGCGTTAAGATATGCCTTTACGGCCACCTGCACGGCGCTGAGGGGCAGCGTGTTTTTCAGGGTGAGAAAGATGGTATCAGGTACCACTTTATATCCTGTGACTTTCTTAATTTTACGCCGCTGTTGATCGATTTAAGCATTTTGGGCAAGTAAAAACAACTGCGCTGCAGGCAGGTGGCTGGAATGGAAGGGAGCGGCAACAGTAATGGAAAGAGGGATTTTAAGGGTATTTGTATTACCAGGCGCTAAATATGGAAAAATAAGGAAGCGGAATGTGCGAAGCTTTATGTCGTAATAAGTCGTTTTTTGACAAAATTAGTCGAATAATTTTTCCGGATTGAGTAATGTGATTCAGAACAAAGACAGTCTTGATTCATTGATGAGACTTTTTTGTCGTTTATCCTGTGAATAGCTCTTAAAATTTACGTCCAACTGATGATGGGGCACAAACTTCATGGGTGTCTAATAAACAAAGGCAATTATTTTTTTCTTTTGTGTCCTATTCCATGCTTTTTGTTCAGGATGACGCCCAGGAGCCGGATGTCCGGTAAAGCTTGAGGCACAATGATATCTTCGGTAATATTGCCCGGGTAATAAAATTTAAGGGAGAGCCGATTTCCTTCTATGTTAATTTTATTCCAGAGGTGTGATATAATATTATCAGAAGTAATTTAAGCGCATCCCAACGAAAGGGGCTTATTAGCAATGCATGAAAAGGTGAAACGTCTCACCGTTTATTTTTTTATACTTGCCTTAGTATTGGGCAATGTATTCTCCGGTTGTAGTGAAATTACGGAGCAATCGACAGTCGCCAGAGTTTATGGCAAGAAAATTGAGGAAAAGGATATCGAAGATTTTCTGAAGCTTGTTTATCTGTACATGCCGTCCTCACAGGAAACATATTCCCAGGAGGAATACGCAAGTTTCTTGAGGGATGAGGTGTTATGGTTTTTGGTGGAGAATGAGGTTATTGAGCACGAGGCCAACAGGCTGGGCCTTACAGTCGACGAGAGCAGAGTAGAGCAAGCTTTCCGGCAAAGCGCAGAGGAACTTATTAACGATATTTATGGTTCTGAAGAAAACTACCGGGCGCGCTTGAAGGAACTCGACATTGATGAGAAATCCATTCAAGATTTTCACCGCAAGTCGCTTTTGACAGAGCTGCTTTACGAGCATGTCGCAAGTACTATCACCGAGGAAGACGCCAGGGCTTATGTGGAAGAAAATCCCCAATATTTGGAGAAGCCGGCACAGGTATATGCCTTTCATATTTTGCTGGATAGCCGGGAGAAGGCGCTCGAGGTGCTTAATCTTTTACAGGAAGGAGCCGACTTTCTGGAAGTCGGGCAAGAACATTCGCTGGACGAGTATGTTGAGCTGGGTATGATCAGCTCTCAGGATATGTTAGATCCTGCTTTTTTAGAGGCGGCTTTTGCCCTGGAACCCGGGGAGATTAGTCAGCCGGTAGAAACGCCCTATGGTTTTCATCTCATTAAAATAACGGAAAAGGTGGAGCAAGGAGTTTATACTTTTGAGGAAATAAAAGAAGCTGTGATAAATAAATTAAAAAGTGAAAGCTTTGACAGCTATTTTCAAAAATTGATGGAAGCAGCTGATATAGAAACCTTTGAGAAAAATAAATGAATAAAACCCCTAGGGTAGATAAATAATAAAAGAGAACCTTTTAATGTGAATACAGTAAAAGGAGGGGAAAAGGTGAAAGCAACAGGCATTGTACGGCGAATTGATGATCTTGGTAGAGTAGTTATTCCCAAGGAAATAAGGAGAACCTTAAAAATCCGGGAGGGAGATCCTCTGGAGATCTTTGTAGATCGTGACGGAGAGGTTATTTTAAAAAAATACTCTCCTATCGGCGAACTGGGCGATTTTGCGCAGGAGTATGCCGATTCTTTACATGAGGTTATGGGGCATGTCGCCTGTATCGCGGACCGGGATGCGATTATAGCTGTGTCGGGTGCTCCTAAAAAGGAGTTCCTTAACCGTCCGTTAAGTGCAGCAATAGAACGGGTTATGGAATTGCGGAAAAGCGTTCTCATAAATGATACTGCCCAGCACGAATTTTACCGTGACAGTGACGAAGAAAATCTTTCCAAGTTTTATGCCGAAGTTATTGCGCCGATTATTTCTGAAGGCGATCCCATCGGTGCAGTTCTCATGGGTACCAGGACCAGGGATGTAAAAATGACTGACCTGGAGTTAAAACTGGTGGAGACAGCAGCCGGCTTTTTAGCCAAGCAAATGGAGCAGTAAACATTACAAAAAAGCGACACACTATATTCTAGTACCGGAATAAAATATCTCGTATATCTCGTATATTAAACAGCTAAAAAGTGGTAACAATGTACTTTGTTACTGCTTTTTTTATAAAGGTAATATGTTATAATTGGAGGAGATTTTGGAGGGGGCCGGAGAGATATTGAGTCGAGGTCAGTCTTTTATTAAAGGAGCTTTAATTCTTACACTGGCCGGGCTTTTTGTTCGTGTTATTGGAGCCGGGTTACGCATCTTTTTGGCTGCTGTTATGGGAGATGAGGGCATAGGTCTGTACCAGATGGCCTACCCTATCTATACAACCTTGCTCGCTATTTCCACGGCAGGTATTCCAACGGCCATCTCCAAGCTCGTTGCCGAAAACCTTGCCCACAGGGACTTCCGGGGGGCACACCGTGTTTTTGTCATATCGCTGCTGATCATGACCTTCCTGGGAGTCTTTTTTTCTTTGTTCCTATATTTCGGTGCGGAATTCTTCGGGGAAAATATTGTCAAGGATCCCCGCGCTTATTACCCCCTGGTGAGTATTTCGCCGGCAATTTTGATAGTAACTATCCTTTCGGCCTTCCGGGGATACTTTCAAGGCTTTCAGCAGATGACTCCTACCGCCATTTCACAGATTATCGAGCAGTTTGGAAGAGTTATCGTCGTTATTGCTTTAGTTTTTTTGCTCCTGCCCAGAGGGTTGGAGTTTGCAGCCGCCGGTGCAGCCTTCGGGGCGGTGGCGGGCTCATTTTTAGCGATGCTTTTTCTTTTGTTCGTATTTTTTAGAAACCACGGGGAATACAGGAGAAAGATCAAACAGCAAGCAGTCAAGCGGGATTTCAGCACCCGCCAGATACTGTACCGGACAATGGCCCTGGCCATCCCCATTACCCTGGGCAGCCTGGTTATCCCGCTGGTAAATCTGGTTGATCTCAGCGTGGTTCCTTTGAGGCTTCACGAAGTCGGATACTCTACGGAAGAAGCCACGGCCCTTTACGGGCAGCTTACGGGAATGGCCGGCTCTGTTATCCAGTTTCCCCTGATTATCACTATTGCTTTGGCCATGAGCCTTGTCCCGGCCATCTCGGAGGCACAGGCCCTGCGAAACAGCCTTCTTGTCAAGGGGAGAACCGATCTGGCAATGCGCTTTACTTTATTTTTCAGTATCCCGGCATCATTTGGACTCTTCATCCTGGCCGAACCCACCACCTTTGTTCTTTTTGAAAATGTTTCCGCCGCATATCCTCTTGCGGCGATGGCTTTTGGGCTTATATTCATGTCCCTCTATACTGCTACTTCCGGTATTTTACAGGGCCTGGGATATGTGCTGGATCCTGTCAAATATATGATCCTGGGAACCATCGTTAAATTTATTTTGAGCTGGATTCTGACGGCGGATCCCCGCCTGCATATCTGCGGGGCGGCGCTGGCTACGGTAATAAGTTTCTTTATCGCCTCCTTCCTGAACATCAGGAGAGTCAGCCAGATTACGGGTTGGCGTTTTAATTTTAAGGAGTTGCTGTTCAAGCCCCTGGCGGCGGCGCTGGTAATGTCCCCGGTTGTATATGTTATTTACAGGGCCGCTGCAGGGATGTTGGAGCCTTCATTTACTCCCAGGCTGGCCCAGGCGGCCTCCTTATTCCCGGCGATCCTGTCAGGGATGATTATCTTTGTCCTGGTTCTGTTCCTGCTGGGAGGTTTGCGTGAAGAAGATCTTAAATCTGTTCCACGGCTGGGAGATACACTTTTAAAACTGGCACGCAAGTTTAATTTATTGAGAAGATGAGCTAATCATGACACATTTTGGGAGGAACATTATGCCTGTAACAATCTTTCATTGGGGTTATATCCTGAATTTTTTGGAGCGGGAAATGGGGGTGGATTTTTCCAGAGGCGTTTCCTTCTACGACGCTCGTTCCCTGGAAGAGTTGCGCGAACCGCTACGGAGCCACCTGATCATTACCAATCCCTGCAGCAGTGAGCTGCTCGCCAAGATCAAGAGGCACCTCTTAAGGTATTACCCCCCTGAACATAAAGTAAATATTCTACAGCTTGACAGCGGGGATTCCCTATCCCTTTTAAAGGTACAGCCCCTGGAGAAAATAGATGAAGTAAGTATCTCTAATGGCGGAGCGATATTTCATTTGGCGCCCTCGCCATACTACACCATAGGCGATCTGGCCTGCTTGATGAAGAAACTGCGTTCTCCGGAGGGGTGTCCCTGGGACAGGCAGCAGGATCATCTTTCCCTGCGTGCGTATGTCCTGGAGGAAGCTTACGAGGTTGTCGGGGCCATTAATAGCGGAGAACCCCGGGAACTATGTGAAGAGCTGGGCGATCTGCTGCTGCAGGTTATTTTCCACAGTCAGCTGGCCTGGGAACAAAGGGATTTCTCTCTCTGGCAGGTTATTGACGGGATAACGACTAAAATATACCGGCGGCATCCCCATGTTTTCCAGAGTGACAATGTTTCCAGCGCCGCTGAAGTGAGATTAAAATGGCAGGAGATCAAACAGCAGGAAAAAGGCAGCGAAAAAGGCGGGCTGTTGGCCATAACAAAGGAGCTGCCCGCCCTGATGAAGGCGCAGAAACTTCAAAAGAGAGCCGCGGACGTAGGTTTTGACTGGCCCGATCTCAGCGGTGCCGTGGAGAAGCTGCACGAAGAGCTCAAGGAGCT
>JAKORA010000218.1 GCA_029778075.1 Bacillota bacterium | reverse complement strand
GCCCCGTCGAAAACTCCCCGTCGGATTTGCTGATCAAGGTAAAGCTGCATCACCGAAAAGTGCAGGTCGCGGTAGATTTCCCGGGACTTAAACAGCAGCTCCAGCCCTTTTTCGGTGAGGCGCAGGGCAATGGTGTCCCGGCCTAAGATAGTGAGGGGCCGCTGTTCCAGCAGCCGAAACTTAACCTGCTGCTCTTCCCCGGTAAATGGGTTATAGAAGGTATAGACAAAGGGGCTGCCCCTGTTGGTAAGCTCATCGAGAAGCTTGCGCGCTATTTGCAGTTCGTCATTGTTGCCTGTTTCTTCTTTCACCATCCGTGGCAGCAAGTTACAAATAAAATCTTCACAGTCTTCGTAAGTACAGTGGCTGTGATGGAGCATTTTTTCCAGCACAAAGAGCAGCAGGCACACTCCCAGTTCGAAACCATGGTAGTTGGCCAGCGACGTTTTCTGCTTCAACTCGTAGAGGGGGAAGAAATCGAACATGGCCGCCAGGCGCTCGCTGTAGCCTTCGGAGGGGATGTACTCTAACATTTTTTTCTGAAAGGCGCCGGCGCTGCCGTCCGTTTGCGCCTCAAACCTTAATTCCACCTGCTCGCTCAAAGTTTAATCACTCCCAGTGCTGCCAGCTTGCTGGCCGAGAGGGCTTCCTGGGGGATCATTTTATCATCCAGCCACAACTCCAGGATGCTTGTCTTAAACCCCATGGGAAAATACATACAAGAGATATTCATGACGCTAATATCCGTTTCATCTATAGGTTTAGGCAAAGGCCGGGCCATGCCCTGTTTCATTAGCAAGGCGTACAGCGGTTCGGCCAGCTCCAGGTGGAAAACCGTTTTGAACAGCGCGCTGCTGCTAAAATAGTGGTTTATTTTTAAAAGCAGCCGGTGGTAGATCTTAAATCCTTCCGGGTCAAGGTCGCCGAAATAATAGAGGTTGACCGTTTTGCCGATCACCCAGGGGATGGTTTCAATAAAAGGCCAGCTCTTGGTAATTTTGTTGCCTTCGCCGTAAATAATCAGATCCAGGGCCGGGGAAAAGCGCAGCAGAGAACTTTCCAGCAACCGGGAGATAGAAGCAAAGGTATCTTTGTTCTCGATAATAAGGCCGTTAATTTCAGCACTGGCGCCGGCATTTTTAAACTGATGGTAAAAAAACGGTTCGGCCACTTTATAGCAATGCAGATCGGTTAAAGTAACCTTGATTTTGCTCAGCAAAGCGGCCCCCTGTGCGGAGGATAAAAACTTTTCATCGCAGGCGAGGGCCAGGGAACGCTCATTGACTGTATCCCATACCACAGGCTCTTTGTTGCTGGTGGCAAGCAGATATTGGTCAATATTTTGCAGTATTTGCTTATAAGCCTGGAACTGTTCAGGATGGCGGTGAAAGTAACTGAGATCAATTGAGGATCGAAAACTGAAAATTTCCGAAGAATACTGCTTGCTTCTTTTCAGGCGGTATTTCGCCGCCAGGGGCGGCACCCGTCCGTTTAACCCGGAAGCCTTAAGCGGGAT
>JAKORA010000217.1 GCA_029778075.1 Bacillota bacterium | reverse complement strand
TCACGGAGCATAAATGTGAAGACCTGAAAACTGGGACTGACCAGTATAAAAAAGTAACAGGAAAGGAGATTTATTAATGGATTGGTTAAAAGAAATCTTGAAAAAAGCCGGAATTGAGGAAGGAAAACTGGACAGCGTGATTGCCGACATCAACAAGGAACTGCCGAAGTATTTTATCCCGAAGGACAAGTACAACGAAACGGCAGAGGCAAAGAAGAAGCTGGAGGCGGACCTTGCGGCAAGAGATGCGCAGCTTGAGGAACTCAAAAAGGCCGCAGGCTCGAATGAGGAGTTGAAAAAGCAGATCGAAGCCCTGCAGGCCGAGAATAAAAAAGCCGCCGAGGAATGGAAGGCTAAAATGGCACAAATGCAGCTTGATTTTGCCATTGAAAAAGCCCTTGCCGCAGCTAAGGCCAAGAACGCTAAGGCGGTTAAAGCCCTGCTCGACATGGAAAAGGTGAAGCTGGACGGCGAGCAGTTACTGGGCCTGGAAGATCAGCTTAAAGCGCTGCAGCAATCTGACCCGTACCTCTTTGGAGATTCCGGCAAAGTAGGGGGAGGCACAAACCCGCCAGGTGCTGGCAACCCTGAAGTGAACCCGTGGAAGCCGGAGACGTTTAATCTTACTCTGCAGGGCAAGATCCTGCGGGAGGATCCGGCGAAGGCTGCACGGATGAAAGCAGAGGCGGGAATCAAATAAGAAATTTATGAGGTGATAAGAAATGTCAGACGTAACAAAAACCATAATCAGTGACGTTATCGTCCCTGAAGTATTTAATCCGTACGTAATAGAGCGTACGGCAGAACTATCCGCATTTTATCAGAGCGGAATAATAGCCAGAACACCAGCACTTGACGTGTTGGCAAGCTCCGGCGGCAAGCTAGTAAACATGCCGTTTTGGGAAGATTTAAGCGGCGATGATGAAGTATTGAGCGATCAGACAGCCCTGACCGTAGGCAAGATCACGGCGGCTCAGGACGTGGCAGCACTCTTGACAAGAGGTAGAGCATGGAGCGTGAATGACCTGGCGAAAGCCCTGTCCGGTGATGACCCGATGGCCGCAATAGGTGACCTGGTGGCTGCATACTGGGCAAGACGTTTCCAGGCTATCTTGATAAAAACCCTGGATGGCATCTTT
>JAKORA010000216.1 GCA_029778075.1 Bacillota bacterium | reverse complement strand
TACACTAAGGCCGATGGACGCAGTATCGGACAGGTTTATTTACAGGCAAATTCTCAGGGGCGTACAATCCTTCCTGCCGGTGCACATGGTCGCTTTCCAGCATAGTACCACTCCTGCTCTGCGGAAAAAGCTCAAGCAACTGCTGATTGAGGAGATAGAAATCTACGACAACTTTTTTACCTACGGGCAGTTAAAAGGCTGGGTGTATAAGCCGCCCTCTTTCAAGGGATAGGCTATTATGGATGTCGGTAGCGGCCTCTGACTATGGATGGGAATTGGCCGGAAAACAGAGTTGAAGTATAGATTATTCTGAGTGTAAATTGGAGCTCCGTCAACAACAAAGGTTGCTCCATTTTCATTTAACTGCCATGGCATCCTCAAGTTGACTTTTTTCGGCTAATTTCCCCCCAGTTACATTCATGGTTACAGAAACAAATGCGCCGTTTTATAACAAGAACTTCCAGGAGCATCCCCTTTCCCATCACTCCTAAATTTCTGTTTTAACAATTTTATGTTTAACATTTTTATGTACGTAAGTACTTATTAATAGCTTGCTTTCCCTTTGTAACATTTGTTAATACTTTTGTAAAAAATGTTAATGATCCAGTAAAAGTCAGTTAATAATCCTCTGATATCATTGGTTAAAAAAGGAGGTCTTGCCAATGAAAGCAACGGGTATTGTTCGTAGAATTGACAACCTGGGCCGGTTAGTAATCCCCAAGGAGGTTAGGAAGACCCTGCATATTCGCCAGGGTGATTCTTTGGAAATCTTTGTAGATCGCGAAGGAGAGCTTATTCTTAAGAAGTACTCTCATATCAGGGAGTTGGGCGATTTTGCCAAAGAATATGCTGATTCTCTGTACGAAGCCATCGGCCATATTACCTGTATTGCCGATCGGGAGCGCATTATTGCTGTTTCGGGGGGTTCAAAAAAAGATTTTCTTAATAAACGTATTAGTACCGATGTGATAAAGACAATGGATGAAAGAAAGGCGGTGCTCGTTACTCAACCCGGCCGGGATTTTTACTATTCAATTTTTCCGGCAGAAGAAGGGGATGCCTTCCTGGCGGGGGTCATCGCCCCCATCCTGGTCGAAGGCGATCCAATCGGGGCAGTGATCATGGCCACCAGGGATACAAATGTCCCCTTTGGAGAGCTGGAGTTGAAGTCAGCGGTAACCGCCGCCTCTTTTTTGGCTAAACAGATGGAACAATAAAAGGAATTAAAGGAGGGATACCCTACAGAGAAAGGGGGGATAGCCTACTGAGAGGTTATGCTTATTGACAGGAGGGTAGGGGGCAACTGAGAGTACACAGTTTGAGGCTAGTCTCAGGGAAGGAGAAAGAATATGCTAAAATACAAGAATTTTTTAGTCATTCTGTTGGTTTTCATGTTTGGAGCGGCGTTATTGACCGGTTGTGCCGGCGAGGAAGCAGGAGAAACGGTGCCGGACGATGAGAGTGGACTATCCGATAACCATGATAAAATTGATTCCGAGGCGGATGTGGAGTATGACAGCGCAGCGAAAACTGTGACGGAAGTTAATATCAAGGAATAGAAGGGGATTTACCTGGATTTTGAACGGATGGAGCGAGGAAAGAAAGAGCTGGGAGGCAGTTGTCTCCCAGCTCTTTAAGATCCATTGGAAAATATTAGAAGTTCCCAGGCTTCTACAAATATGTTAATATAAAACCAGAGTGCGGAGGAGGGAAATAATGCCGTTTTTGGGAAAGATTCTGGTAGTTGATGACGACCAAAATGTACTGGAACTGGTCAAGCTGTACGGTGAAAGGGAAGGTTTTGATGTCATTGAAGTTAACAACGGCGATCAGGTACTGTCTGTCTTCCATCGGGAAAATCCCGATGTGGTCATACTTGATATTATGCTGCCCGGCAAGGATGGCCTTACTCTTTGTCGCGATTTAAGGGCCATACGCATGATTCCTATTATTATGCTCACAGCCAAGGGAGAAGAAGCGGATCGCGTCCTGGGGCTGGAAATGGGAGCCGATGACTACGTTTCCAAACCTTTCAGCCCCAGAGAGCTGATCGCCAGGATCAAGGCGGTACTGCGGCGGACTCAGCCGGTTGATGCG
>JAKORA010000215.1 GCA_029778075.1 Bacillota bacterium | reverse complement strand
GCTGCCCTGGCGGCCTACAACGGAGGAAGAAGCCGTGTAAGCAACTGGCTGCGTAGTGGCCTGTGGGACGGCAGCAGAGAGGGTCTGGAAAATATTCCATTTCCGGAAACCCGTTTATTTGTGTTAAAGGTGGAGCAGGCTTACAGCCGCTATCGGCAACTTTATTCAACAGAGTAAACACAAAAAATAACCTTGCCAGATGATTATATGCCACTAACCCATGCTCTTTTTTTGATGGGTGACTCAGGAGAAAATGGATGACTGAAATAGCAACCATTAATTATGGTTGCTATGACATTTTAATTAGAGCGATTTCATCACAGTTGGGAAACTTGGGGCAGTTAACGCATTCCATCCACACTTTCTGCGGCAGGTTTTCTTTGTCTATTCTAACAAAACCGCATTTTTCGAAAAATCCTGGCTGATAAGTGAGCGTGAAAACTTTCTCTATCCCCAGCTCTTTGCTTTCCTGGAGCAGTATTTCTACAAGCGATAACCCCAGACCGTTGTTTACGTGCAGGGGGTGGATGGCCACGGAACATATTTCTGCCAGGTCTTTCCACAACACATGTAAGCCTCCAACACCGATTACCAGCCCTTCTTTTTCTATAACAGTGTAATCCCTGATTCTTTGATAAAGGGAAGGAACAGTACGGTGGAGCATAAGGCCTTGCTCCGCATAAGAATTTATTAGAGCGGCTATACTGTCCACATCCGACATCCTGGCTTTCCTGAAAAGCATTTTAACCCCGGCTCCTTTCGCTTACATAGGAATATTTTAGCTCAATTTAAAAGTCTTGAACAGAACTTTTTATGCATAGGAAAATTTTGTATAGAAAAATTATACCTGTATAATACCTCTGTATGGGAGCAACCCCCAGATATAGATACTTTTTGTTGGAATACTAATGTATATGTGGTATATTTTAAGGTACAATATACTAACTATCATGACCCTTCCGGCCCCGGAAGCAGCGCTTTGCTATTTTTATCGGAAAAAAGGGCTGGTTTATGAAAAAATTAACTGGATATACTGAAAAAAGGGACTTTTCCCGGTCACCTGAGCCGGAACCTGAAAAGCCGGGTACCGGTACCGTTCATCCCGGAGCAGAAGGGCGTTTTGTTATCCAGGAGCATCACGCCCGCCGGCTTCACTGGGACTTCCGCCTGGAAATGGATGGTGTTTTAAAAAGCTGGGCTTTGCCCAAGGGGCCTCCCCGTGAGAAGGGAGAGCGCCGCCTGGCCGTGGAAGTGGAAGATCATCCTCTTGAATACATGAACTTTCAAGGTGTGATTCCTGAAGGGAACTATGGAGCGGGTGAGGTTATAATCTGGGATAGAGGATTGTATGCTTTACTGGAGAAAAAGCCGGAAAAAATCAAAGTTGTACTCAAGGGGAAACGTCTGGAGGGCGCTTTTATTCTTATCAGAAAAAGTAAAGAGGAGAATAACTGGCTGATTATAAAATACCAGTAAAGCGACATGATACATTTTAAGAAAGGAGAGAAGCGCATGGAAAAGGTAGAGTTCAAAATAGGCGGCTGCCTACTGGAAATCATCAGGGGAGATATTACAAAACAGGATACAGACGCTATCGTCAATGCCGCCAACAAACAACTGGCTCCCGGAGGAGGAGTGGCCGGTGCCATACACAGAGCTGCCGGGCCGGAGTTGTGGGAAGAATGTAAGCAGTTGGGAGGATGTGAAACCGGGGAGGCCAAAATAACTTCCGGTTATAACCTGGCAGCCCGTTATGTAATCCATACTGTCGGCCCTGTGTATAATAACACTCCCCAGAATGCCGTGGATTTGGAGAACTGCTATCTGAACAGCCTTGACCTCGCAGTACGGCACGGCCTAAAGAGTGTTTCTTTCCCGGCCATCAGTACGGGGATCTTTGGTTATCCTCTGGAAGAGGCCGCCGGAGTTTCCCTGCGTTCCGTAATTAAATTTTTGAAGGAACGCAATAAGCCGGAATTGGTTCGTTTCGTCCTCTTCGGAGAAAAAGATCTGAATGTGTTTAAAAAAACCTTGCAGGAGATCATGAAGAGCAGCCAATGACGGCAGAAGCAGGCTTTCAACCGCGGGTGATGACCGTCTTTCTTAAGGACATGCCCGGGGTAAAAGGATTTTTGGCAAAAAAAAAGAATCTAGCGGCATAAAAATATTTTGGGGGGAATGATTGTTATGTTTAAAGTGCTGTTGGCTACTGATGGCTCCCAGAGTTCATTTAAAGCCGTAGATAAGACAATCCAACTGGTCAAGAACATGAAGGCAGAGGTTACTGTTCTCACCGTCGTCCATGATGCACCTTTTTATCAGTTTTATGACGGTCTGTCCGCTGAACATTTGGTGGCTGTGCAAAAAAGCATTGAGGAGGGAGCAGAGAAGAGGGCACGGGAAATTTTAAATAAAACAGCAAATCGCTTTCGGGAAAACGGTCTGGAGGTAAATACTATCTTAAAAAAGGGGCATCCCGCTGAAGTAATCTGCCAGGTGGCGGAGGAGGGCCGGTTTGATTTCGTCGTTATGGGCAGCAGAGGCCTGGGAGGCATTAAGGAGTTGTTACTGGGCAGCGTAAGCAACCGAGTCGTTCATTGTGCTAAATGTTCTGTTTTAATTGTAAGGTAGAACCTTATTTAGTAGGAATTTCAGAAACTGAAACGACAAGGAGTGCCAACCTCCCCAGTTGAACAGTATTAAGAGAAACAGGAGTAGATGCTATGAACAAACCTATGGATAAGTCGAAGGAGAAACCAGAGAAACCAGAAAAAATGGCAGGTTCGCCATTTCTAAAACTGCTGGGGATTACCATTGAAGAAGCCTCATATCCCTATGCCCGGTTAACTCTTCCCTGGGACGGCAGGCTGGTGAATCCCATGGGCACTTTGCACGGCGGAGTGTTTTCCACGCTGGTTGATGCCGCCCTGGGCTGCGCCCTGCTGAGTAAGGAGGAGGTTAAAGGAATCGCTACTATGGAGCTCAAGGTTAACTTTTTTACCTCAATAACGGGTGGGATGATCAAAGCAGAGGGAGAAATAATCCACCGGCGGGGGACAATCGCTTTTGGCCAGGCGCGTATTTACTGTGAAAACAACCTGACCGCCCTCGGTAGCGCGACCTATAAGCTGATCCTTTAGCTTTTTCGTGCCATTTGTTTATGATATAATAGCCATGGATAATAGTTATCAAATATTATTGAAAAGCGGATGTGGTTTTGATTAAAATAAGGCTGACTTTTTATGATAAATTGTTTATTGCCTTTGTTCTGGCTGTAAGCGTGGGGGTTTTTCTTTTAAACCTTCGGCTTGATGCTGCTGCAGAGCAAAAGTATCTTACCGTCCACGTCAATAACGAGTTGGTCATGGAGTTCTCTTTTAACGATGAAACAGAGCAGCAGGTCAGCTTTTCTTTTGGAGAAAAAAAAGAACATTTTGCAGTTCTGGAAATTAGCGGCGGGAGAGTCCGTATGCTTCCCCTGAGCCGTGAGCTTTGTCCGAGAGGAATTTGTTCTCATACAGGTTGGATTAGCCGTGACTACCAGAGTATAGTGTGTGTTCCAAACAGAATTATTGTTGCCTTCAGTGATAAAAAATTGGATGGGGTCGATGGCGTGACGTACTGAACAGCCGCGGTGCTCATATAGCTTTAATGCCCCTTATAATTTTAACCGGAGACCTCCGGACGGAGGTCTTTAAATTTGGATTTGGGCGGCATCTTCAAATTCTTGACAAAAAAGTGAGCGCTCATATATAATTAGGCTTAGTTTCGGAGGGGTGGTAAAATGCGGCTTTTTATCCCCGATCTAAAGAAGGAAGAAGGTAAGTTTATCCCCTTTCACGTTTCCATCAAGCTGGCGACAGGAAACATCGATGATGTCGTAATGGATGTAAGGCTTGAGGCCGCTTATGTTGCGCAAAGAGTAATAATCAAAGGTGAATGGTATGTGGAGTTGGAAGGAGAATGCAGCCGGTGCCTGGAGAAGTTAACGTACCCTTTAAAAGACAGTTTTTATGAAGAATTTATCCATCTGAAAAGTCCCGCCGATCCGAAAGGGTATGGTGAAGTAAATGAACCAGATAAAGAGGAGAGGTTTGTTTTTAAAGGGGATTTCCTTGATTTGGCCGAGTATTTTAGGCAGTCTTTTTTAATGGCCCAACCTTTAAAGATGCTCTGCCGGACTGATTGTAAAGGCCTCTGTCCAGTCTGCGGGATTAATAAAAATAATGGGGAATGCCGGTGTGAACAAAAAGGTATCGATCCCCGTTGGGCTGCCCTGGAAAAATTAAAGGGAGAACTGTAAAGGCGGTTGTTTTTCGGAATATAGGATAGCATATAGTAGAAAGCAGAAGATGGGAGGTGTTTATTCTTGGCGGTACCCAAAAGAAGAACATCCAAGACGAAAAGAGATAAAAGAAGAGCCAACTGGAAGCTGGCTGTGCCCGGTTTTTCCAGGTGCCCGCAATGTCACGAAGTTAAGTTGCCTCATCGCGTTTGCCCTAATTGTGGATATTATAAAGGAAAAGAGGTTGTTAAATAAGTCCTTTTTTCAGGCCTGGGTCTGCTTTACAGCAGTTTACCCGGGGTTTATTTTATTTAAGAACTTTTGGCATTAAGGAGGATGGGGGATGTGCTGCGTGTGGCTGTAGATGCCATGGGAGGCGATTATGCACCTGCTGAAATAGTGAAAGGTGTAATTTCTGCTGTAAATAAGATGGAAGAGCTGGAGGTTTTACTTGTTGGCTCCCATGATGCTATCAATAAGTGCATGGGCACGGAAGTACAATCTCCGCGCATTAAAATTATCCATACGCAGGAAGTAATCCGTGATGACGAGGACCCGGGGCTCGCTATCCGTTCCAAAAAGAACTCTTCCATGATAACCGCCATGCACTTGGTCCGTAACGGTGAAGCCGATGCTGTGATCAGTGCCGGGAATACGGGTGCCCTTATGGGCGGAGGGCTGCTTTTCCTGGAAAGAATCAGCGGAATTAAGCGCCCTGCGCTGCTGACGGTAATACCTGCATTAGAAGGAAAAGGGACCGTCCTGCTTGATGTCGGGGCTAATATGGACGCCAAACCCGATCATTTACTGCAGTATGGCCTGATGGGACAGATATATGCCCGGGAAATGCTGGGGATAGAAAACCCGCGGGTGGCGCTTTTAAATATCGGCAGTGAAGAAAATAAGGGTAACGCGCAGGTTAAAAGCGCCTATCAGCTATTTAAAAACCGTATTACAAATTTTGTCGGCAACGTAGAGGCAAAAGAAATCCTGCAAAATGCCACCGACGTACTGGTCTGTGACGGTTTTGCCGGCAATGTATTATTAAAAACCATCGAAGGCCTCTCCAGGGATATTTTTGCCTATCTGCGGAGAGAAATGAACAGTAGTTTTAAAACGCGAATAGCAGCTGCCATGCTCAAGCCTGTTTTCCGGAAGGTACGCTCCACTCTGGATGAATCCGAACATGGCGGAGGCCTGTTGATCGGCGTAAAGGGCGCGTGCTTTAAATGCCATGGTTCTTCCCGGGAGAAGGCGATTACCCAGGCTATTTTAAGACAGGTTTATCCTTTTATTAGCAAAAATACTAACCGGAAAATTGAGGAAGCTTTAAAGCAGGATACCTAGTCGAAAGGAGGGACACTGTGGGAACAAGTAGCGCCGTCGGTATTATCTCCACGGGTAGGGCACTGCCTGTAAGCCGGATTACGAATTTTGACCTTGAAGAAATTATCGATACCAGTGACGAATGGATCAGGGCAAGGACAGGTATTGAAGAAAGGCGTATCATTACCGGTGAGGAAACAAACTCCGAACTCTCAGTGCGTGCTTCCCTTATCGCCCTGGAAAGGGCGAATCTTCGCCCCGAAGATCTTGATTTGATTATTGTGGCCACAGTTACGCCGGATCTCCCCCTGCCTTCGACAGCCTGCCTGGTTCAGGCCAGGCTTAATGCCAGGAATGCTGCCGCTTTTGATCTGGCTGCAGGGTGTACAGGTTTTCTTTACGGCTTAAGTGTGGCGGAACAGTATATTAAAAACGGCGCGGCTAAAAACGTTCTGCTCATTGGAGTCGACACTCTCTCCCCTGTTGTTGACTGGCAGGATCGAAATACCTGCGTTCTTTTTGGTGACGGTGCCGGGGCGGTGGTGCTGGGAGAAGTGCAGGGCGACCGCGGGATACTGGCAAGCAAGATGTTTTCAGATGGAACCAAAGCGGGACTGCTGTATATCCCCGCCGGCGGCTCGCGTTGTCCGGCCACGCAGCGGACCGTAGAAGAGAGAATGCATTATATAAAAATGAACGGCCCTGAAGTATTTAAATTCGCCGTAACGGTGATGATCGATTCTACATTGCATGTGCTGGAAATGTGCGGAAAGAATTCCGCCGAGCTGGCATACCTTATACCTCATCAGGCCAATGAACGGATTATTAATCTCGCTTACAAAAAAATGGGTTTAAAGCCGGAGCAGGTTTTGGTTAACATAAACCGTTACGGTAATATGTCTTCGGCCGCCATCCCTGTTGTACTGGATGAAGCGGTGGATGAAGGAAAATTTAAGGAAGGCGACCTTATTGCGCTGGTGTCTTTCGGTGCCGGGCTTACCTGGGGTGCTGCTGTATTAAAGTGGTAGGTATTAGGAGGGTCTCTATGGCAAAATCTGTTTTCCTTTTTCCGGGCCAGGGCGCACAGTATGTGGGAATGGGCCTGGACTTTGCCCGGCGATATCCTGCAGCTAAAGCTGTTTTCCAGGAGGCCGATGAAATACTCGGTTATAAATTAAGTCAGGTAATTTTTCAGGGCGATGAAAAGGAACTGAAGAAAACGGAGATAACACAACCGGCAGTTTTAACTACCAGTATGGCGGTCCTTGCTGTTTTGCAAGAAGAGGGTTTAACCCCCGATGCTGTAGCGGGGCTGAGTCTGGGGGAGTACAGCGCCCTGGTATGCGCAGGGGTGCTTAGCTTTCGCGATGCCCTTGTGCTGGTGCAGAAAAGGGCACAGTACATGCAGGAGATTGTTCCTTTCGGAGAAGGAGGAATGGCTGCCATCCTGGGGTTAACTGCTGATGAAGTTAGGGTTTTGTGTGAAAAAAGCTTGCCTTTCGGGCATGTGGAGCCGGCCAATTATAACTGTCCCGGTCAAATAGTGGTTGCCGGCCATAAAAGGGCGTTGGAAGAAGTGTGCAGATTGGCGTATGAGAAAAAAGCGAGAGCCAAAATGCTTTCTGTAAGCGTGCCCTTTCACTGCCGTCTGCTGCTGCCGATTAAAGATAAAATGGTCTCTCTCCTGGAAAATATACCGTTAAAGCCGCCGGCTTTCCCCTTCGTGGCCAATGTAAACGCTGCTTACTTAAGCGAGCCGGAGGAGATAAGGGCGTCACTGGTGAAGCAGGCGTATTCCCCTGTTTTATGGGAAGATTCCATGAATCTCTTAATTAAGGACGGTTACGATTTGTTTATTGAGCCTGGACCCGGAAGGACGCTTACCGGATTTATGAAAAAGATTAGCAAGGATGTCCAGGCCATCCATGTTGAAGACAAGCCGACCCTTGATAGGCTGTTAACACTCATGGAGGAGGTACAGACTTGAGTTTACAGGGAAAGGTAGCTTTAGTAACAGGGGGCTCCAGAGGGATAGGACGCCAGATTGTCCTTACCCTGGCCAGAGCCGGAGCGGCAGTCGTTATAAATTATCAGAAAAACCGGGATGCTGCTGAAGCTGTTCTGCGCGAAGTCAGGGAACTTGGAGCGGAAGGAATGCTCTACCAGGCGGATGTAACACAGTTGCCGGAATGTGAAAAAATGGTTAAAGCCACTCTTGACCAATTTGGGAGAATTGATATACTTATAAATAATGCTGGTATACGCCGGGATAACATTCTGGCGTTAATGAAAGTCGAGGACTGGGAGGTGGTTGTGGATACTAACCTGAAGGGGGTTTTCAACTGCTGCAAAGCGGTCATAAGACCCCTATTAAGACAGAAAAGCGGTGGTAAAATAATTAATATTGCTTCTATCGCCGGCGTGGCCGGGAACAGCGGGCAGGCCAATTATGCAGCTGCCAAAGCAGGAGTAATTGCTTTCACGAAGACGTTGGCCAAAGAGTTGGGCAAAAGAGGGATCACGGTAAATGCCGTAGCCCCGGGTTTCATTGAAACGGATATGACAGAGAGTTTGCCGCAACAATTAAAAGACATGGTTCTCCCGCGTATTGCACTGGAAAGGTTCGGAAAACCCGAGGATGTTGCCGAAGCAGTTTTATTTTTAGCCGAGGGCGCGCACTATATAACCGGTTCTGTTATAATGGTGGACGGAGGGCTTTCCCTTTAAATATCTAGCGAAGCTCACACTAGCGGAGGGAGGTGAATTTAGTTGGATATTTTTGAAAAAGTGAGATCGTTAATTTCAGAACAACTGGATATAGATGAGGATAAGATAACTCCGGAAACTACCTTTGAAGATATTGATGCCGATTCACTGGATGTGGTGGAGCTGGTTATGGCCCTGGAGGAAGAGTTTGACCTGGAAATCGCTGATGAAGCGGTTGAAAATATAAAGACAGTGGCGGATGTGGTGAATTACATAGAAGAAAATATTTCGTAATGGGAAAAATAAATAACATCATATTAACCGCTATGACCCTTGTAGGTCACAAATATGGAAGCAGCGTTTGCTGTGGGCGAGAGCGCGGTGAAGCGAAGGCTGGAGACGACCCTCCCGACATGGATGTCGGCAGCCAGCCTCTGACTACGGATGAAAATTGTGCCATTAGGTCGGCGTTTAGATCCCGTATGGTTCCCACAGTGGTGGCGTAAGGTTGTGGCGAGCGGAATGTGCAGCTTGAGCCAGCAGGTTCAGCGAAGCGAGGGCTTGAGATGGCCCGGCGGACATGGATGTCCGCCGCCGGCAGCGCGAACATGGAGGTGAGCTCTGCCGGGAAGGCCAATCGAAAACCTGAGCTGAGCTGCAAAACCTGCCTCAAGCGAACCCTGGAGCGAGCCCCAACCTTACGCCACCACTATCAATACCGGGCAGGTTGTCGGGGACTCAAGCAAACCGTAGAACTTTACGAGCGGAACGTGGAGCTCCTCCGACTGCAAACGCTGCTCTAGAAGCCCTGCTTCTTTTGCGGGGCTTCAAATCTAGATGTTGTTTTTAAGTGAGGTGAAGCCAGTGTACAAAAGAGTGGTTGTTACAGGAATCGGAGCCGTTACACCAATTGGAATCGGCAAAGAGGCGTACTGGGAAGGTTTAAAGAAAGGCCGGAGCGGTGTTAAAACTATCGATAGATTTCGTGATTACCCAACCTATATCGCTGCCGTAATTGATGATTTTGATCCGCAATGCTATATGGAGAAGAGAGAAGTGAAAAAAACGGACCGCTTTACCCAGTTTGCTCATGCAGCGGCCAAAATGGCGATTGAAGATGCAGGGCTTAAACTGCAGGGCGAGGATAAGGAGAGAATAGGTGTAATAATCGGTTCGGGTATCGGGGGACTGGATACTATTGAGAAACAGTTTAAAATTCTCCTTGAAAAAGGGCCGCGCCGCGTAAGCCCCTTCCTGGTTCCCATGCTGATAGCGAACATGGCCTCCGGCTATATTTCCATCGTCTATGGTTTCAAAGGGCCGAATTCCACTCCGGTTACAGCCTGTGCCAGCGGAACTCATGCCATTGGTGAAGCTTTTCGCATTCTGCAAAGAGGAGAAGCGGATATTATGATTGCCGGAGGAGCCGAGGCTCCTATAACCCATATCGCTTTTGCCGGTTTTTGTGCAGCCCGGGCGCTGTCTACCTGTAACGACCAACCAGAAAAGGCTTCCAGACCTTTTGACAAAAAGCGTGATGGGTTTGTGATGGGAGAAGGTGCCGGTGTTTTAGTTATGGAAACGCTGGAACATGCCCTGAAGCGAAACGCTTTTATTTACGGAGAGATTGCCGGCTATGGCATGTCGGGTGACGGTTATCATGTAACGGCGCCTGATCCGGAAGGGGTGGGAGCTCGCCTCTGTATGGAAAGAGCCCTAAAGGACGCCGGCCTTTTACCGTCGGAGGTGGAATATATCAATGCTCATGGGACTTCTACGGATTATAACGACAGGATTGAAACTAAGGCCATCAAAAAAGTTTTTGGAGAATACGCTTACCATATTCCCGTCAGCTCAACCAAATCTATGGTCGGGCATCTGCTGGGAGCCGCCGGAGGGGTGGAGGCGGCGGCCACCTTTTTAAGTATGCAGAATGGAATCATTCCTCCCACTATTAACTATGAGTACGAAGATCCGGAGTGTGATTTGTTTTATGTACCCAATAAGGCTATTGAGAGGGAATTTAAGGTAGCCATATCCAACTCTTTTGGTTTTGGGGGTACAAATGCCTGCATTGTTGTAAAAAAGTATGATCCTGAAGGGAGTGCAATTTAAGCTGTCCTGGAAAGAAACCCTGGAATTGCTGGAAATTCTTGGTTGGCCAATCCAAAATGAAGCACTGTACCAGGAGGCGTTGACTCACTCCTCTTATGCCTATGAGCAGGAGAGCCTAGGCAGCAATGAGCGTTTGGAATTTTTGGGGGATGCAGTTTTAGAACTGGTAATATCTGAATATTTTTTTAAGGCTTTTCCCCATGATTCAGAGGGAAAACTCTCTTTAATGCGCCATAACGTTGTGAACGAAAAATCACTGGCGCAAATCGCCCGGGAGATAAACCTCGGCACGTATCTAAAACTGGGAAAAGGTGAAATGCAAAGCGGCGGGGCTGATAAAAGTTCTGTACTGGCTGACGCCCTGGAAGCGTTGATCGGCGCGCTCTTTTTGGATCTGGGCTACCGGGCCGCCAGCTCCTTAATTATCACCCTGTTCAAGCCTATTCTGGAAGCCGTCGAGCGGGGGGATATTCCTTTGCTTGATTATAAGACCATGCTGCAGGAAACATGCCAGTCCAGGATCGGGAAAAATCCTGTCTACCAAATCACCGCAGAATTCGGGCCGCCCCACGACAAAACTTTTCAGGCTGTAGTTAAGCTGGAGAATAAGGTTATCGGAACAGGCATGGGAAAAAGCAAGAAAGACGCGGAGCAGTCTGCCGCCCAAGCCGCGTGGGAATCTTTGGAGTTCTGATTTAATGCACTGAAGTTGATTGACTAACTGCGGGGACATATATATGTCCCGGGAAAATGACGGTGGCGGTGTTTCTGAATGTATCTTAAATCTCTGGAAATTATTGGTTTTAAATCTTTTCCAGATAAAACGCAATTGAAATTCTCACCCGGTATTACAGCCGCTATCGGCCCTAATGGATGCGGCAAGAGCAACCTGTTGGATGCCATTCGCTGGGTGCTGGGCGAGCAGAGTGCAAAATTGTTGCGCGGCTCCAAAATGGAGGATCTTATCTTCAATGGAACCGCCCACCGCAAGGCTCTAAACTATGCCGAAGTTTCACTGACTTTCGACAGGGCTGATCAGTACCTGCCTCTTGATTACCGGGAGATAGTGATTACCAGGAGAATGTACCGCTCCGGGGAAGGGGAATACTATCTAAATAAAACATTATGCAGGCTTAAGGATATAACCGATCTGTTTCTTGATACCGGCATCGGCAAGGAGACTTATTCTCTAATTGGGCAGGGCCGGGTAGAGCAGCTTATTAACGCCAGACCTGAAGAACACAGGGAGATTTTCGAGGAGGCTGCTGAAATACATAAATATAAGCAGAGAAAAAAAGAGGCCGGGTCAAGACTGGAAGAGATGAAAAAAAACCTTTTAAGGGTTGAAGATATTCTCACAGAGTTAAAAAATCAGGCTGCTCCCCTCAGCGAAGCAGCAGCCCTGGCAAGAGAATACAGGGAGCTATCCCATAAATTGAAGGAAATAGAAAAAACAATTCTCCTTAAGCGCTGGTGGGATAATAACAACCAGTTGCAAAAAATGAGCAATGATCTGGAGAGAATTTCCATCAATATACAGGAAAAGGAAGCGGGGCTGGAAAAGTTAAGGAGCCGGACAAGCATAATTGAGCAGCAGGAAAGCTCCAAGCTGGAGGAAATCAACGAGCTAAAGGAACTTTGTCGTGAGCAAAAAGAAAAGCTGGAAAAGCTGCAGGGCAGGTTAAGCCTGATTAAGGAGCAAAAAAAATATGCCGGGGAGAAAATTTTACTTAAGGAAGAGTCCTGTAAAGAAGTGGCAAACCGTCTTTCAGGCCTGGAGGATACCTACAGGATAAATGAGGCTGAATTAAAAAGCGTCCTTTTGGAACAGCAGCAGCTCGGAGTGAAAGCCTCCAGCCTAAAAGCGCTACTGGAGGAACTCGGGGAAAAAAACACTCTTACCGTCCTTGATGAGCTCAGGAAACAAAAAACCGAGAAAAGCCAGCGGCAAGCTGCTCTGGGACAGTTTCTGGAGAGCAGCAGACTGCGCTACCGGGAACTTTGCGACGAAATTGAAGAGAACGAAAGGCGTAAAAGTAAGAAAAAAGATGAACTGGATTCCCTGCAAAAGGCTGAGAATGAACTTTACTCCTTATTTCAGAGAATCGAGCTGGACAGCATGGACAGGGATAAAGAGCATGAACTGTTGGAACAGCGGCGCAACGAGCTTTACAATCAGAAAAAAATACGAAAAGACGAACTTGAACGCCTGGAGAAGGAGTTGCAGAAAAAAAGTGTCCGGCTAAAGTACTTAATTGAGAGCGAAGCCGAATTAAACCTGTATGCCCGCGGTGTAAGGGCTGTCATAAATGAGTATGCCCGGGATCGGAAAGAGAAAGGCATCTTCGGTCCGGTGGCCAGTTTGCTCAGCGTCCCTCCGGAATTTGAGAAGGCGATAGAGGCAGCCCTCGGAGCAAAAATACAATTTATCGTCACTGCTGATGATCTTTCTGCCCAGAAAGCGATCGAATTTCTAAAGGAGAAAAAAGCCGGCCGCGCCACATTTCTCCCCCTGAATCTTCTAAAAACAGCCTCCAGAAGAGAGTTTGTCTCTCCCGCTCCAGATGAAATATTCGGTGTGGCTTCACAGTTGGTGGAAACGCCGGCGAGATTCAAAAAGGTCGTGGAATACCTGCTTGGCGGTGTTCTGGTGGCCAAAAATCTGGAGGCGGCTCTTCGTCAGGCCCGCAGTAACAGGGACGGCTGGAGAATAGTAACACTTGATGGGGAGATGATCACGCCCGGAGGCGCCATTTCAGGAGGATACCAGTCGGAAGAGCGCAGCGGCTTTCTGCAGCGTAAAAGAGAGTTACGAAACCTGGAAACGGAAATGGCTGAAATAAAAAAATTACATACGCAGAAGACCCTGGATCTGGAAAAGGTTGAAAATAATATTACGGAGTTGGAGAAAAGTTACGCCGAACTCGTCTTAAAAGGAAGAAAACTTCAGGATGAAAAGAGCAGGGTGCAGACTGAAATTGCCAGGATTGAAGCGGAGAGAGGCAGAATACGGGAGGAGCTGAGCCAATTAACCCTGGAGGGAGCCGGGCTCCAGGATAAACGCCGGGAGCTTGCCGGGCAGATAGCAGGCATAGAGGAAGAATATCAACTCCTCAACAAATCACTGGAAGCTATAAATAGCGAACTGGAAAAGTTGAGTCTTCAGGTTGCCGTTGACGAGGAGCAGTATAAAAGCCTGGAGAAAGAGCTGGTAGAGGTAAGGATCAAGTTTTCCGCGCTGCAGGAGAAAGAAAGCTTTTTGCAAGGGATCCTTCATAAACAGCTTCAGGAAAAAGAGCATCTGAAGGAGATTTATAATGACCTCATTGGCGAGCAGGGTAAATTGCAGGAGGAGTTAAAGGAGCTGGAGTCTTCTGAAAGCAGGACAGCGGAGTTACTGGAAAATGAGGGTATAAAAACACGTGAATTGGAGGAAGTACAGGAACAGTTAAACAAGGAGCTACATTATTACAGGCAACTAAAAGAAGAGTTGTCTGCAGAAACGGAAAGAGAACGGAGAGCCCTGGAGAGAGCCGAAAAGCGCCGGCAAATTGTCAATATCGAGCTGATAAAGCTGCAGGAGGCAGGAAAATACCTGGAAGAAAGCCTGTCGGAAAAATTTGGGGTCAAACCTGAAAAAGGCATTTCTTATGAATTTCCGGACGGAATCTCCGAAGAATCCTTATTGAAGGAGAAGGAGGTCCTGGAAAAGGAGATCCTGGCCCTGGGAGAGGTGGACCCAGGAGCTATTGATGAATACGAGAGATTGCAAAATAGAATATCCTTTCTGGAAGGGCAGCGGGAAGACCTGCTCAGCGGCGAAAGGGGTATTCATAAGGTTTTGAAAGAGTTGGATCAGCACATGGAGAAAAAATTCCTCCATGCTTTCCAGAGCATTAATAAAAATTTTTTGGATATTTTTGTGCAGCTTTTTGGCGGCGGGCAGGCGTTTCTAAAGCTGACTGATCCGGATAATCTTCTCGAATCAGGTATTGAGATCATTGCCCAGCCGCCTGGGAAAAAGTTACAAAATATCTCTCTTCTCTCCGGAGGTGAAAAAGCATTAACGGCTATTGCTCTACTTTTTGCCGTGTTGCAGTATAAGCCGGTGCCTTTCTGTGTCCTTGATGAAATTGATTCTTCTTTGGATGAGAGCAATCTTTCCAAATATGTTCATTTCCTAAAAAAATATGCTGCCAGCACCCAGTTCATAGTGATTACCCACCGTAGAAAGACGATGGAAGAAGCCGATGTACTGTACGGGATAACGATGGAAGAACAGGGGGTTTCCAAGGTGGTTTCCCTGGACCTAAAGCAAAAAGCAGGTTAGGTAAAGGATGGGCTGGAAAGATGCTGAACAAATTTATTAAAGGCTTGCACAGGACAAGAGAAGCCATTAAAAACAAATTTGACTATCTTTTTGTAAACAGTGAGATTAACGAGGAATTTTTTGATGAACTGGAAGAAATTCTAGTGACCGCCGATGTGGGCGTAGAAACTACGGTGAAGATCATCAACTCCCTCAAGGAGCGCCTCAAAGAGGCCAGAATAAGGGAGCGCTCCTCGGCCCGGGAAATACTAAAAAAACTGCTGGTGGATATCCTTGACAGTGACGAACGCAGCGAGCTTTCTTTGGCCTCTACACCGCCGACCGTTTTTTTGGTTCTGGGTGTAAATGGTGTGGGAAAGACGACAACTATTGCCAAAATGGCCTATAAGTTTACCCGTGAGGGGAAGAAAGTGCTGCTGGCGGCCGGCGATACCTTCCGTGCCGCTGCTATTGAACAGCTTGACGAATGGTCTGAAATCGTGGGGGCGGGAATAGTTAAACACCAGGGAGGCGGAGATCCTTCAGCAGTGATTTATGATGCCGTAAGCGCAGCCATAGCCCGAAAAGTGGATATTTTATTGTGTGATACAGCCGGCAGGTTGCATACCAAGACAAACTTGCTGGAAGAGATAAAAAAAATTTACAGGGTGATTAATAAATCACTCCCGGGTGCACCCCATGAAATACTCCTGACACTGGATGCCACCACCGGTCAAAATGCTATTTCTCAGGCCAGGTATTTTCAAGAAGCTGTTCCTGTGACCGGGTTAATCCTTACCAAGCTGGATGGAACGGCACGGGGGGGCGTCGTGGTTGCCGTAAAGGATTTAACAGATATCCCTTTAAAGCTGGTGGGAGTTGGGGAGAAGAAAGAGGATCTGCAGGTTTTTAACGCGGCAGAATTCGTAGAGGCACTTTTTTCTTAAATAAAGCTGTAAAGGGCATTTACTTTACAGCGGGAATGGTGTATAAATGTTAGAGAAGCTAAACAGGGTGAACTACCTTTTTGATTTTTACGGTCAGCTCTTGACAAAAAAGCAGCAGAGCATCATGGAAATGTACTATAAAGAAAATTTTTCCCTGGCCGAAGTGGCCGATCATTTCAATGTTTCCAGGCAAGCTGTTCACGATACCCTGTCCCGTGCCGTCAGGACCCTGGAGAAGTGGGAAAAAAAACTTAAACTGTACGAGAATTATTTGTTAAGAAGGGAAGCGGGCCTAAAAGCCCTTGATCTGCTTTCTGCGGAACGGCTGGACAGTGAAGAGATCAATGAGCTGAGGAAAATTGTCAAGCTGGTTATGAACGAAAGCTCAAAAGACGTTGTATAAGGGAGGTAGCCCCGGTAAGAATACCGGGTAATTGCTTTGTTATTTAGTTCGCTCTCCGAGAAATTACAGGAGACTTTTCGCCGGCTCAAAGGAAAGGGTAAGCTTACGGAAAAAGACGTGGACGCAGCCCTGCGGGAAGTGCGCCTGGCGCTGCTGGAAGCCGATGTCAACTATAAAATTGTTAAAAATTTCGTTTCCCTGCTGAAAGAAAGGGCCCTGGGCGCAGAGGTTTTAAAAAGTCTGACACCCGGCCAGCAGGTCGTAAAAATCGTGTACGAAGAGCTGGTCAGCCTAATGGGAGAAACGCGGAGCAGGCTTGCTCCCCCGGATAACCCGCCGCGGGCGGTCATGCTGGTAGGACTGCAGGGCTCCGGCAAAACTACTACGGCCGCCAAACTGGCCTCTATGCTGCAAAAAAACGGGCACAAGCCCATGCTGGTAGCTGCAGATGTCTACCGTCCGGCAGCGATCCAGCAGCTGGAAGTGCTGGGAGGAGAAATAGGTATTCCTGTTTTTGGCATGGGCAAGGAGGACCCCGTTAAAATCGGCCTGCAAGCCCTGAAAGAAGCCGGCCGGGGAGGAAACGATTATGTTATTTTGGATACCGCCGGGCGGCTGCATATCGATGAAGAGCTGATGAGGGAGCTCAGCAGGCTCAAAGAAAGCCTTAACCCCCTGGAAATTCTACTCGTGGTGGATGCTATGACCGGCCAGGATGCCGTTAATGCAGCTCGGTCGTTTCATGAACAACTGGGGCTAACAGGGGTGATTCTGACAAAGCTGGACGGCGACACCAGGGGCGGAGCTGCTCTTTCCGTCAGGGCGGTCACAAATTGTCCGATTAAATTTGTCGGTGTGGGCGAAAAGATTGATGCCTTTGAGCCTTTTTATCCCGACAGGATGGCCTCCCGGATATTGGGAATGGGCGATATGCTCTCCCTGATTGAAAAAGCCCAGCAGGTAGTTGATGAAGAAAAAAGCAGAGCCCTGGAAAAAAAATTACGCAGCCGGAGCTTGACTTTGGAAGACTTCCTGGAGCAACTGCAGCAGATTAAGCAAATGGGGCCGCTGGACAATTTACTGGAGATGATTCCCGGCTTTAACAAGGCAGCCAAACAGTTTAAAAATATTCCCCTGGATGAAAGGCAGTTGGTGAAAGCGGAGGCCATTATCAGTTCTATGACCAGGAAAGAGCGTATTCAGCCGGAGATAATCAACAGTAGCCGTCGACAGCGTATTGCCGCAGGTAGCGGCACAACCGTACAGGATGTTAACAGGCTTCTTAAGCAGTTTGAACAAATGAAAAAGATGCTGAAGCAGGTAGGCTCTCTGGAAAAAGGTAAAATAAAAGGCAGGGGACTGTTCCCCTTTTAACAATAAAAAAATAGCTGGAGGTGTTCTTTTATGCCGGTTCGTATTCGTTTAAAGAGAATGGGGGCGAAAAAAAAGCCTTTTTACCGTATTGTCGTTGCTGATTCGCGAGCTCCCCGGGACGGGAGGTTTATTGAGGAAATAGGGTATTATAACCCTACAACATCCCCCACCACAATTAAAATTGATACTGAAAAGGCCCAGAAGTGGATCTCCATGGGCGCGCAGCCTTCCGACACCGTTAAGGTTTTGTTTGCCAGAGCGGGTTTTCAGAAAAATAACAATAACAGCGGTTTAAGAGGAGTGGATGAGAACCAATGAAAGAACTGGTAGAATATATTGCCAAGGCGCTGGTTGATTTTCCTGAACATGTGGATGTGAAACAGGTGGAGGGGGAGCGCTCCATCATTCTCGAGCTGAGGGTCGCCCCGGAAGATATGGGCAAGGTTATCGGCAAGCAGGGACGTATTGCCAAAGCCATCCGGACAGTGGTTAATGCGGCGGCGATAAAGGAAAACAAGCGGGTCATGGTGGAGATAATTCAATAATTCAGCAGGGAGAATCTGATGCCTTCTCAGATGACGACTATCGGCAAAATAGTTGCTCCCTTTGGTGTTAAGGGAGAAGTTAAAGTCTATCCCTATTCGGATTTTTTGCAGCGCTGTTATCTATTGAAGGAAGTTCAACTGGTAAATAAAGATATTTGCCAGTTGAAAATTGTTCAAAGAGCTTACATTCATAAAAATATGTGGATCCTCCAATTTGAGGATTGCCACGACAGAGAAGAAGCGCGCAAGCTATCAGGCTCGCTTATTAAAATACGCTCTTCAGAAAGAATTCCGCTGCCGTCGGGGAGCTATTACCTGGACCAGATCATCGGGTTGAAAGTTTTAACGGCTGACGGCAAGAAGCTGGGCTGTGTCAGCGATATAATAAAGACCGGCAGTAACGATGTGTACGTAGTAAATCAGGAAGATGCGGAGCTAAAAAGCACCGGAAGCAGCCTGGAGATCCTTATTCCTGCATTAAAGAGCGTGGTTAAGGAGATTAATCTCCAGGAAGGGTATATATTAATTGAACTTCCGGAAGGGCTTTTAGACTGACCGAAAAGGGTGCAGGCTATTGCTGATTAGTATTATTTCCATATTTCCAGGATTGTTTCAAAGCGTTTTTGCGGAAAGTATCATTAAAAGAGCCCAGGAAAAAGGACTGCTGGAAATCAGTATCTATGATCTGCGGGATTTTTCCGAAGACAAGCACCGCAGGGTCGATGATTACCCTTATGGCGGCGGGGCAGGCATGGTTATGAAGCCGGAGCCTTTCTTTAAAGCTGTAAGGGCTGTCCGGGAAAGATCCCCGGTGAAAGGAAAGGCGATTCTCATGTCTCCCCAGGGCCTCCGGCTTACCCAGGACAAGTTAAAAGAGCTCAGCAAGGAAAAGCATTTAATTATTCTCTGCGGACATTATGAGGGTATAGATGAGCGGGTGAGGGCGTATCTGGCCGATGAAGAGATATCTATCGGCGATTATATTCTGACCGGCGGTGAAATACCTGCCATGGTGCTGGTGGACGCTCTGGCCAGGCTAATTCCGGGTGTCCTGAGCACTTCCTCACTGGAAGAGGAATCATTTGCCTGCGGGCTGCTGGAATACCCTCAGTATACACGGCCTCAGGAATACGAAGGCATGTGTGTCCCGGAAATTCTACTGTCAGGAGATCATGAAAAGATCAGGCAATGGCGTTATGAAGAAGCATTAAAGCGTACCTTGAAGTTAAGACCGGATCTTTTGCGGAATAAAGGGCTTGCCGCCGAGGAAGCCCGGAAGCCGGATAGCGATTAACGCGCATTAATCAGGCATATTGTGTGAGAAGGTCATTTATGTTATAATAGCAACCGGTGTTTGTAAGCTTGCCTGCAGGTGAAAGGAGTGTACAAGAGATGGATC
>JAKORA010000214.1 GCA_029778075.1 Bacillota bacterium | reverse complement strand
CTTTAGCGTTCGCTTGAGGCCGGTTTTGCAGCTCAGCTCAGGCTCTCGATTGGCCTTCCCGGCAGAGCTCACTTCCATGTTCGCGCTGCCGGCGGCGGACGTCCATGTCCGCTGGGCCATCTCGAGCCCTCGCTTTGCTGAACCTGCTGGCTCAAGCGCACATTTCGCTCGCCACAACCTTACGCCACCCCTGCGGAAGCAGCACGGGATCTAAACGCTGACTACTTGGACAATCTTCATCCATGGTCAGAGGCCAGCTGCCGACGTCCATGTCGGCAGGGTCGTCTTCGGCCTTCGCGTCGCCGTGAACTTTTCGACTTCGCTTCACAAGTGGCTCACGCCCACAGCAAAGCGCTGCTTCCACAGAAAGGTAACTGGGGCTAAACGAGAAAACTAAAAGCGCAACATCGGCAGATGTATCCGTCGGGCCATCTCGAGCCCTCGCTTCGCTGAACCTGCGGGCTCAAGCTGCAATTTCGCTCGCCCCAACCTTGCGCCACCCCTGCAGAGCATGAAGCCGTTTCTAAGCAGGGCTGTTATTATTCGTTTTTGGCCTTCGCTTCACCGTAAACTTTTTGACTTCGCTCCACAAATCGTTCTCGCCCACAGCAAAACGCTGCTTCCATAAAACGGTAGCGGGGCTAAACGAGACGTGTCCGCCGAGCCATCTTCAAGTTCATGTCAACTCTATTAGTCTATTGCTAAGAAGTTTTGCTTGCGTTAATATTAGTGGTATAGAGCCCCTATATAAATAGCAAGCAAATGATAGAAGGGAACAGTTAAGGTGGACTACTTCCAGGCTGTTATGCAGTTAAGAAAGGGCGGCATTATCCATCCTCTTTACCTTTTTAGCGGTCCTGAGGAATACCTTAAGGAAGAATTCCTGCAGGAACTTTTAAAACAACTGAAAGAAAAAGGGAAGGTATTTTTTTTAGAGCGGTTGGACGGTCGTCAGATTAATCTTGCCGAATTGATGTCCGAGATTAAACAGGCTACTCTTTTTTCCGGAGGTAGATTGTTATGGATTTCTAATCCCCCCTATTTTATTGCTGCTCAAAAGAAGGGAGATGCATCCGGAGAGAAAGAAAAAGTTCCTGCCGCCCGGCAGCGCGTAAACGGCCAGCTGGGAGAAAAGGAGCTGCTTATTTTTTTGCAGCAGAAAGTAAGTGACGCTATTATTATTTTTTCTGTCCTTAACGTGGACAGGCGTAAAAAAATAGTTAAGCTTTTTGAAGAAGCAGGAGCGCTCATTGATTTTTCCCCTTTAAAGGGGATGCTTTTAAAAAGATGGCTTAGGGAGCAATTTTTAAAAGAAAAAAAGAAAATTGAAGAGGAAGCTATTGATGAACTCGTGGAGCGTCTGGGAGAGGATCTTTACCTCCATAAAAGGGAAATAGAAAAAATAGTAACATATACAGGGAATGAGGAAGTTGTTACCAGGGCACTGGTGCGGTACCTGGTTCCGGAAAGTCGGCAGGGCAATATTTTTAAGCTGGTAGAATACTTGGGACAAAAAAATCTTAAGGGTTCTTTAGAGCATTTACATAAATTATACCGTCAAAATGAGCATCCTTTGGTTATCCTGAGCATGGTTGCCAGGCAGTTTCGGCTGATATACCAGTTTTTAATCCTGCAGGAAAAGGGTTTATCCCAACGCGAAATAGCTGCTTTTTTAAAGATACAGCCTTTTGTTGTCCAAGAACTCGCTATCCAGGCCAAAAAGCATGACAGGCATACCATTGCTGTTATTATTGCTCATCTTAAGAAAATGGATATGAATATTAAAACCGGCCGGTTGGAGGCGGCTGATGCCCTGGAACAGTGTATTTTAACACTTAATGCCAGCGGCAGCGGCAAACAATAAGTTCAGCCATATCTTTCTTTTTGATTCCCAAAAAACTAAAGAAAGCCGTTAAAAAAAGCATTGACAGGACCAGCCATCTGTAATAAAATGATAATGAGAATATATCTCATCTTTTTTTAATCATTTAAATTGATAATGATTATCAATATTAATATGGTTTCTTCCAGGAGGGACAATTAAATGACACTGGAGCAAGCCAAAGTAGGTGAAAGGTTAATAGTACGGGAAATTATTGATCCTGAAATGAGGATGAAAGCCATTCGCTTTGGCGTAATGAAAGGTGCAGAAGTCACCTGTACTGAAAAACTGCCTTACGGTCCGGTAATAATCAGTAAGGGGAGACAGGAACTGGCAGTAGGCAGGAGACTTGCCCGAATGATTATCGTTGAACCTCGTACTTAAAGTGTTGATTTTTACCCGGATATGTTGTCTCTTATGAAGGGAGTTAATAAGGGGAAATTATGAAAGCAACGACAACCTTTAAAATTTCCGCCAAGACTAAGAAAATCGTTCTTGTCGGCAATCCTAATGTTGGAAAGTCGGTTTTTTTTAATGCTTTGACAGATCGCTATGTTGAGGTTTCCAATTTTCCAGGGACTACAGTTGATATCAGTCACAGCTCTCTGGGAAGCGATGTCCTGATTGATACGCCGGGAATTTATGGCGTTTCGTCTTTTAATGACGAAGAAAAGGTGGCCCGGGAGATGATCCTGCAGGCCGATGTAATTATTGACATTGTAGATGCTCTTCATCTGGAGAGAGATCTTTTTTTGACCCAGCAGCTTATTGATATGGAGATTCCCATGGTTGTCGCTTTAAACATGATGGATGAAGCAAGGCGGCGGGGCGTGGAAATTGATGTACCGGCCTTGGAAAACTATTTGGGCGTTCCTGTGATACCAACGGTGGCAATAGAAGGTAAAGGTATCGAAGAATTGAAAAAATCTCTGGATAAAGCAAGAATCGGGCATAAAGTTCCAGAAATTGCCGCCATGCTTGCCCTTGTTAAAGATTTTTTCCCTACTACTGGAGAGTCTTTGCTTTATTTGGAAGAAGATCCCCTGATTGAGGTTCCCGGCTCCTTACTCCGATTGCAAAGAAAGCAGGATGACCCGGGGGCACCAAACCTAAAGATGCAACTGCGTAGCCTGTCCCAAATACAAAGAAACCAGGAAGAAATTTATCTCAAACGCCGTCTATGGGTGAATGAAATAGTAAAAAAGGTAATTAAAGAAGGGACAGAAGGGGCTACATTTGCCGCTCGCCTGGGTCACCTGCTGCTGCGGCCCTTTCCGGGGATACCTGCTCTTTTGCTCAGCCTGCTGTTTATGTATTATTTTGTGGGGGTCTTAATTGCCCAGGTGCTGGTAGAATTTACCGAAGGGGTTGTTATGGAAAGTTACTATAGACCTTTAATGGAAAATATTGTAGGCAGGATTTTCCCCCCGGGAACTGTTATTGGCTATCTCCTGGCCGGTGAATACGGTATTCTGACTATGACGGTAGTGTATGTTTTCGGGCTGCTTATGCCCTTGGTAGCCGGTTTTTATTTCGTCCTTTCAATTATGGAAGATTCCGGTTATCTTCCGAGGGTAGCCACCCTTACAGACAGGATTCTGGTAAAAATGGGCCTTAACGGAAGGGCGATTATACCGATAATTCTGGGGCTTGGTTGTGTGACCATGGCCACGATCACTACGCGCATCCTGGGCTCCAGCAGGGAACGAATAATTGCTACTGCTCTCCTGGGCATAGCAATTCCCTGTTCAGCCCAACTGGGTGTTATTTTTGGTATGGTTGCTCCTCTGGGTTTAAGCTACCTGGTTCTCTACCTGTCCATTATAGGCTTGATATTTATCGGCCTGGGGATAATCATGGATAAGTTTATACCCGGGAAGTCTACCGACCTACTGATTGATTTGCCTCCCCTGCGTTTGCCACAGCTGAAAAACGTCCTTAAAAAAACCTATGTCCGTACTGCCCATTTTTTAAAGGAAGCCCTGCCTTTGTTTGTGCTGGGAGCGCTGCTAATCAGTCTGTTAAATATTTCTGGATTACTGCACGCTATTCAGAATTTAATGAGCCCTCTGGTGCATGGTTGGATGAAATTACCCGAGGCTGCTTCCACAGCTTTCATTATGGGGATTATCCGCAGGGATTTTGGAGCAGCCGGCTTGTATTCACTAGCGATGAGCCCACAGCAAACCCTGATTTCCCTAATAGCGATAACTCTTTTTGTCCCCTGTATTGCCTCCATCCTGGTTATCTTAAAGGAACGGGGCTTAAAGGATGGACTGCTTATCTGGATCGGCTCTCTGGTAATTGCATTTCTGGCCGGCGGCATTCTGGCAAATATTATTATTTAAATTCGACCATGAAAGGAGGCCGAATCATGTCTGGGACAAAGTACAAAAAATGTCCCCAGTGCGGCTATATTTTGACTGGAGAACAATTAGTCCGCTGTCCGCGGTGCAATATGAATCTGCTGGGAAATTGCAGCGATTGCAGCGGCTGCCCTACCTCATGGGAAAAAGTAAAGCATGGCTGTGAAAAATAATATACTCTTGATATTATATAACACTAGCGGGTCACAAAGCTGACACGGATGTTGTTTTCATAACTTATTGGTTTTCTCGTTTTGTCCCTGCTATCGTTTCGGGAGCGATGTTTTGCTGTAGGTGAGAGCGACTTGTGAAGCGAAGTCGAAAAGTTCACGGCGAAGCGAAGGCCGGAGGCGACCCTGCCGACATGGATGTCGGCAGCCGGCCTCTGACCATGGATGGAATTGGCCGGGCAGGTCGTCGAAGGCCTGAGCAAGCCATAGAACTTTACGAGCGGAACTCGGAGCTCCGCCTACAGCAAAACACTGCCCCATTTCCATAATAAAAAAAGCGAGCGTCAAGGCTCGCTCCAGGTCTAGGTTAAGATGCTTGGCTTATCAGTTCGTTTAACTTTTTCGCCAGGCGTGATTTTTTCCTGGCTCCGTTTCTTTTGTGTATTACACCCTTTGATACTGCTTTATCAATAACTCTGCCGGCAGCAGAATAAGTTTCGCGAGCTTTCTGGAGGTCCTGCTCCTTTAAAGAAGCATAAAATGCCTGTATGGCATTTTTCACATGTGATTTGACCTTACGGTTGCGCTGGCGCCTGATAAGGGATTGTTTCATGCGTTTAATAGCGGATTTGGTATTAGCCATTGTATCACCTCCTGATCTGAATGTACCGAGCTTAATTTTATCATGCCCAACTGGAAAAAGCAACTGCTTCGCTTTTAATTTTTTTTAACTAAAAAGGTTTTAACCGTAGTGAATATATGCCTAAGATTTGGTTAATATATGTATAGTGTCCAAGTAAATTGGGTTCGCTCTCAAAAGCGGCTGAAGTAATCCCGGTGTAAGCGGTATTATAACAGCTTGTTTTAGAAGAGAATCCCTTATCAATCCATCCACTTTTTGGGGAGGTGAAAAGAAATGTCCATTTCCGGTTTAATCGGGTTAATAGTACGCTTTATTGTATCCGCGCTGGTTTTAATGTTGGTGAGCTTTCTACTCCCCGGATTTGCTCTTTTAACATTTGGTCAGGCCCTTATTGCAGCGGTCGTAATAGCTGTTCTGGGATTTATTGTAGAAAGCCTTTTCGGGAAAAGAGTCTCTCCACAAAACCGAGGGATAGTCGGTTTTATCACGGCGGCCATAGTAATCTATGTTGCTCAATTTATCGTCCCCGGTATGAGTATTTCAATTTTGGGGGCTTTACTGGCGTCCATTATCATTGGAGTGGTGGATTTGTTTGTTCCAACCGAACTGCGTTAATAAGCTAATCTACTAGCTTTATCTCTTCAAAACGACAGTCGTTTAAGGACTGTCGTTTTGAATTTTATTTAATAAGATGGCTTATATCAGTTGCTTGCTATACCGTTCCCATGTTTGAAAAGGATAGCGGTGTCTGGTTTGCAACAGTATCTTAAAAACGTGTATACGCTTTTAGCATTGGGATAACCTAAAATAGAAAATAAGAAGGAGGGGAAAGGCCGGGCAATGAAGGCCGGCTTGACTGATGGTTTCTTTAGATTCAGCGGAAAAATTTTTTGGTTTTATTCCAGGTTATAATATCCGTACAGATCTTGCCGTAGAAGCGCATGAAGTTTTGAGCGCCCGGGAAGAAATACCGGGAGTTCAGGTTAGCAAAGAAGGCGATGAAGATATTACCATTCACCGCGTTTCTATAACAACCGAGCAGGGTGCGGCCAGGATGGGGAAAGCTGTAGGTAACTATTTAACCCTGGAGGTCCCCGGGCTGCGCAAGAAAAATACTGCCCTGCAGGACAAAGTGGTAAGAGTTTTCTACAAAGAGTTGCAGCGCATGTTTAATTTAAACGACCAGCAGAGTGTGCTGGCCATCGGCCTGGGGAACTGGAATGTTACCCCTGATGCCCTGGGTCCCCGCGTTGTCAGGGAACTTTTTGTGACAAGGCATATCCTGGATTTAAAGCCGGAGATCCTGGGCGAAGGATACCGCTCAGTAGCTGCTGTGGCCCCGGGCGTCCTGGGAATTACCGGCATTGAAACAGGGGAAATTATCCGCGGTATTACCGAATATGTAAAGCCTGACATTATTGTTGCCATAGATGCCCTGGCAGCTCAGCGTATGAGCCGTTTACATACCACCATTCAGGTTTCCGATACCGGGATCGTTCCCGGCTCCGGTGTGGGTAACCGCAGGCTGGGTATCAACAGGCAGACTATCGGGATTCCCGTTTATGCCATTGGCGTTCCCACGGTGGTGGATGCCGTTACTATCGCCGGAGACAGCATGGATCACCTTGCGGAGGCCTTAAAAAGAGAATCGGCACAGGGAAATATGTTTGCCAATATAGTGCAGAAGATGAACTGGGAGGAAAAAAGAAATATTATTAAAGAGGTGCTGCAGCCCTTTGCCGGTGACCTGATAGTGACTCCCAAGGAGATAGACACGCTGATTGATGACATCTCTCTGGTTATTGCCGCCAGCCTTGATGCGGCTTTCCACCCGAAAATTGCCGAGGAAGAGGAAAGCAGGGCTGCCCTTGTACATTAAATACACCAATGCTGCCGGCTGTGCTTAAATGTTCCGGAAAAAAGCATAAAGCATGACCGCTTCTATACATAGTTTTAGTATAATACCCCCGAGGAGGCCCAATAACGCGCCAAAACTTGAACGAAGGGCCTTTTCCGGGGGTATGCCTTTTAGCAATTCAGCAATAAATGCTCCAAGAAAGGGGCCAAAAATAATACCAAGCGGTCCCAGAATAAGCAGGCCCACCAAAAGGCCGAGTGCTGCTCCCCACATCGCAGTCTTGGAACCTCCAAAATGTTTGGCCCCGAGGGCGGTAGCGATATAATCAATAAACATTACCAGTAGGGCCGCCAGTCCCTGCAGGATATAAAAGCCCACGGAAAGGTTCTGAAATCCTGTCAGGATTCCATAAAGAAGCATTCCCGCCCAAATGAGCGTTACACCCGGTAGCAAGGGCAAGACGGTTCCTATGATACCCACGATGAAGAGGATAATCGGAAAGGTAAGCGGCGGAAGGGACATTGGCCAATCTCCCCTTTAACAGTCAGTTTAGATAAAAACGAGCTTCTTTATCTTTTAATCCCTCATTGTGCAGGAACTCCCTCAATGTTTCGGGTGCAGTCACATAATGCGGATCACCGTCACTGATATAACGTTTATGGGGATTCTGGCGGAAATATTCCAGCCAGTCATACATACCTACCCCATCGGTTTCCAGTTCGCTGGCACGAATCCGCGGGATCCTGGAGCGATTAAACTTTTGGTGGAAAGGTGGAAAGCCAGGGTTGGAACCTACCAGAAGCACCGCTTCGTTCCGGTAAGCGACCCCTTCATAAGAGCCTTCCAGGAGCAGTTCCTGATTCTCCCGGGGAAACCCTCCGTAGGGCAGAGCCAAGGAGCTGACCTCATAGCCGGGAAGATATTCCTGGGTTGCCTGCACATGCTGTGCAAGTTCTCGCTGGATTTCGGAGGCATTCAACTGTGCAAGATTGGTGTGCCCGAAAGTGTGGTTGCCTATTTCAAAACCTCTGGCTGCCAGGTAGTTGAGTTTCTTTTCTATATACTGGGTTTGCCGAAAAGGATTAGGATAGTAAATAAAAAAGGTGGCAGCCAGTCCGAAATCCGGTTTTTCCTGATAAAACTTTTCCATGATCGCCACTGCACAATCTGGTGCCAGCTCCAATTCGCCGTTATTTTCCAGGTAATAAAAATTACCTTTGTTGCCGTCGTCAAAAGTCAGGACAACAGGTGAGGTTCCGGCAGGAATATCAATATTGCCTCTGACCAGATCCATAAGTGATATAGCCCGGTATCCCTGTTCATACAGGTTTTCCAGATCGAGGCGAAAGTTTTCCGGGGTTCGCCTCCATGCGGACTCCGGATAGCCGATTTCATGGTACATTAAGATCATCACTTCTCCCAGTTCGTTAGGTTTATGCTGCAGTAGTTCAGGGGGAATTGTACCCGGTTTTTCCAAAGTAGCGCCTTTCTCCTTTTCCGGCATGGTTTTCGTTTCTGTGGCGTGCTTTTCTTGTTCACTTTCCAGTAATTCGTAATCATTGTTGTTTCCGCTGTCTTGTTTCAAATCATCTCTTTTACCGGTAGGTGAAAAATTCTCTTCCAGGTCCGGATAATGGTCTGCCGTGCATGAAACAGCGGTGGCCAGCACCAATAGGCTCAATAATAAATATAAAAAGGATCGTAGCTTTTTTCTCATTTTGCTTTAAGCAGGATAAAGTATCCTGCAATAATCCTCCCTGTCGGCTTTAAAACGCCACCAGCAAGCGCTGCCTTATTTTTATATCTATAATGATCTATAATATCAGATTTTGCCGGAAATAAAAGGTGTCATTTTATAGGAAAAATTTGTTATGGTATAATTAAATTAGGAACAAATAAAGTACTTTGCCAGGGGAGTGTGGCTGATGAAAATAGTATCTGGAGAAAAAATGGGTGAAATAGACAGGCTTGCCATGAGCCGCTATGGCATACCCGGACTAATTCTGATGGAAAATGCCGGGTTACAGGTAGTAAGTCTGGTAAAAAAGATACGGCCTGAACGGAAGCGGGGAAAAATAGTTGTCTTTTGTGGAAAGGGCAATAATGGCGGCGACGGCTTTGTCATAGCCAGACACTTATGGCGGCAAGGGTACAATGTTGAGACATGGGCAGCCGGTGCTCCTTCAGATTATAAAGGTGATGCGGCTGTTAACTACGATATTCTGCTCAAACAGGGATATAATGTTAACAGGTTTGATGAAAAGAGCCCGGTGGCCATCATTAAGGATTTACAAGCCGATGATTTAATTGTCGACGCCCTGCTGGGCACAGGGATTCAGCGTCAAGTTACCGGGCTTTTGGCCGAGATTATCACGGCCATTAATCACAGCTCGGCCGAGATTGTGTCCGTGGATATACCCTCGGGAATTTCCGCAGATACGGGGGCAGTGATGGGAGCAGCGGTAAAGGCCCATTATACGGTTACCTTCGCTTTACCCAAGAGAGGTTTACTGCTGTTCCCCGGTGCAGAGCATACCGGCCGCCTGCTGGTGGCCGATATCGGCATCCCGCAGGAGCTGCTCTTACAGGCAGAAAGTAAAGAAAACCTGATAACACGGGAGTATGTCCGCTCGCAGCTGCCATCCAGGAGGGCGGACAGTCACAAGGGCTCCTACGGCAGAGTGCTTATTCTGGCCGGGTCGCCCGGTATGACCGGTGCGGCGGCCCTGGCCGGTGAAGCGGCTTTAAGAGGAGGCGCAGGGCTTGTTTATGTGGGGACGGCAGCCGAGCTACAGCCGGTTCTGGAAGCTAAATTAAAAGAGGTTATCGTTCTGGGTTTTGCCGGGGACGGCCATGGCGTCTTAACAGCAGCTGCGAGTGAGGAAATTTTGGAACATGCCGGCGCCTGTCAGGCTCTGGCCCTGGGACCGGGGCTCAAGGCAGGGAATGAAACGTTGCATTTAATTAAAAAACTGGCGCCGAAAATTTCCGTACCTTTTGTAATAGATGCCGGGGGGCTGAGTGCCCTGTCTCTGGAGCCCGCCTTTCTTAAAGAGGTGGATACACCCTTTATTTTAACACCTCATCCCGGGGAGATGGCTCGCCTTATTGGGAGCGATACCGCAAGCGTCCAGAAAGACAGGTGGGGACTTGCTTCCAGGCAGGCTATGGAATGGCAGGCAGTCCTGGTCCTTAAAGGAGCGCATACAGTTGTTGCCTTACCTGACGGCGAGTTTTATATCAATCCTACCGGAAATTCCGTTCTTTCTACTGCCGGAACAGGTGATCTCCTTACTGGGCTGATCTCCGCTTTGGCCGCCCAGGGTTTGGACGTGGAGAAGGCTGCGATTTGCGGAACCTACCTGCATGGATTGGCTGCAGATATGCTTGCAGCCCGTTTGGGCCGGAGGGGTTGTAAGGCGGGCGATATCCTGGACTTTTTCCCTGCCGCACTTAACGAAACCGTCGAAACTCCCCCCGCTGAACCGGGAGAACACTATGCTGTAAAACCTTTTTTATAAAAAAACCCATGACGGGTTCTACCCTATTTTTATATTTCATGCCGTCTAAGCTCCCTCCTGGGAGCGTTTTATTTTTGGCGGATATTGAAAGCGGTTATAAAAATAAAAGCAAAGGTATAAATTAAAATGAATATGTTTTTAAATCTTGGAGATGGTAGTGATGAAAACGCCTCTTTCCCGGTTAATCCTCCGGCTTTTGGGGTTGCTTGCTCTGGGCAGTATTTTCTTCTACTTTTTTTCTACAAGAGAGCTAAGCGTCGAAATAATAATAAAAAGGACTCTGCAAAAAGAAAAGAAAATAACAAGTTACTATACATTGTTGGAAACAGATATTAACCTGGGTAGTGCGACGCAAAATTATTATGTGGAAGTATGGTTTAATTCACCGCATTTTCACCGCGTAGAAATATCTTCCTCTTTTCCGGAGGAGGGATATGAACCCGAACAAGTTTTTGTTTCTGATGGGGAAAAAACCTGGATTTATAGCCCTGAAATTGAGGACTTTTATGTTTTAAGTCCTCTTGCTCAAAATTTAAACCAGCCGCCTTTTTTACTGGCAAATTTTTTAAGCAGTTTCTCTGAAGCGCAGGAGGCAGAAATTATTGGTACGGAACAGAGAAATGGGGCTCCTTGCTACCTGTTGCGGATAATCCCTCGCTCCCCGGGACGAAGGAATGCCTGGGAAAAGGTATGGTTGGCGAAAAAGTCGTTGCTGCCCGTAAAGATAGAGATTTATGACTCCTGTGACCAGTTGCAGCAAACTATCGTTTTCCACAAAACTGTCATAAATCCTGAGATTCATCCGGATATCTTTAAAATATAAGGGAAGGCGCGATTTGTTATTGGATGAAACAATTAAAACAGTAATGTATAAGGATATTCCCCAGGAAAAAGCGTTATGGCATGCAATAAAGGAAGTTTTGGGTTTGAAGCTGCAGGAAGTAGAGGAGCTATTGCAAAATTGCACGCTTTCTGACGCTGTTGTCATGCAGGATGTGATGGACCATATCTTCAGCAGCAAAGGTAAGCGCCTGCGCCCGATACTGCTGCTGCTGAGCGGAAGTTTCAAGCCTGTTGATCCTGTTCATGAAAAAAACCTCGTAACTGCTGCGGCAGCGGTAGAGTTAATCCACATGGCTTCCTTGATTCATGATGATATTATTGATGAATCCCAGAAACGCAGAGGAAAACCCTCGGTAAATGCCCTGTGGGGCAATCGTGCCGCAGTATTGGCCGGGGATTTTTTATTTGCCCGGGCTTTTGAGTTACTTGCCTGCTGTAGGAACTATGAACTGAATATGATCGTAACCAGGGCGATCAGCACAATGTGTGAGGGTGAAATCGAGCAGACGCGTTTTGCTTTTGATCTTTCTCTTAATGAACAGCAGTATCTGCAAAATATTTACCGTAAGACGGCTGCTTTAATGGAGGCCTGTTGTGCTGCCGGGGCATGCCTTGGCGGGCTGGAGGGCGAAGCTGTGCTGCAGCTTGAGGCTTTTGGGAGAAACCTTGGCCTGGCTTTCCAAATAACCGACGATATACTGGATATTACCGGGGAGCCGCTGATTACCGGAAAACCTGTGGGAAATGATCTGCGGGAAGGGGTTATTACTTTGCCTCTTATTCATTTACTGGAAGACCCGGTATATGCTCCTTTTTTACGGGAAATTATTGAGAAGAGGGATTTTTCACCGTTAACGATGGAGTTCCTCCGCCAGCCTTCCTGTATAAATGTACCTGTAAAGCGTGCTCTGGACAAAGCCCGGCTGTATATTAAAACAGCCCGGGAGTGCCTGGCGGGCTTTACGGAAACCAGGGAGGGAGCTATTCTGGAGTCCCTGGCCGAGTATGTTTTGCAGCGAAGAGTGTAACGACTCCTTCCTGTATTAAGGCCCGCCAGGTCATCTTATATTATGCCGGTTTTGCGTAACAACTGGCAGGCTCTGTAAAGATAAAAGATATCTTTTTCACCTGTTACCGTAAGGATTTTTTGGGCAGTAACCCCCAAATTTTGCCTGACTACTTTCGGATCGGAAAGATAAAGCGCCAGGAGTCCCTTTACAACCAGACGGTGAAAGGTTGGATTGTCCAGTTCACCGGCTCTTTGCAGGGCATTTTCAATAAAAAATTTTAGTCGCTGGAAGCATTGTTCCGGGCTGGAATAAAAGAAAATAAAATTTAAATCTCCTTCTCTCCGGTCTTCTTCCTGATCAATATAGTAATCCAGGAGAATATGCAGGCCACAAATCCAGGGGAAATAGCATTTAAATATTTTTTCTATCTCTAAAGGGGAGCAGCTTTGTTTTGATGCCAGGGCGGAAAGGACGAATATGCCAAGGGTAGAGCCAGCTGCAGCGGCAAATTCATTCCATAAAAGATAGGGGTATAGTATTTCATAAGCCTTGAACCATTTTTCAAGGTGTTTTTGACGATAGTTAAAAGAAAGGTGCTTTAGAGATTGCAGGTCGCAGTAAAGCCTGGTCAGAAAGAGCACTTTTTCTTTTACTTTATCAAAAACGGGAAGGGCTGCTATGTTTTTTTGGCATTGAGTGACCAATGCCTGTAAATAACCTTTGTCTTGATTGTAAGGATAATAACGGTAGAATTCGTGTTTTTGCGGGCTGACAGTTTCCAGCGCAACCAGCATGGAGGTGTGGAGATGCCTGAAGCTTTTCTCCATAAAGAGGTCTTTTTCTTTTATAGAAGAGCTATTCTCCCATGTGACACGATCACATAGATTGTCAAGGTAATCGCTGATAGTCTGAAAAGATACAATTAGTGACAATAGATGGGAGCAGGCGGCAGGATTGAAGAGCGCAAAAAATGCTCCTCCCTGGCAGTGGAATCTTTTATCCCGTATGCTGTAGAGAGCTTGCTGCTGCAGGGGAGAGGGGGAGCAATCTCTTAAAAATTTTTTCCATCCCTGTAGCTCCTTTTCCACCTGCGGCAGGATACAGAAGAGGTAGCGAGTTAACAAACTCCATTGTTCAAATTTAATCAGTTTCATTATTACCCCCGGTTAGCGCCACCTCATTATCTTTATTTTTTCTATAGTTGCCTTTTTTATACCGGATTAAAACCGGAATTCCCCAGGGGTTGCCATCTTTAAGAAGGGAGGACCTTTATAAAGCAAAAAAATAACCTTGTAACACTTTTTTGTGTCCCTCATAAAATATAAAAAGTGAAGGAAAGGGGGAATGGATTTTGGCTCAAGTTATCGGCAAATCCGGGCTAAAAATGAAGGGAAGATTGGCACGCCGAGGCTATAATGATGAAGAGTACAAACAGCTTGTCGAAAGCAGCAGCCGCATCGGTGGTGTTATTGTCCTTAAAAAGAGAAGTTTCCGCAAAAACAGTCTTAATGATTATGTAAAGGTCGGTAGTTGCTGAGGGATAAAGAGCTAAACTGACCGTGGGTCGGTCAATAAACCGTTTGGAGCCTTTTATTAAGCTTAATTATGAAATGGAGCAGCGTTTGCTGGTGGCGGAGTTTCCAGGTTCCGCCCGCAAAGTTCTTCGGCTTGCTCAGGTCTACGACGACCTACCCGGCCAATTCCCATGAGTAGGGGTGGCGAAGGTTGGTGCTCGCTTCAGGGTTCGCTTGAGGATGGAGCAGCGCTTTGCTGTAGGCGGAGCTCCGAGTTCCGCTCGTAAAGTTCTACGGTTTGCTAAGGCCTCCGACGACCTACCCGGCCAATTCCCATCCATGGTCAGAGGCCGGCTGCCGACATCCATGTCGGCAGGGTCGTCTTCGGCCTTCGCTTCACCGTGAACTTTTTGACTTCGCTCCACAAATCGCTCTCGCCCACAGCAAAGCGCTGTTTCCCTAGACGGCAGTAGGGGCTAAACAAGAAAACCAACACGCTATGACAAGGACATTCATGTCTGCCGGGCCATCTCGAGCCATCGCTTCGCTGAACCTGCGGGCTCAAGCTGCACAAGTCGCTCGCCCCAACCTTGCGCCACCCCTGTGGGAGCCGCGCGGGATCTAAACGCCGACTTACTGGCGCACAATTTTCATACGTAGTAAGGGGCCGGCTGCCGACGTCCATGTCGGCAGGGTCGTCTCCGGCCCTCGCTTCGCCGTGAACTTTTCGACTTCGCTTCACAAGTCGCTCTCGCCTACAGCAAAGCGCTGCTTCCACAGAAAGGTAGCTGGGGCTAAACGAGAAAACTAAAAGCAACAACGGCAGATGTATCAGCCGGGCCATCTCGAGCCATCGCTTCGCTGAACCTGCATGCTCAAGCTGCATATTTTGCTCGCCCCAACCTTGCGCCACCCCTGCGGGGCATGAAACGGGTTCTAAGTTAGGAAATTGGTGAGGTAGAAAGATGGAACGCGGTAAAGATGGAAAAGTTTATTCGCTTATAAAATTTAAACATAAGCATACTTTTTTTGTCATAAACCTATGGAAAATTGTATCGATCCAAATAGAGGATTTTTTTGCCGGCCAGGGGGATAAACCGTCCCATGAACAGCTTTCTATTTGGGGAAGTTATAACCTTGTTGTTAAATATTTGAAATATCAAAAAGGAGAAGTAGTAACGTCGGAAAAGATTCTATCCAAAGGTTTTTCTCGCGTTTTTACCCCGTCACCTGATTATTTTTCCGAAGAAGTTACGAAATTAAAGAGAAATTTAACCTGTGAGGCAGAATATAACTACAGGACAACTCCTGTTTCTCTTTTTTTGTTTCCATTATGGAGCAAGATAAAGTTTATCCCCTATAAAGTCACCATAATTGTGCAGGGGAAGATAAATGCCGTACCTTTAACAGATTTTCCTGTAAAAACGGTAAAAACGAATGCAGATAGCATTCCTGCAGAAAATATTTCCATGGAAGTACCTGCCACGAGAAGTGTGGAAACATTGGATAAAGAGGCCCTGCTAAAAGGAGCAGCCGGCGGACTTGCTTCACTGGGAGAAAAGCCTGCAGTGGGGGACTTTTTCCCTTCTGAAAGAGTTGAACGCACTGAAGAAAGCCTCGGTGCGCAAAAGGAGCAAAAACGGAGACAAGAGGATCTTGCTGCGCGTGAAAAGCAGAAGATTGCCACCGGTATTCCTGTTCCGAATCGAAAATACTATAATACTTACCGTCTTTTTTATGATCATTTTTATCAGGATCAACAGGCCGGGGAAAGCAAAAAAGATAAGACAAAATAACTATTTAAACCTTAATCTGTTCAAAAGAACAGGCAGAGCCCGGCTCTTTTTTACTTTAAGCTCCTCATTTTCCCTTTGCAAATTTTGAACCTGCTCTTTTAGCTCATTAACGTTTCTTAAGAGAATGAGTTTTTCTTTTTTAAGCTCTTCATTTTTTTTATAAAGTTCATTTACCTGCATTAACAAGTCTTTATTGAGTGCCGCCAGTTCCTCCTTTTCGCTCTTTATTTTTTTCTGCAACTCTTCAAGCGCTTTTTTAAAAGTAGTTTCCATTTGTTGTAGCTCCATTTTTTTAGCATGCAGTTTTTCTTCCATCTTAGCCACTTGTGAAACACCTCCAGAAAATAATCTGGCCAACTCTTTTTCTCTTTGCTGTAGCTTTTGTTTTAAAGAAGCATTGGCAGCTTGCAGGTTGCCTGCATGGGTAAGCAGGCTTAAGGAAAGAAGCTCCAGGACCTGAAACTCCTTTTGAAGTTCAACTTTTTCTATAAAGCTGTCTAAAGTATATTTTGGGTAAAGTATCTGTGGGGGGCTGCCCAGAGTAAAAACATATTCTCTTTGCTGGAAACCGATTGAGGAGCGAAAACGCGTAAGTCGAGCCTCTTTTGGCAATAGTATTTTTTCGCCCCATTTCCAGTTTTTCCCTGCATTAGTGGACAGAAGATAAAGCAACTCATCGTCTTTTTTAAATGTTAAAACCAATTTGCTATCCATGCAATAAAGTGGCGCAATTGTCAGTGTCCTATTGGGAATCTCTATACGGAAAAAACTATCCCAGTCTCCGCCCGGAGGTTTTTGAATATAGCTTAAAAACAGCACTTCATTTTGACAGCTTATCCACGAGAAATGCAGGGTATTGTCCGGAGAAACCAGAAAAGCAGGAAAAAAGCATTCCTCCTGCCTGTTCGGAAAATAAAAGGACTTCCACGAGCGCCTGTCACTTTCAGGCAAACTGCGGAGCAGCAGACAATAATTTCCTGTCTCAACCATTCTTTGTAGAATAAAAACATTATTTTTAAGATCATTTATAATTATACCGCTTTGTTCCAGGAATTCGTACCCGAAATCAACAATCGTCGGTTCGTGCCACAAACCTTTTTCTTCCTGATAAAGATACACAAGCCACCACATCTTTTGCCGGTTGTCTAGATACAGGCACAGCAGATGCAGATTGTTTTTCTCATCAAGGCAGGCAGAAAGGTGACCTATTGTTTTGCTGCCGTCCTGGTTAACAGGTGCTGCTATTGCTTTATTGGTTGGCGGTGACAGACAATAGAGGCCACCCGCATCATTATATCCAATAAGGAAAGCGTTACCCTGGTTGTCAACAACTGCATCGAAGCCCTGTATTTTCTGCTGAAAGATATTGTCTGTTTTTAATATCCAACTTTCGTTGTTGCAGGAAAAATGTTGAAGATAGCCCTGTTTATCAAGCATGAAATATTCCTTCCCGTTTTCTGTCAACATTAGTAGCGGAATGTTATCTGTTCTCCATATCCGGTTTGTATCCACAAATATCCACCTGCCTTTCCAATAATAAAATCGGATGGCTCTACTAATAGATATTCGAATGGGAACAAACTTATTAACCGCTTCTCCAATTCATATTTACTCCATACCGGCTTCCGCCGCCCCTATTTCCTATTAGCATTTACTGGAATGGTATAAAATTATTGTAATAAAGCTTTTATAACGGAGAGTGCTGGGTAAGCTCCCGTATTTTACCTAACTTATACAGAAAATGGATATTTGTTATATTTACTGTTAATTTGTATAATAATTAGAAAATAAAAAATGGAGGAATTGATATGAAGAAAAACAGCAAAGCAGTTTGCGCACTGGCACTGGTTGTCTTCCTGTTAGCTTTCCTTTTACCGTCCAGTACGGCGGGTGCAGTTGGCGGTTTTTTAGCAAGGGATCGCTATCCGGTTGCACCTTCAGACGGCGGCCGCGGTGGGGAATCGCCTGTTTACCCCGAACCTGAAGAGCCGGTTTCGCCACAACCCGGTAATGGGCAAAAAGATAATGAAAGGCCGCAAAATTCCTATTCGCCCCCCAACCGAACGCTTGGGAGGCAAGGAGGCTTTTATGTTCCTCCTGCATCGCCGTCAAACCCATCAACACCTCCGTCGGGCGACCCGCCGCTAAACCCTCCAGAACCTTCCCAGCCTCCTGCCATACCCGGCGCGCCATCCTGGCTTACGGCAGATGAGGCCAAAGCATATTTGCTTTTAAATGAATTCAGGATAGAAAACAACCTGGAACCGCTGCAAGCTGATTATGAACTCACACAGGTTGCCAGGCTGAAAGCTCAGGATATGGTTGATCATGATTACTTCAGCCATGTTTCTCCTACATACGGGTCCATCAGCCAGATGTTAAGAAGCCAAGGGATTTCCTTTTCCAGGGCAGCGGAGAACCTTTCCAAAGCGGGTAACGTCAGTCAGGCCCATGTGCAGTTGGTATACAGCACAAAGGGCCACCGGGAGATCATGCTTAACCCAAATTACAAAAATGTGGGGATCGGCGTGAAGCCGCTTAAAAAGACCCCCGGTATCGTTATGGTTCAGCTCTTTACAGATTAATTGAACCGTGGATATTGAATGAGGCAGGCGGCAGATTAAGCTGTCTGCTTCTTGCCAATGGAAAAGAAAGGAAGCCACAAATAGCTGTGACTTCCTTCTTTTTTCAGTAGCGGTTTGGGTATGGTTCAATAAGCTTCCCTATTAAATCATGCCTCTTCTCTTTCCTTTTTAAGGATCTTCAATTTCCTGTTGCGGCGGGAAGAGTGAATCGACAGGAGGACATTCGATCTCAATCTGCTGCGGTGCTGCTTCACAGGGTCTGGGGATACAGTAACCGTAAAGAGGTACAAGAAGTTTAACAAAAGCGGTAACTTCTACGACTTTACAGATTTTAACCGTACAGATAACCTGGGTGACAGGATCTCCCGGCGGGACCGTTTCCGGTGAGCAGAAACATGTTGAATTAACCACTTCGCAGAAGACGAAGGGTCCGCCAGCCGGGCCGAACATTACTCCAGGAGGCGGCACATAAAGCGGGACCTGGTTGAAGAAGTCATTAATGGTTTCTGTAAAGGTGCAGAGAGATATCGAGTCATCAAAGAGCTCAATTTGCAGCTCCACATCCTGCCTTACCGTTATGATTCTGATGTTGTCGGTAACTGGAGGACTTACATCTACCACCTCGCACTCGGCACTTAAAACAGTGCATACTACTCGATTAACACGGCTTAAATCCACGTTATGGCATGCTGCCCCCGGGCCGGTAGGAATGGGAAATTGCCTGACAATAATGTCTTCTTTAAAGCACTGGTCGAATACCTTTTCTACCAGCAGACAATCTTTCTCAGTAGTAGGAGGGCATTCCCTCATACCTGTATATTCGTTGACGGGGCAGAGCCCTGGCTGCAAAAATTCACCTGTTTCAGGATCAATTGCTGGGCCGGCCATTTTTCGAGCACTCCTTTCTTATAACTTTCCGAAGCTGATACTGAAAGCAGCAGCTTCTTTATTGCTAATCTATACTATGAACGTGATGAAAATTTGTTACTGCTGTTATTTAGAAAAGGGTCGTTTTATTTTTGCGGAGCGTAACACTTATAATTCGAAGATTAACCTTTTATCCGGTTTGCCCATACAATATAAAGAAAAATCATGATAGGAAGGAGGCCTAAATGATGCAGCAGAAAGAAAGCGGCCGTGGGTTTCACGGTTTGCTCAGGAAAAGGCATATGGCCCTGGAGGGTAAGTGTTTTTCACTTTATCAGCCTTCGTTGAATTTAAGTGAGGAGGAGTATAACAGGAGATTGGAAGAAATTAAAAAAATGGGCAATATGTTCTGACGATCTTCAGGGAAATAATCCCCGCCCGGTAGTTTGCCGGGCTTTCTGAATACGTGAATAGTAAATTGGAGTGATGTTTCAAGTGTATAAAAAAATTCTGGTAACAGGTGGGGCCGGCTTTATCGGTACAAACTTTTTGTTATATATGGTTCCCCGCTATCCCGAGGTCACTTTTATTAACCTGGATAAATTAAGCTATGCATCAGACCTTGGGAACCTGAAAGAGATTAGCAAACGCCAGAATTATTTTTTTATCTGGGGAGATATCAGTGAAAGCGACACAGTTAACCGCGTGATGAGAGATAATGTTGAAGCTGTTGTAAATTTTGCAGCGGAATCATATGCCGGCAACAGTATCGCCTCACCGCAAAACTTTATAACCAGCAATATTACAGGTTGTTTTAATTTGCTGGAAGCGGCCAGAAAATTTAAAGTAAAAAAATTTTTACAGGTGTCCACGGGTGATGTATACGGTTCTCTAGGTAGAGACGGCTACTTTACGGAATCGTCACCTCTTAAACCAAATAACCCCTATTCCGCCAGCAAAGCTGCTGCGGATTGTCTCGTGAGATCCTACCATAAAACATACGGGCTGAATGTAAATATAGCACGTAGCGGCAATAACTATGGGCCATTCCAGCACTGGGAAAAATTTATTCCTTCTGTTATTTACAGCGCGTTACGCGACGAGCCTGTTGTAATTTACGGTGACGGACAGCAAGTAAGGGACTGGATCTTTGTTCAGGATCACTGTCGTGCCCTGGAAATGATTCTCTTGCATGGCCGGGAGGGGAGAATTTACAATATAGGTGCAGAAGAAGAAAGGACAAACCTGGAGATGGCGGGATCGATTTTGCATATCCTTGGCCGTTCACCATCGTTGATAAAGTTTGTTGCAGAACGTCCCGGGCACGACAGGCGTTATGCGCTGAAGACAGACCGGATTACCAGTGAACTGGGCTGGAAACCGGAACATGTTCTGGAAGTCTCTTTACCAAAAACGGTAGACTGGTATGTCCGCAGATTTAGCGAACTGCAGGCAGAGGAGTGAAAATAAGCGCCGTTCATTCTTTTAGCATTCAGCGAGTGTTTTGTGGCAGCGTCAGAGCGTTATAAACGGCTGTAGAGGCGAATGATCTTCTCCGCTATAATCTCCAAATCATGATTTTCCCGCGCATAGCTCCAGTTTTCTTGCTGGAGCTTTTGTGCTGCTGGTAGCTGTTTGCCCAGAGCCTCTATATCTTGTAAGATAAGCTTGTATGCTGACGGATCCGGATCTTTTCCTGCCTGTGCCTTTGCCCTGAAATCCGGCACCTGTTCCCGTTGTAAAGGTGAAAAGATCCCTGTATATTTTTCTTCGAGAATCAGAGCTATTTTCCCGGCGGCAATACCCTGCAGCAGGTAATAGCCAAAGCCTGCTATGACATTGTAACGGCTGGCGATTTCATTGAAATCAGGCCTCCAGTAATAGAAAGTAACGTTCCCAGGGGAGACATTTTGTCTGGAGACGACGCCTAGATAAGAGCTCTTTAAATCCTTAACGGCACGCTTAAGTGCCTGGAAAGGTGCAACCTGTTTCTTTTCCAGGGGGCCGATGTAAAGAATGTTTATTTTTGTCAAAGGAGGGAAAGACGGCGGTTTTATCGTTACTCCCTGCGGTATTATCAAGATGTTTTGCTTAACGTAGGGATAAAAAAAGTCTTTTATAGCCAGGAAAGAGGAGGAATTGCAGCAGGTTATAAAAGCTGCCGTATGCAAGAAGGTAAAATCGTCATGATGCTCTCCGTCAAAAAGGCTTGCCACCCAGGGTATTCGAAAAGAGTTGCTTAAATCCGCAGCCATTCTGAATAAATCGGGATGAAAAACATGCAGCAGGTCAAAACGGCGGTAATAAAGCAGATTTTGTACCTGCTGCCAGTTTATATTCAGTGAGCTTTGCAAACCGGATTTATTTATAAATTCTTTATAGAGACCTAAAAGGGAGGAGGGGATTTCGGTTAAAACAAGGTGCAGCTTCAGGCCTTTGTGGACAACTCCTCTTGCCCAGGCCATAACGGCCTCAGTATTGCCGCTGAAGTCGAATTTGTTCAACCATAAAACGCGCACTGCCATCACCTGCCTCAGTAAAAATATATGAAACACTTCAGCAATATCTGCGCATTTTTTATTAACTTCCCTGCCGGGTGCCGCCGGTTAAAGGCATTGCCTGATATATGTCTAGATGATATAATGAGCGCAAAATAGATGATCATTGTGTCTTTTATCTACAGTTAATACATAATAACGGAGGGGCAATGTTAATGAGAAAAGAGATTATTAAAGTAGGGCTTTTGGGTATGGGTACGGTCGGCTCGGGGGTGCTTAAGATCCTGGAGATGAACAAGGAGCAGATTAAAAACAGGGCCGGAGCCGCCATTGAGGTAAAAAAAATTCTTGTCAGGGACTTGCATAAAGAGAGGCCGGTAAAAGTAGACAGGCAGCAGCTTACTACAGATCCCCGGGATATTTTACATGATCCTGAGATAGATGTAGTAGTGGAGGTGATCGGCGGCACCGGGGATGCCCGTCGATATATCGAAGAAGCCCTCCGTAATAAGAAGTTTGTTGTCACCGCTAACAAAGATCTGATGGCTACGGCCGGGACGGAACTTTTACATCTGGCCAGGGAGCATAACCGCAATATCTATTATGAAGCCAGCGTCGGGGGAGGTATTCCCCTGATCAGGCCCTTAAAGCACAGCCTCGGAGCCAACAGAATAATCCGTTTGCTGGGAATTATTAACGGGACAACCAATTATATTTTAACTAAAATGAGCATGGAAAAGATGGAGTTTGAGGCAGCCCTGGCAGAGGCTCAGGCCAGAGGGTTCGCCGAGCAGGACCCAAGCAATGACCTGGAAGGGAAAGATGCTGCTTACAAGCTTTGCATCCTGGCGATGTTGGCCTTTAACTGCCATGTCCGTTTCGAGGATATTTATGTGCAGGGGATCAGCGGCATCAGCAAAAGGGATGTTTTTTATGCCAGAGAGCTTGGGTTTGCCATTAAGCTTCTGGCTATCGGTGAAGAAATGGAAAAGGGGCTGGCCTTGAAGGTGCACCCGGCATTGATTCCTCTGGATCATCCCCTCGCTTCCGTTTATTATGAAAATAACGCGCTGTTCGTGGTCGGCAACGCCGTGGGAGAGACAATGTTTTACGGACTGGGAGCAGGAGCGCTGCCTACCGGCAGCTCTGTTGTTGCCGATTTAATTGAGGTTGCCCGTAATATTAACCATCAGGTAGAAAACGGTGTCATGGAGGCGGATTTTCAAGCCAAAAGCATTGTTCCTATCGATGAACTGTCATCCGCTTTTTATTTGCGCCTGCAGGCTATTGATCAACCCGGAGTTTTCGCCCGCCTGGCCACAGCTTTTGGAGATGCGCGAGTTAGCCTGGATATGATTTTACAAAAACGCAGTGTGGGAGGCAAGGCCGAGATTGTCCTGGTAACTCATGCCGTGGAAGAAAAATCTTTTAACCTTGCCCTGGAAACAATTAAGAGTTCTCCGGTCATCAAGAAAATAAACAGCGTTTTGCGGGTAATTGAAAAATAAAATATGGAAATAAAAGTATATCTGCAAATCTTTCCTTTTGGCAGGAATAAATATATACCTTGTGGAATAAAAATTAATAATGAACTGCTGCTGTTTCCGTTATTTTTGTCGTTGTACACGCACCAATAGAGAAACTTGGTGAAAGTGCCAATGGAGATCTCGCATTATCTGGGGAGGCCGACCTGGGCAGATATCAACCTTTCCCATCTGGCTTCTAATGTCAGGGAATTTCGAAAGTTTTTACCTGACACTGTCAAATTACTGGCCGTAGTAAAGGCGGACGCTTACGGACACGGTGCTTGTGAAGTCGCCGAGGTCACCTTGCAGGAAGGCGCTTCGATGCTTGGGGTGGCTTCTTTGGAGGAGGGTGCGGCTCTTCGACAAAGAGGAATTAAGGCTCCCATTCTTATTCTGGGTTGCACAGATCCTCGCCAAAACCTCTCTTTGCTGGAAATGCAGCTTACGCCGACTGTTTTTAGCTGGGAAGCGGCTTCTTCTTTTTCGCAGCAAGCTCAGGCCAGGGGGAAGCGGGCTGCCATTCATGTAAAAATTGATACAGGCATGGGGAGATTGGGGCTGGCGGACCCGCGAGATACTATAGCTTTCCTGGAGAGAGTGGCTGCCCTTCCTGGAATTATACTGGAAGGAGTATATACACATTTTGCTGCTGCCGATGAGAAAGACAAAAGTTTTACCCGGAACCAACTGCACCTTTTTAATAGCATACTAAGCGCATGTAAGGAGAGAGGGATTGAAGTTCCCTTGAAGCATGCCGCCAACAGTGCAGCAGCGCTGGAGCTTCCGGAAACGCATCTGGATATGGTAAGGATCGGTATCGGATTATACGGCTGCTATCCTTCCAGAGAAAAAAATAATCAAGTAAAGCTGCTTCCTGTTATGTCTTTAAAAAGCCGGATCATTTTTTTAAAAAAAGTGTCGGCCGGAACCCCTGTGAGCTACGGCCGGACCTACTTCGCTCCGCATGACACAACCATAGCCACAGTACCGCTGGGATATGGTGATGGTTATAGCAGGCTATTGTCCAATAAGGGTTTCATGCTGGTACAGGGCCGGAGGGTCCCCATAGCCGGAAGGATTTGCATGGATCATACCATGCTTGACGTAGGAAAAATTCCCTTTGTTCAGGAAGGCGATGAAGTAGTTGCTTTTGGCCGACAGGGTCATGAGGAGCTTGACGTGGAGGAGATTGCCGAACAACTGGGAACTATCAGCTACGAGGTGCTATGCAATATCGGCAGCAGGGTTCCCAGGGTGTACTGGCGTGACGGCCGTGTTGAGAGTATCAGGTTTGCCGGATCTTGCCACAGTATATAAAAAAAGATGCATAAAAGAATGGCATAACAGGATAATAAATAATATTGCATGATTTTTTTTGATTCAATTTCTTCCCAAGGGGGTGCTTTCCGTGGCGAGGACCAAGAGAATAATGATCAGCTTGCCGCAAAATTTGTTAAAGGAAGTTGATGGTGTGGTAGAAATGGAAAAAAGGACCCGCAGTGAATTTATCCGGGAAGCGATGAAACTTTATCTTCAGGAACGTAGAAAAAGGCAGATTAGGGAACGTATGCAGGAAGGATATATAGAAATGGCCCGGTTGAATTTAGCCCTGGCCAATGAGGCCATATCTGCGGAAAATGAGGCAGACCGGCTTGCCGAGGAACTGGTAAATGGAGAGTGAAAGCGGTGGATGTTAAACGCGGGTTCATTTTTTATGCCGACCTGAGCCCTGTTGTCGGTTCTGAACAGGGGGGATATCGTCCTGTTTTAGTTATACAAAACAATGTTGGAAATAAATATAGTCCCACGGTAATTGTAGCGGCAATTACTTCCCACATTGAAAAAGCAAAGCTGCCGACACATGTAGAGCTGTCGGCAGTAGAACATGGTCTCGAAAAAGATTCAGTTATCCTTCTGGAACAAATCCGGACAATCGACAAACAGAGATTGCAGCAAAAGATAACAGAGTTGGATGAAAAAGTGATGGCCAAGGTGGATGAGGCCCTGAAGATAAGCCTGGGGTTGATTGATTTTTAATCCTTATAATTTATATTTTTATAATATTAATTAAATAGTACCGACAAAAATTATCGGGGAACCACGGCGCTTTTAATTTACTCCGCTGGTAAACCCGTTTTTTAATTTTGGAGTGAAAAAGATGATACCGTTAGGCATTACCTGTATTTATAATGAAAATTTAAACTATGTCCGTCTGGGCTTTGATTATATCATGGCAATCGAGAAAGCCGGATTTATTCCGCTCCCGGTTTCTATATTAAAGGAAGAATCCATACCCGGGCTCCTAAAAAGTATCAAAGGTCTTGTTCTTTCGGGTGGGGGCGATGTTGACCCACTTTATTACGGGGAGGAACCACTCCCCGGCCAGGGAGAGATTTCTCCTCTCCGCGACAGGATAGAAATAAAACTGGCCAGAGCCGCTTTGGAAAAAGATTTACCGATCCTGGGGATTTGTCGCGGCGCACAAGTTCTTAATATTGCTTTAGGGGGGGATATATACCAGGATATCAGCTTAAAAAAGGGCTTAACGCTGGAGCATATGCAGAAAGCGCCCCGCTATCATCCCTTTCACGACATAAACATTCTGGAGGATACTCTGCTGGCACGAATTTTCCAGGGAAGAAAAACAATCAGGGTCAACAGTTTTCACCATCAAGCTATTAAAAAAGTCGCTGCCGGATGCAGGGTAAACGCCCAGGCCTCCGATGGCATTATCGAGGGCATCGAATCCACGGTTCACTTTTTTGCCCTGGGAGTGCAGTGGCATCCTGAAGCCCTGGCTGCGAAGGAAATACCGGGAGGCCGGGAAATATTTGACGCCTTTCTCCGGGCTATAAAAACGCGGTTGTCGAATACCGGATGCTTGCATTCATGATAATTGATTTGTATAATGTATTTAGCTCCTGCTGGGGTTTGTTGCCTGAACGCCAGCCTCAAAAAAGAAGAAGTTCTAAGAGCTATCTATCCGGGAGGTCGATTATTATGGAGGAAGGAAAGTTGTACAAGGTTTTGGTAAGTGACCCGGTTTCAGAGGAAGGCCTTAAATTATTACGGGAGGTTGCCAGCGTAGATGTCCGGACCGACCTTTCGCCGCAGGAAATCATGGAGATTATTGGTGAATATGACGGCCTGCTGGTGCGCAGCGGTACGCAAGTAACTGCCGAGCTTATTGCTGCCGGTAAAAAATTGAAGGTAATAGGCAGGGCAGGGGTGGGGGTAGACAATATTGATGTGGAAAAAGCCTCGGAACAGGGGATTCTGGTAATTAACGCCCCGGAAGGCAATACTATCTCCGCAGCGGAACATACCATGGCTTTGATGCTGGCGCTGGCCCGCAATGTTCCACAGGCTTCGGCCTCACTTAAACAAGGTGAGTGGAAGAGAAATAAGTTTATGGGCCTGGAGTTGCATAAAAAAACACTGGGTGTTATTGGTCTGGGGCGTATCGGGAGCGAAGTAGCCAAAAGGGCCAGGGTTTTCGGTATGAACGTATTAGCCTATGATCCCTATATATCTGCCGAGCGGGCTGAGAAGATAGGGGTTGTCCCTGTTTCCCTGGAAGAGATATGGGACCGAGCCGACTTTATTACCCTGCATATTCCCAAGTCTCCCGACACCTATCATCTTATCGGTGCCGCGGAGCTGGCCAAGATGAAAAAAGGCGTGCGTATCATTAATTGCGCGCGAGGCGGGTTAATTGATGAAAAGGCGCTCTACCAGGCTATTGTTGACGGCAGGGTTGGCGGCGCGGCCCTGGATGTTTATGAAGAAGAGCCTCCTGGCAGCGATAATCCTCTTTTACAGCTGGAACAGGTAATTGGTACCCCCCATTTGGGAGCCTCGACGCAGGAAGCCCAGGTAAATGTTGCCATACAGGTGGCTGAAGAAATGGTTAACTTCTTGAAAGGTAAGCCCGTTCATATGGCGGTTAACGTTTCTGTACTGCCACCGGAGATCCTGACCGAAATAAAGCCCTTTATCCCTCTGATGCAAACCCTGGGAAACTTTTACATGCAGGTCTTTGACGGCAGAGTTGAATCTATCGAAATTAGTTACAGCGGGGAGATCGCGGAATATCCTGTTACCCATCTGACAAATGCTTTATTGATAGGCATGCTGAGCGTTATGTTAAAGAGTAATATTAACTTTGTTAATGCGCCTATCATTGCCAGGCAGAGAGGGATAAAGGTTAAGGAAAGTACCATTAAAGATACTTCCATCTATAACAACCTGGTTACAGTAAAAGTGAAGACCAGTAATCAGGACTACACTCTGGCAGGCACATTGTTCGGCAAAAATGACATACGCATTGTGCAGATCGGCGACTACCATATCGAAGTAGTTCCTTCCCGCTTTATGTTTGTCAGCAAATATATTGACAAGCCCGGTGTTATTGGGAAAGTAGGAACGATACTGGGCAATAACGATATTAACATTGCCGGCATGCAGGTCGGCCGCCAGGAAATCGGCGGCGAGGCGGTTATGGTTTTACAGGTGGACAACCATATTGACAGGAATGTGTTAAAGGAGTTAGAAAAGGTAGAATATATTCTCTCCACCTGTTTCGTGGAACTATAATATGAAAATAGGGTACATTTTGCTGAGGAAGGAGGAGAACAATAAATGCCAATTTATGAATTTCTCTGTGAATGTGGGAATCGTTTTGAGAAGCTGTGTAAAATTGACGATAACTCTGTTTCTCCGTGTCCCATATGCGGTGAAGAAAGCCGCCGTGTAATGTCTACATTCCGGAAAGGCCGTTCTTCCAGCAGTTCGGGCATGGATTATTCGGCAGGCAGCAGCTGCAGCGGTTGCAGCAGCTCCAGCTGCGCTACCTGCCATTAAAATTTATAGACGCGTTAAGAAGGCATCGCAGACCTACTGCTTGCGATGCCTTCTGGCATTTTCTTATACACTCCTTATATCATAAATCCTCGCAACTGACAGTACCTCTGTTCTTCTGCAGTATTCCCATCTTCTTTACTGAAATCCCTGCAACAAATTAACAGTATAATAATTGACGATCGCGGTATCATTATTAATTGCTGGGAAAAACTAAAACAGCAATAAAATTTATGAGAAAGAGTTAGTAAATGAGAACGAATTTCCCGGCGATTACTGTACTAATCGTATTACTTGTGCTGATTTACCTGGGTTTCCTGGAGCGTGTTTTGGAGCGGATGAGGCTTTCCAGGACCCAGGCGATCTTTATCCTGCTGGCCATGCTTCTCGGAGGGAGTCTGCCTGAAATTCCTCTGGGTATGGGCCTTAAAATAAATTTAGGGGGAATGGCGATCCCCCTGATTGTGGTTCTTTATCTCCTGGCTACTGCTGACGGGAAAGGGGAGAGGTTGAGAGCTCTAATGGCGACGATTGTAACAGTAATTGTCGTATGGAGCGCCGACCGCCTTTTTTTTCCTCCGGACCCCGATGAATTTTTTTTAAATGTTGATCCACTTTATTTCCCAGCGCTGGTGGCGGCTTTGGTAGGCTATGCCCTGGGGCGTTCCAGGCGGGCTTCCTTTGTTGGCGCTTTCCTGGGGGTGTTGCTTGTCGATCTTATAGCCTGGGGAGAAAACCTGCTGCGCGGTTTTAGAAATATTACTGTTATTCTGGGTAGCGGAGGGATGTTTGGCGCTGCCGTTCTTGCCGGAGTGTTGGCTGTTTTGCTGGCGGAGGTTGTTGGTGAAATAAGAGAAAGGATCCATAGAACCTGACAGCAGCTTATCATCTATCTATTGAAGGAAGGTCTTTAATTATGCGCTCCAGGTTCCCGAGTTCATTCTTTCTTTTGGCCCTGTTGATTCTGCTTTGCGTGTTTGCAGCAGGAGAAAATGCATGGAAAAATCCGGCCTTTGCGGAAACACTTCTAAATGAGCTTGATACTGAAGAGATTGCAGCGGCAAAATATTACCGCCTTATGGATGAAGAGGGCAAGATCATTACAGTGACAGGACGCCGTATCAGGATCGGTGACCGTTACCTGGATGAAAAAAACCGTCTCTATGAAGTTTACCGTGTCAGGGACTATGTGGCTACAGCGAGATATATACGGACAGAAAAGCTGGGAAAGGTGAAACCGGGGAGCCTTGCTCCCAGTTTTCTGACAAAATTAGAAAAAAATATTTCATACCTGGTTCAAATGGTCATTACTTTACCGCAAAAAGGAGGAACAAGCAAAGAAGAAGAGTCCAGGAAGCTCATTGCCCTGTATCATACTCACAATGATGAGTCATATGTTCCCAGTGACGGAACTGACAGTATATACGGCAGCGGGGGGGTACACCAGGTTGGAGCATCTCTGAAAGCTGCCCTGGAACAAAAAAATATTAATGTCATCCATTCCGAAAATCTGCATTTACCCCACGACCAGGGGGCTTACCGTCGTTCCAGGGATACCGCCCTGGAACTTTTACAGCGCAATCCGGATGTAATTTTTGATATACACCGCGATGCAGCTCCCAGTGATGTCTACGCTGCCAAGATAGACGATCAGTGGGTTACGAAAATCCAGTTTGTAGTGGGCCGGCAGAATCCTTCCTCGGTGGTAACGAGACGTTTTGCTTATGATATGAAAAGCCTGGCTGACGATATCTATCCCGGGCTGGTAAAAGGAATTTTTATGGGTTGGGGAAACTATAACCAGGATCTGACGCCTCTCAACCTTTTGCTGGAGGTGGGGGGACACCAAAACAGCAGAAAGGCGGCAGAAGAAAGTATGGTCCTGTTTGCCGATGTGGTAGCAAAATATTTCTATGGTATTCCCGTGGGTGAGGAGGGGGAGACCTCCCCCGGGGCTGATAGCAGGGCTGCAGGAGCGGGGGCTTGGGGTGCTGTTGTCGTTATTCTTTTACTGGTAGCGGCAGCCCTGGGAGCTTTTTATTTTCTCAACAACCCAGCCGCATGGGAGCGCTTTAAAGAACAGACAAATAATTACTTGGGGCGGAACGGATTCGTCTGGAAAGAAGGTTACCATAACCTTGTTTTAACGGGTAAAAGAATCATGGCGGGATTGCGCGCCATAGTTTTGTATACATTGATATTGGGGCAGCTGATTAGTGCTTTTTTCAGCCGAGTCCGAAGAAGGCTTTAACAGATACACATACGGATTCGTCTGGGACGCCCGACATGAAAATCCTCTATAGTAGTACACTAAACTATAGAGGATTTCTATTTCCAGTAACAGCAGTAGTTGTTATAATAATATAATAGGAAATAGATACATTAAACATAAAAAACATTCTTGAGGTGTATTGTGACAAAAAAATGTTATTTTACCTTTCCGAACACACATCAGGCTATCAGGGCCGAGAAAACCCTGGCCAAAGAAAACCTGGAGTATAAAATGGTTCCTGTCCCCCGGAGCATAAGCTCCAGCTGCGGCATCGCTCTTTGTTGCCTTCCCGGCAATGCCCCTTTTATCAGAGATTATTTGGCAGAGCATTCTATTGCTGTAGAAGGTTTCTTTGAGCTGGAGGAAAAAGTCTCCTCAGGGCCTTTATCCTTTTTAAGCAAAAGGAGAAATTAAAAGGGATGGAAGAGAGATTTATTTATTTTGATAATGCCGCTACTTCCTGGCCAAAGCCGGAGAATGTATATAAAGCTGCCGAAAATTATTTACGCAATGGCGGTGCCAATCCGGGCCGTTCCGGTCACACGCGTTCGCTCTATGCCGACCGCCTGGTATATGAAACCAGGCAGAGGGCGGCCTTCTTTCTCGGGGCAGAAGAGCCGGAAGAGATCGTTTTTACTCTTAATGCCACCGATTCCCTCAATATGGCGATTAAAGGCGTATTGGAACCTGGCGACCATGTTATCTATACCTCCCTGGAACATAATTCTGTTCTCAGGCCTTTGGACTCTCTCAGGAGAAACGGGGTCATAACCACTACCATGATTTCCTGCGATTCCTCCGGGCGCCTGGAGATAAAGGATATTGAAAAGTCCATCAGGCCCAATACTAAACTTATCGTATGCACTCATGCTTCCAACGTTATCGGGACGGTATTGCCTGTCGAGGAGATTAGCGAATTGGCATGGAAAAATGATCTTCTTTTTCTGTTAGACGCAGCACAGACCGCAGGTTCCATACCTTTGAACCTGCAGGAAATTAAACCCCACCTGGCGGCTTTTGCCGGCCATAAGGGTTTGCTGGGGCCGCCGGGGGTAGGGTTGCTTTACGTGCGCAAGGGGGTAAGATTAAAACCTTGGCGCGAGGGAGGGACAGGCAGCAGATCGGAAGAAGAACGGCAGCCGGAGATCATGCCTGATTATCTGGAAGCGGGCACCATGAATACCCCCGGCCTCGCCGGGCTCAATGAAGGGCTGAAGTTTATCGAGGAAATCGGCATATCTTCCATTGCAGAGCATGAATCCAACCTGGCCGGCAAGCTGCGCGAAGGCTTAAGGGAAATCAAGCGTGTTAAAGTGTTTGACCCGGGAACGGATCATCAGCCTGTGGCTGTGATCTCCTTTATTGTCGAGGGCATTGACAGCGGTGAACTCGGCTATGTCCTGGAACAGGCCTATGGGATACTTTGCCGGACAGGTCTGCACTGCGCTCCCTGTGCCCACCGCACGATCGGCACTTTTCCCCAGGGAACGGTACGTTTCAGTCTGGGCTATTTCAACCGGGAAGAGGAGGTGGAGCATGCTTTGAGGGCAATAAGGGAGATTACTTCGCGCTTTTAATTTTAGTAGGGGTGGCGAAGGTTGGTGCTCGCTTCAGGGTTCGCTTGAGGCAGGTTTTACAGCTCAGCTCAGGCTCTCGATTGGCCTTCCCGGCAGAGCTCACGTCCATGTTCGCGCTGCCGGCGGCAAACGTCCATGTTTGCCGGGCCATCTCAAGCCCTCGCTTCGCTGAACCTGCATGCTCAAGCTGCACATTTCGCTTGCCCCAACCTTACGCCACCCCCGCGGGAGACGCACGGAACTAAACGCCGACCTACTTGGCACGATTTTCATCCGTAGTCAGAGGCCGGCTGCCGACGTCCATGTCGACAGGGTCGTCTCCGGCCTTCGCTTCGCCGTGAACTTTTCGACTTCGCTCCACAAGTCGCTCCCGCCTACAGCAAATCACAGCTTCCATATTCTACCTCTATGAAAAGGCAGAGGGAACTAATTACGGCCATTGTT
>JAKORA010000213.1 GCA_029778075.1 Bacillota bacterium | reverse complement strand
GCACGACTTATTTTAACACGAAACGCCCACAAATTCAAGAACCGTACTGTGCTGGGCATACCGGATTAAATACGTGTGGCCTATCGCCAAATCCGGGTGCCCAAAATAAAAAGAACAGCTTCCACAAAAAACCTCCTATCAGAATCTTATGCCAATTATACTAAAACTTCCAAAACAAAAAAAGCCCCCTTTTGTGGAGGGCCTTTTTGCTTCGAGAAGTATAAAATTTTTAAGCTTTTAGCTTAAGATCCTACCGGCGATGACAATCCTTTGAATCTGGTTGGTGCCTTCAAAGATCTGCATAATCTTGGCATCCCGCATATATTTCTCCACCAGGGATTCTCTGGTATAGCCAAAGCCGCCGAGTATCTGTACTGCATCTGTCGTCACCTTCATCGCCACATCGCTGGCATATACTTTGGCAAAGGCCGCCTCCCTGGTAAAGGGTCTTCCCTCATATAAAAACTTGTCCTTGAGCCAGGAAGCCTGGTAGACCAGCAGGCGGGCTGCTTCTATCTGGGTGGCCATGTCGGCCAGCATAAACTGGATGGCCTGGTTCTTGCAAATGGGACGCCCAAACTGCACGCGTGTCTTGGAGTATTCCACGGCCGCCTCAAATGCCGCCTGGGCAATTCCCAGAGAAATGGCCCCCACGCTCGGCCTGGCCATATCCAGGGTCTTCATGGCCAGCTTGAAGCCTTCGCCTTCCTCGCCGATTAAATTCTCTTTAGGCACACGGACATCTTCAAAGAATAGTTCGGCTGTATCAGAGCAGCGCAGCCCCAGTTTTTTCTCTTTTTTGCCGACAATCACTCCCGGCGTACCAGGCTCGATCATGAATACGGATAGTTTCTTTGCCCCGCTGTCGTCTATGACATTGGCAAAGACAGTATGGTACTCGGCATAAGAGGCATTGGTGATGAAGCACTTGGAACCGTTAATAATGTAATAATTGCCGTCTTTGCGGGCTGTGGTAGCAATAGCGCTGACGTCGGAGCCGGCATTAGGCTCGGTCAGGCTAAAGGTGACCAGCTTCCCCTCCTTGCAGATCGGCGGAAGGAAGCGCTGCTTCTGCTCCTCGGTCCCGCCGAGCAGCAGGGGATAAAGTGCCAAAGAGTTACCATTGGCGCTGGAGGTGACTGTAACCCCGGCGCAACCCCGGGCAATCTGCTCAATGATAAGCGAATATGACAAGCTGTCAATCCCGGGACCGCCGTACTTTTCCGGCACCGCCAGGTCATGAAGCCCTACAGCATGGAGTTTCTTCAAGATCTCCCAGGGAAATTCTTCTTTTTCATCCAACTCCCTGGCATAGGGGGTGATCTCCTTGTCCGCAAATTCCCGCGCCATTTGCTGATATGCTTTTTGTTCACTGTTAAGTTCAAATTGCATCGGCAAGGCCCTCCTTCTTTTAAAAATATTATTATTATATTGTAGATTATAATAGGGCAAACGCGTACAACAGCTAACGCAAATAATGTACCAAACGTTTTTTAAAGCCCGAAAGTACAGAAAAAGGCCGCCGCATTGGCGATTTCTGTTCTAAAAGGAGATGCTTCAAGCGAATAAAAATGTCTATAATTTAGACATTTTTATTCGCTTGAAAGATAAGCAGATAAACTTGGCTTTTTTAAATAACCGGCACTAAAGGCTTTAAAACTTCATCATGTTTGGCAAATAAGTAGCGATTTCAGGAAAAGCAATAAGAATCGCCGTTGCAGCTATTAAGGCAAACCAAAAGGGCGTAACCCCTTTGAAAACTGCTTCGACGGGAGTGTTAGTCGCCGAAGCGGTAACCATGCTCACCGGCCCTACCGGCGGGGTTATGAAACCGATATTGCACAACAATATGGTGATAACTCCGAACCAGATCCCGTTATAACCGGCAGCGGTAACAAGAGGGTAAAACAAGTTGGTAAAAATAACAATAATGGCCATGGCGTCCATAACAAAGCCGGCTATAAAATAAACAAAAAAAACCAGCCCTATTAGCGCCAGGGGGGATAAATTGAGGGCAACAATGTACTCTTTCATGATTAAAGGGATTCTGGTCGCCGTTAAAAAGTGCCCGTAAAGCGTTCCTCCAATGATGACCAGGAAAATCATTGCGGTAACATTGGCGGTCTCTTCCAGAGCTGAATTAAGCCCTTTCCAGGTTAACTGTTTTGTTAAAAGGGCGTAAAGTAAAGAGAGAAACGCGCCAATCGCCCCCCCCTCGGTGGCGGTAAATACTCCCAGCCATATTCCACCCATGGAGATAATGAAAATAACCGGAACCGGCCAAATTGTCTTTATCGACTGCATCTTTACACTGAAAGGTGCAGCCTCTCCTGTAGGCGCCAGGCTGGGGTTAAGCCTGACCAGCAACCAGGCGGTAAACGCTAACAGCGCCGCCGTCATGATCCCGGGCAGGATACCGGCAATCAGCAGCTTCCCGATAGATTCCTCTGTAAGAGCGCCATAAACGATCATGAGAGAACTGGGAGGGATTAATATGCCCAGCGTACCGCCGGCTGCCACACTGCCGGCCGAGAAAGAATCTTTATACTTATGAGCACGCATCTCCGGTACAGCCACTTTGCCGATCGTTGCCGCTGTACCGATATTGGAGCCCGATACAGCGGAAAAAAAAGCACAGGCCGTAATTGAGGCGATGGCAAGGCCGCCGCGTATATGGCCGAGCCAGGCATTAAAAGCATCAAACAGGCGGCGCGCCAGCCCGGAGGTCCCTAGAAACAAGCCCATCAACAGAAACATGGGGATAACACTGAGCGTATAGACAGCGGCATTGTTAAAAATATCCGTTCCCAGTTTAACAAGGGCCGCCTGGGGGCTTACAACAAGGGCGTATCCGACAATACCGACGATAAGCATTACTATAGAAATGGGCATGTGGAGAAAAACAAAGATTAAAAGCACGACAAAGCTAAGCACTCCAATGAGAACTGTATTCACTGTCTTCCCTCCTCCCAAACAGTCTACCTGTAGCTTTAATCAAATCCCATAATAAAACAAGAGTAAAAAAGGCAACCCCGATAGCCGATATTAAGACAAACGGGTAAATGGGGACGCCCAACACAGAGGTCACCTGGGCGGAGGTGTAAAGACGCCCTGTGTACACAAACATCTGCCAGCATCCAATAGCAAAGGCAATAAAGGCCAGTAAATAATTAATGAATTCGACCAGATTTTGCCAGGCAAGCGGAAACTTTGCAACCAAAATATTAATGGCTATGTGTACTTTATTAATCTGGCTGTATCCCAGGGCAGTACAAACAATAGCACCCAGGCCAAAGCGTGTTAGCTCAAAAACCCCGGGAATGGGACTGTTAAAAAAATAACGCCCCCCTACATCCACAACAGTAATAAACATCATCAAAAGCGTTAAAATCATGGAGATCTTTAATAAAGGGATGTTGACCCCGTAAATAACTTTCTTGAAAAATGACATTATTTTCCCCCCATTGCGGCAGTGTTTTGGTCAATAGTTTAGCTTTCTCTCCCGGCACGTTCCGTGCCGGGAGAGAAAGCTAAGGTAAGTAAGCTAAATTAACACTGTTTCGTGCGAGCCATTTTTATTACTTGTATTTCTCTGCCAGTCTTTTAATCTCCTCATAGACCTCTCTGCCCGGAATCCCCTTGGCTTCCATGTCGGAGAGCCATTTGTCTATCAGCGGCTCCAGCATGGTGTGGATCTTCTGCATCTCTTCCTCCGGCAGTGAGTACTCATTGAGGCCGTTCTCTGCCCAGATCTTTTTGTCTGCTTCTAAACGGGTGTCATATTGATTTCCTATTTTCTCCGGCAGCTGGTCAAGGAGCTCCTGTATCGTTGCCTGGTCCTCCGGGGAGATTTTGTTCCAGGAATTTTTATTCATGGAGACAAAAAGCGGTGTGACATAAAGTTCAAAGTGCAGAAGCTCCTTCGCCACCTCGTGGAAGTTATGTTCTAAAATCGAACACTGCGGCCCAAAAGTACCATCGACTACCCCACGCTGGATAGCATCGTAGACCTCCGCATAAGGCATGGAAACAGGGACGATCCCCAAAACGTTGCACACATCATTCTGAATAACGCCGGGCGTGCGTATCCTCAGGCCTTTAAAATCTTCCACTTTGTTAACCTTCTTGGTGGCAATCATCATGGAGGTATCCGTGGCTCCCACCCAAACAGGTATTACTTCTCCATACTCTTTTTGGAAAGCTTCGTTTGTTTTTAATAGCTCCGCCACTGTCAGGCAGACCTGCTTGGAGGAGGTAAACATAAAGGGGAACTCCAGGATACTGGTCAGCGGGAAAACTCCCGTCGTATACGATTGCAGCGTAAAGCCCATGTCAATCGTCCCTGTTTTCACAGCGTCATAGGTTTCATCTCCCTTAACCAAAACCGATCCCGGATGGAAATAGATCTTTACTCGCCCTTCCGTTTTCTCCTCTACATCCTTGATGAAGGGCTCCCATACCCCGGTGTTAAGCGGATAAGTAGGGTGATGCCAGGTTGCGAAATTCAGCTCCACCACCGGCTGCCCAGTCTTTGCAGGTTCTTTTGTTTCTGTTTGACCCTCCGTCGAAGGAGCCGAAGGAGTTGTTTGTGGCTGACTGCACCCTCCGATAACAATAGCACCGAGCAAAATCACGGCAAACAACCAGATTAAAAATCTTTTCTTTTTCATTTCGTGAAACTCCCTCCATTTAATCATTAGTAACCATGAAACGATTTACTTGCATTAAAAAAAGCAAACCCCTCTGACACTCATCCTGCATTTTAAACGTGGCTATCTGTGTTTTCCTCTCGTTTCCACCTCCCCCAAGATAAAAACATCTGTCAATAATAAATATTAATACTTGCAACACTTTACGACATATTCTGCAAATGTTGTGCCAAATCTTATTATTGTTTAAGATATTTTTTAAGATATTTTAAAAATAGCTTAAAATAGACTATTCTCAGCAGACTATCAATAATGGAGAAAAAAAATATAATGAAATTTCAGCCGACAAGTCGTATAAAGAATAAACACTTGTTATTCACAAAGAG
>JAKORA010000212.1 GCA_029778075.1 Bacillota bacterium | reverse complement strand
TAGGAGCAAATAAACTAATAGGAGTGAAGAGAATGGAAAGGAAGACAAGAGGGATAAACGTGATACTAGAGGGTAGGGAAAAGAATAGAAAGAAGGAAGTGCCGGTGCAGTTCGCGAATAACTGGCATGGCGAATTGTACCGAATCGGTTTTAAAGCAGTCCAGCGCCATTGCCAGCGCTATACTGTAGTGTTCTCCTTGGAGGATGCCAGGGATGCTATAGCGGAAGTTATAGCAGACCTTTTGGAGCAGGGAAAGCTCCAGGCTACACTGGAGAGGGACGAACTGTCCTTCTCCAAAGAAGACAAAAGACAATTCTGTTGGGATACCGTAAACGCGTACAGGAGACTCATTCACGAAGGTAAAAAGACTCAACCAGACGCCTTAGACATCGTATTAGGGATGGGCCATTATTATCAATGGCGGCCGGATGAGCCTGAAAAACAACTAGAATGGATTGAGCTGAAGGAGAGCTTAAGACAGGTTCTAAGCAGGACAGACTACGCAGCCTGCCAGCTATTGTTGCAAGGTTATACAAAGGAGGAAGTGGCAGCGCTGCTAAAGGTAACTAGAAGAACGTTACGAAGGAGACTGGACAGATTACCTGCAGGGAAATTACTAAAAGTATTAAGAGAATAAGCAGGATTTAGCGCGAGGGACATCCCTCGCGCTAATTTTTTTTTCACCTATTCCCTCTTAATTATGCACGCGTAACCACACGTACAACTAAGAGGGAAGACCTAAATTGTCTGAATTTAACAAATTTAAGTTTTTAGCTTTTTTTATGTCCCATTTTTCCGTTCTGCGTCGCAATATATTATGAAGGGATTTAAATCCCTTCAAAAAGGAAGAGAAAGGAGGATAGGCCACAATGAGGAAGGAGGACTCTCTCCTTCCTCCGGAGGAATTTGTCAGGCGGGCCGTACTGAGACTTCGCAAGGGTACTGCGAAGTCAATCCATACGGTTTACTCTGGCTTTAATGCCGCCTGGCGTGAGTACTACGGTACTGACCCGGTGGCTGGCATTAAAGCCTTAGAGAAGAAAGGCGTGTGCGTCACCCACCCGGTGAAGGGGGGCGCACGG
>JAKORA010000211.1 GCA_029778075.1 Bacillota bacterium | reverse complement strand
TGATTCTGGTGCAAAAACCCCAAAACAACTAACCCATACAAGTACACAAAAGCTCTTTGACAACAAAAAATGGTATTTTATAGGTGATATAGCGCATTACAGTGTGCCTAAAACTATTGTTCCACTCCGTTTTTCCTGGTTATTCCATTAGACAGGGACACCAACCCCTGGCAAAGATATTTTGGGTTTAACAGATATTTCCCTAGCCTCTTTGCGTTTAATGTGAAACCAGTTCTTCAGCTGTTGAAAGTTGTGAGCAATACATTTAAAGCCCATTACCAAAGCACTCTTTATTTGACCCCTTACGGTTAGCTTTTGGGCACCGTGACCGCGTTTTATGGCCGAGACAGTTCCTTCGATGGCTGCCCGTTTGCTGGTATTTTCCCGCCGGCATTGGCTATCGGCCAATTCTTGGCGGGTCTCTGCTGCTAAAAGAGCGCTTTGATTAAATTGCAACAAGGCTTTTTTCTTCTGGATCTTCACCGGGCACTGTTCGTGGAGGGGGCACTCCCGACAAATTTGGGGGTCAAACCAGGCTGTAATCTTGCGCTTGGCTTCGTCATAAAAGGTATGGGTAGGGGTCTGCTGTTGCGGGCAGGCTAAGACCTTTTGCCGGTTTTCGATTTTAAAAGCAGTCAGGGGTATTTTATCTGCCTCCGGTTGCCGCCCGGTTAGATTGGTATAGTGCATCTTTACATTCAGTTCTGCTTCGGCCTTACGGTGGAGGTCTTCGCCGTAATAGCCGCCATCGGTGTAGAGGTCCGTTACGCCAGTGCGCTCTTTTATTTTGGGTAGGCGCTCGGCAGCCATCTCGACATCGGCTTTAGTATTCTTTTCCAGCACATAGTCAGTAATGAACTGGACGTCATTTTCTTCGCTACAGGTCTCGGTGAGGTTGCAGACGTAACCCACCTGCTCTTTATTCCCTTTCTTGCGAAAGGTGGCGTCCTGGTCGTAGGCCGATTGTAAGGAGTCGGGGCGGATGTCTTTGTTTTCTTTGACAATCCTCTTCTTTTGTTCCGGGTCATAGGTGGTTTGTTCATCAATAAAGCGCTGGACGAGTTTTATCTCCGGCTTGGCTTGGATTTCCGGCAGGTTGGAGGTTAAAGCCAGAAGCTCTTCTTGCAATTCCACTATCTTTTCTAGCCTGGCCTGGACGTCCTGGCTGCGGGAGCGATAGAGGACCTCAGTTTTAAAGGCCGGCTCTAAAACCTTTTGGAGCTTTTCCGGCAACAGCTCCTGGGGGCATGCCGCTACTCCTTTTTTTAAAACGTCAAAGGCTAAGGACAACCTGCCGGCGCGTTTGATATTGGGCATGATAGCGGTGGAATCCATCCGCTGTTCATTCGTCTTGATTTTGGTTATGGCAAGAAAGTGCTCTAGGAGCCCCTGAAATTGCTGAAATATCAGGTCCTCTTCTTCGGGGTGCTGGATGGTATATTCGTAGAGCCGCCGGCGGAAGTCATAGAGGGTCCTTTCGCAGATATAGAGTTCGCCCAGGTTACGTTGGCCCAAGGCATAGGCTATCTGGTAATTAAAGTAATATTGCTCCAAAAGTTGCTCGTCGGTATAGTCGTAAAGGTGCTTGATAAATTCCAGGGAAAGGAGGATGTTCACCGGTTTATTGGGGCTGCCGTTATTCTCGCAATAAAGGTGCGCAAACTTCTTTTCGTCTATCCGGCAAAAAACGTGTTCATAGTAGATAGGCGCCCAACTCTTCTTTAACTGCGCTATTGTTCTGGGGTGCATTAAGGTAGTGGTATTGAATAGTTCTGTTTGCAAATGTGATTTATTCTCTCTGAACATGACCTGTCACCCTAAAACTAAATTTTGATTACTATTGCTTCTTGTTTTTTGCTATATCTCTATGATTCGTTATTATGGAAAGATTTCCTCCTTCTAATGTCGATTTGAAGGTGTTTTTGGGGGGTTTTTGCAGCGAAATCATTCTTGAATATCAACATACACTGTGAGTGCCGCAACCACCACAACGATGGTGTCGCCTTCTCCCAGTTCGGGGAGCTCCAGACCCCGTACGGCCAGGCCGCCCGGCTCAACTTCCAGATGGGTGGAACCGAAGGGCACCGCCTTCAACACTTCCTCCCTGTTGATCCTTTCCGGGTTAGGGCAGGCCACCTTGACCTCAATATCCATCTCATTGGGATCTGTTATTCCAATGATGTCAAACAGCCCGCACAGACAGCTTCGTGATACGGCAT
>JAKORA010000210.1 GCA_029778075.1 Bacillota bacterium | reverse complement strand
TTGGTTAAAACGTCTTCATCGTAGAGATTGAGCAAGCCGCCACCGCCGCCTTCTGTAATACCGTAAATATTACCGGTCTTGAAGGGCAAAAGTTTCTTCATATCCTGGAAAAGGGCAAAAGGAACAGGCTGGGCGCCGATGACAATGCTTCCCGTGACATGAGAAAAGTCATATCTGCTGATATCGATCAAACCTTTTTTAATGGCATTGATGGAATCTGACATGGTCGGAACGGTAACCCACCCGTTATTAACCTTTTCATTACAGATTGTATCCAGTAAATATCTGGGATCATTGAGTTCCGTTAGAATAATAATCTTGCCGCCGGCCAGATAAGAGGGAAAGGATAAAAAGAAACTGCCACTGTGATAAAAAGGATGCGGCGCCAGGTATACGGTATCATGCCCTTCGCCATAAGTAAGGGCATTCCCGATACCGATCTGGTAAAGGGTATCATGTGAATGGCAGACCGGTTTCGGAGGGCCTGTGGTCCCGGAGGTAAACATAAGCTCTGCCGGATCGTCTTTGTGCACATCAACAAGGATATCCCCGGGATCGTCTCCTTTTATAATATCAGCATAAGAGACCACTCCCTCGGGGGCTTTATCCCCGATGCATATGTAGACAATGTCTTCCATCTCTTTTCTAATCGGCTCTACCTTCGGCAAAAAGCCTTCGCCGAAAATGAACGCCCGGGGATGGCAGGCCTGGGCCGCATGCCTGATATCGCCGGTAGCAAAACGAAAATTGAGGGGCACAGCCACAGCGCCGACCCTTAAAATGGCGTGAAAGGTGATGACCCATTCCAGGCTGTTCATCTGCAGGTGGAGGATAAAATCGCCTTTTTGTATTCCCAGCGTGCCCCGCAGATAATTGGCAACCTTATTCGTTTCTTCATTAAACTCCTTCCAGGTTAGCGCCCTCCTTATTTTTGCAGACGGCTTCAGCTCCACAAGAAATTCCTTGTGTGGATACTTTTTGGCATTGATGATGCCGTATCGGCCAAAATTCATCTTTTCCAACCTCCCTTTGGTCAAATACAGGCCGGATAATTACTTGGTTTCCGGCGGTTACAATTAAATAGCAGGTAATAAAACGAAAAAGGTGTTTATTGCAATCTTAGGGACGAAAGCAATAAACACCCAGGCCTAAAACCTGAAAATAAAAATCGCCCTCCAAGGGGCGAATTTTACTTCCGCGGTACCACCCTAGTTGACCGGCACCTTTCGGCACCAGGTCCACTCGACATTAAGGAACGGCGACACTTTAAGTATCGTATTCCTCCTCACGGATAACGGGAGAGAACCCGTCAGCGACCTACTTTTCCTTTTCAAGGATTTCAGCCGGAAGCTCCAGAGCGAACTTCAGTCTGGTTCCTTCCGGGGGAGCTTGCAGCCCCTGGCTCCCGCCTCTCTGTGGGAAGTACCCCAGCTTACTTTTCTCCTTCACAGCTTTTAAGGTATTTAGGTTGTTAGGCTATATTTTATAGCAAACTAGAATTTTATGCAAGGGGTTTTGCTAAAAATTTTTTTTGAAATTAAGAGGAGTACGCATGCTGTCCATTTTTTCGTCGATAAATATCTGCCGGGCCAGCTTTTTTTTAAGATTAATTACGATGGGCGCGGCCAGGTTCGTGGTCATCTTTTGCTCACCGGCAAAGGTAACGGTAGTCAGAACCAGGACATCCTCCTGCCGGGACACCTCCAGCTCTTTAATATCCTCTTCGGTCAGCTCCACGCTGTAGCCGGTAAAACAAGAGAAGGGATCCATGAGAACGAGGCTCATCTCCGGCTCATCGACGGATTCCAGGTAATAAAAGAAAGGGTTATCCTCCAGGGCATAAAGGTTGTACCTCTGGCTGCTACCGAGGCCGGGCAATCCCTGCCTGAAGATAACAGTCAGCAACTCACCCTCCTTAACTTGCTGCTCACCTGTCAGGGTAGTCACAGTCTCTGTTCCCTCTTTTCTCTACCTTTTTGCTCAGCGCAGAAAATCAACCAGGCTCGGGTAAATCATGCTGGCCCCTGTGGCGAGAGCCGCATAGTAGGCGTTCTGCTGCATGGTAAACTCCGTAATTAACTCGGCCATATCAATATCCTCGATCTTGGAGCGGAGTTCTCTTAAGTAAATATGCTCGTTTTTCAGGCGCTGCTCTGTGGAGGTGAGCCTGTCCACCCTGGCCCCTACCTCGGCGCGGCACTGCAGGAGACGCTCCAGGTGCGCATCAAGCTGCTGCAGGATATCCCCCCCCAGCATTCCCTGATCGTGGGTTACCGTCAGAGCTTCGTACATGTCGATTACCGTTTGAAAAAGATCTGTACCGGTTCCCCCGAATACTTCATCGCCGGTGAGGTTCACCGGCAAAGTCTGCTGCGGGGTTATCTCAACTATTCTTTGCCCGTTATTTACCGGATCACCTTGATAGCTAACAGTGCTGCCGTTATATTGGAAAGGAGGAACCTGGGTCTGATGGCCGCCGAAGATATAGAGCCCTGTTAATTCAGTATTCCCTATACCGACCAGGCTTTCGAGGATCTGTTTGACTTCAGAAGATATCGCTTTAAGGTCTTCATCAGCCAGGGTGCCGTTGGCAGCACCAAGCGCCAGTTCCCGGAGCCTCTGCACAGCCTCGACAGCCTCGGCCAGGGCATCATCCGTTATCGTAAGCCAGGTAATCCCTTCGCCGATATTGCGCTGGTACTGCTCGTTGCGCATCAAGCCGGTCCCGGAGATCCTCATTACCTTGTAGGTCCCCACGGGATCCTGGGAAGGGCGGGTAAACATACGGCCGCTGGAAAGCTGGGCCGACTGTTTCTGCATGGAACGAAGATTATGCCTCAGGTTGCGATTTACGGTTTGTGCCAGCATACGGTGAGTAACGCGCAAGATTCAAACCCCCTTTTATGACCCTATTTCGCTGAACAGCACGCCGAGCATCTCGTCAAGGACATTTAAAAAACGGGCCGCGGCATTATAGGCGTGCTGGTACTGCACCAGGTTGAGCATCTCGTCGTCCAGGGAGACGCCGGAGATGGATTCCTGCTTTTCCTGCAGGCTCTCCATTACCCTTTCCATAGCAAGGGACATGCGCTCCGCCTCGCGGCCTTCCACCCCCAGGTCGGCCATAACGCCGCGGAAATAGTCATGAAAAGTGGCGGTACCCTCCTCCATGATCAGCGCTTCCCGCAGCCGGGCGATCTTCAGGGCATTGCTGCCGTCACCGGGATGGTCCGCTTGAGAAGCGGCGGCGATGTTGTTCAAATCCGTCTTAATCTCGTCGCTAATACTGAACTGTAAAGCCTCTGCACCCAAATCCGGATCTACAGGGGTAAAAAAGTTTATACCTGTAGTGGGGCCGTCAAAAACGTATCCCCCTTTATGCAAGTCGTTTACCTCATTTACAAGGGTAGAGACCAAATTATTCAAGGCTCCCTGGTAGCGGGGGAAAACGGTGTTATAGGATTGCAGCATTCCGGCAATACCGCCGTCCCCTTCACGTATGGAGAGCCTGGCGCCAATCTCGTTATAAACGGCAAGCTGTCCGCCCTCATCTCTTATCTCCAGGTCAAAATGCCTGTCATCGTGGAGCAGGATGCAGCCTCCGGCCAGCACCTCCAGCGAACCGCTGGCTTTCTGGTTCACGCGGATATTCACGAGTTTGCTCAACTCCTGCAGGCACAGGTCTCTTTGGTCGAGAAGCTCGTTGGACTTCTTCCCCAGGGCCTGCAGGTAGGTTATCTTTTTGTTCAAATCGGCAATCTCCGCCGCAAGGGTATTAACCTGTGTAACGGTTGCCTGCAGCTCTTTCCGCACATCAAACTTAAGCTCCTCCAGGCGCCCGTAAATATCCCTTACCAGGCCGGTGAGAGCTTCGGCCTGCTCGCGCAGGCTTAAACGTACTGCATGGCTCTCCGGGTTAACGCTGAGATCCTGCCAGGCGTCAAAAAATTCGTTTAAAACCGTGTTAATACCGGTCTCCTCCGGTTCCTGAAAAATAATTTCAATCCCGTCCAGTGTTTCCCTCACGCGTTCCCAGTAGTTTTGCAAGGTCGTGGACTTCATGATCTGATCCCCGTAGAACTCGCTTTTAATGCGCCTGATATCGGAGATGGCCACACCGTAGCCGGGAGGAGTCTCCACTCCGGGCGCTGCGGGCGGGACCAAAGCTTTCATCAGGACAAGCTGGCGGGAATACCCTTCTGTGTTGGCGTTGGCAATATTTTGGCCGGTAACCTGTGCGCCTTTCTGCTGGGCGTGAAGGGCCCGGCGCCCGATCTCAAAACTGCCGAATGTGCTTCCCATCTTTTTACTCCCCCCTGAAGGATAATGATAATAAATAATACTGTATTTTTAATTTTTATATATTTCTATACCTTCATTCATACATTAATATACATTCATATCTATACCATTCATACTATTTTAACTATACACAATACATGACGGCTTTGCCCAGCTCAGGCGCTGGAATCCACAAAACCGGTAGACAGCGGGAGCTGCTCTTTGACCTTACCGCTGGAGGCGTAAAGCGGCTCTTCTTTCCGGGGTAAAATTATATTTAACGCATACTCCACAAAGCGCAGGTTGTGTTTTAAAAGATTACGGTTGATCTTCAACATCCTCTGCAAGGAGGAGTGAAGCTGTAAAAGTTGCAGGCGCAGCTCTTCAAGCTCTCCGGCATCGGGAGGGTTTTCCTGGCGGCAAAATTCTCTCAGTGTGACCCCGGAGGGAAGCAGTACGCGCCGCTGTTTTTCCGCCTCTGCCATTTTTTTCACAAGTTCCTCTTTTTGTAAATTAGCCTCCGCCAAAGCACCAGCATCACCCTCCATAAGGATTTGCATTGTCTTTTCCTCGAGGGCAACCATTTCTTTCAACAAACACACTTCCTCTGCCAGTATCTCTTTCAAGCGGAAAGACTCTACCATAAAAATCCTGGTTTCGCCTGCATAAAAGAATGTGAAACCAGGAACACCCCCTTTTTACTAGATGGCTTTATGGCCTGGAAAGATTAAGAGCGCTCTTTTGCCGCTCTCAGGATGGCTGCGGCCAGTTCCCTGGAGTCTACTTTATACTCACCCGCTCCAATCTGGCGGGTTAGCTCCGCTATTTTCTGCAGCCGTGAGGGATCCGTCTCTTCCAGCCGGGCTATCTCTTTTTTTAAGGCTTCAATACCGGAGGAGATCTCCAGGCGATCCCCGGGCGAAACGCTGGCCGTTTCCCCCGGTTTGCCCTTGCTGCGAAGCTGTTCCGCCTTGTAAATTTTATTAATCATGTTAATGATTTCCGGGCGGTTTACTTTCATGCTGTTCACCCTTATACTTTACTAATTTATTTATTCAAATTACTTATCGACTGGAAAACGCCAAAAGTAAAGAGGGGGTAAAAAATTTTTAAAGGCCTCTCCAGCTATGGAATATCTTCAGTAAAAAATGTAGAAAATCCTTTTAAGGGTTATAAGAATTTTGTCTCAGGGCTTCAAGGTAATGGGCAAACTCTTCCTTGAAGTCCTCGGGATGAGTTAGGAAAGTAAAACTTTGCGGATGCCTGACAAAAGCCTGGTATTGGGAGATACCTTTTTCGGGCAGAAGCGGCACCGCTTCGACGGGGCGGGAATATTGCAGCGGCGGACAGGAAGAATAGCAGGGATTGCTTACAAAAAGAGGCGCCTGTGTTTTTGCCGGGCCGGAAAGACAGCAATAGCCTGCTCCTCTCATCCGGCGCAGAGGCTCGTAGATGGAAGCAAAATTATCGGCGACCAGATTGCTCATGATCAGAAAATCGTTACCGGTATTTATGGTGATATGCCCGAAGCCGGAAGGAATAAGGACCTTGTCCCCCGGCTCTGCGGCGACAGCGATTACCTCTTCCAGGCCTTCTTCCGGCTTGTCGAAATTTGACGGTTTTTGTAGAAGATAGTCAGCTCTGCCGTAAAGCACTTCATATAGCTCCGGGTAGGTAAAAGATGTTCCCGGTTTAAAGGGATGATAGTGCCCGGCTGTTTTAACAAATTCCTTGCCGATTGTTCCCGGAACCAGAACGGTAATGTCAAAGCGTATGCCTTTTTCTCGGAAGAGAGCTCTGTGTTCAGGCAGGTGGAGATCACGGAACATAAAGTAAAGTTCCCGCCGGGGATCCCCGTCATCTGTCGCCTCCCCGTCAACGGGATAAAGAACCTCTTGCATATCCTTCAGGTAGCGTATGTCCGGTTTAGCTGCCTTTGCTGCTGCTCCGAAATAAAGAGCCCTTTCTTCTGGATCCCATTTAACAGTCAGGCCGTCTAAAGACAATGTAATCATTTTTAAGGATCTGGTTTTAAACCAGTATGCCTCCCCTCTGTGTAAATGAATTACCCCTTCCTTACGGAAGGGGACTTCCCGGCGGGGAAGTTAAAGACCCAGTTCCCAGCGTATCCCGTGTCTTAACTCCTCAAGCATGCCCTCGTCAGGCGTCTCCACATACAGGCGGAAGAGATCCTCTGTTCCGGAAGAGCGTATCAGGCACCAGCTTTCATCTTCCAGCAACACTTTAACGCCGTCTACACGGCTTATTTTCTTTACCTTCAACCCTGCTATCTCCTGCGGGTTCCAGGCCGGCAGCTTCTCCAGTATTTCTTTCTTCCGGGCGGAAGAAGTATGTATATCCCAGCGGTTAAAATGTAAAATATCGATCTTTGCGCTGATTTTCCGGAATAACTCTGCCGGGTCACTTCTGCTGGCGGCCAGCATTTCAATAAAGAGGAGCGCCGCCAGGATCCCGTCTTTTTCAGGAATATGCCCCCTGATGCTTATCCCACCGCTTTCCTCCCCGCCCAAAAAAGCATCCTGCTCGCGGATTGCCTGGCCGATGTATTTAAAGCCCACCGGGGTCTCCAGTGTTGTCAGTCCGTAAAAACGGGCTAGGCGATCGAGATTATGCGTGGTGGCCACGGTGCGGGCCACAACCCCGCTCCAGCCCCGGCTCTGGACCAGATGTTCCAGCAGGAGTAAAAGAATATCATTGGCGCCCAGGTATTTCCCGTCGGGGGCAATAACGCCCAGGCGGTCCCCGTCACCGTCCAGGGCCAACCCGGCCTCAGCTTCCAGCTCCAATACCAGGGCACGCAGTTTTTCCAGGTTGTGGCGTGAGGGATCGGGAAGGCCGCCCCCGAAAAGCGGATCGCGATGCCCCCTGATGATCTCCACCCGGCAGCCGAGGGGGAGAAGAAAAGAATCCAGGTAACCTATTGCCGCCCCAAACATGGGATCAATAACAACATGAGGGGGAGCAGCTTTAATAGCATTGAGATCGATTACCTGCTTCAGATGTTCCAGGTAAGGTTCCCGGGGATGTATTATCACCAGTAGCTCCTCCGGCAGCTCTTCACTTTTGCCTGCTTTTCCGCCGTGAAGGGCAGGGCCGGAGGAAGCAAGGCTGTTGCCTGCTTTTTCATCTTCCAGCATTTTTTGGAGGATAAAATGGTAGTGCTGTTTTACTGTCTCTTTTCCCGGTTCTTTTTCTTGAAGGGCCAAGCGTACAAGCTCGCCGATACGATCGGTCTCCGCCGGTAAAGCGGGACCGGCATAGTGCGGAATGAACTTTATACCGTGGTATCGGGAAGGATTGTGGCTGGCGGTAAACATGATTGCCCCTGCAGCCCTGTAATGTTTGACGGCAAAAGCTACGGCAGGGGTGGGAGCGGGGCGGTGACAGAGATAGACTTTAATCTTTTCCTCCAGGAGGACGGCGGAAGCCAGGGCGGCAAATTCCTCCGAGAGGAAGCGATTGTCGAAACCGACCACCACTCCGTCTCCCTCCTTCTTTTGTTCAGCTAAATAGCGTGCAATAGCATGTGTAACCGCACTTACATTGTCGAAGGTAAATTCATCGGCAATTACGGCACGCCATCCGTCGGTACCAAACTTTATCTCAGGCAATAAAGGGCCCGGCTCCGTGAGGAACCAGGACTCACCCCCCTTCCTTTAATGACCGTGCACTCCCTGGCAGATACAGTTATTTATTCCATTTTATATTTATTCCATTTTACCGTATAAATCCCCTGCCGTAACGACCTCTTTCTCTTCCCTTTCGCGCCGTTTAATGTAAAGGGCCAGATCCGCCACACGGCAGGAATAACTCCATTCATTGTCATACCAGGAGACCACACGGACCATATTCCCCCCGACAACCATGGTGCTGAGGCCGTCGATAACACTCGAAAAGGGGCTGCGCCGGTAATCGACAGAAACAAGGGGTTCCTGGCTAAAGGATATTATCTCCGGAAGCTCATCAGCCGCTTGCTGAAAGGAAGCGTTTAATTCCTCCACGGTAACCTCTCTATCCAGCAGCGCCACCACATCCAGGAGGGAGACAGTAGGAACAGGCACGCGCACAGCCAATCCGTCAATCCGCCCTTTAAGTTCCGGGATAACCTCCCCTACCGCCCGTGCCGCCCCGGTGGTAGTAGGAATCAGGGAGAGAAAAGCGGCCCTGGCCCTGCGCAGGTCGCCATGGGGATAATCAAGTAAGCGCTGGTCATTAGTATAGGCATGCGTGGTATTGATGAGTGCTTTTTGCAGGCCGAAATGGCGGTGCAGTACTTTTACTATCGGCGCCAGAGCGTTTGTCGTGCATGAAGCGTTGGAAATTATGCGGTGCTTGGCCGGTTCGTACTTGTCTTCGTTCACACCCATGACTACAGTCAGGTCGGGATCCTTCATCGGCGCGGTAACAATCACGCGGGAAGCTCCTGCTTTTAAATGGCGCCCCGCCGCCTCGCGGCTCCTGAAAACTCCCGAGGATTCGATTACCACCTCGACCCCCATTTCACCCCAGGGAATTTTTTCCGGTTCCCTTTCCCAAAAAGTACGGATTTCGTAGCCGTTTACCTTAAGAGTGTGATCCGTGGCCTTCACTTCAAAAGGCAACTTGTCGTAAAGAGAATCATAACGCAGCAAGTGGGCAAGTGTCTTACTGTCCGTCAGATCATTAACAGCAACAACCTGTGCGCCTTTCTTTTCCAGCAGTGCACGGTATGTAACCCGGCCGATGCGGCCAAAGCCATTAATTCCTATCTTTAATACCATATTCTTATTCCCCCTTTTTTAGTACAATTAACTTACCCAGCTTTTCTTAAGGGGATTCTTGACATCTTCTGGCTGATATAGGAGAATATAGTGAATAATAATTATAAAATAACTTGAAAAATGGCTATTAAATTAAAAATGGGGTAGCGTTTGCCGATGGGGTCAAGTCCAAATTTGTCTGTAAAAAAGTTAGGTCTGGAGTTTAGGAGTTTGCCTGAAACAGGATTTATGAACAGGAGGAGGTTTCGCTATGGAAAAAATTAGCGTTGCCGTCAGTGGCGCGTATGGGCGCATGGGACGGGAAGTATGCCGCGCAGTCCTTGAAGAGGAAGGCCTGGAGCTTACAGGCGCTTTTGACCTTCATGGAACCGGCAAAAGCATGGGCGAAGTACTGGGGAGACCGGATCTGGACATTGTCATAAAAAAATTAACAAAAGAATCACTAAAAGAAATTAGCCCGGCGGTCCTCGTAGATTTTACAACTCCCATGGCCGTTATGCAGAATATTGAAATCGCCCTGCAGTGCGGTGTTCGCCCTGTAGTCGGCACTACCGGCATTACCAACATAGACCTCTCACATATCAACCAGTGGGTGGAACAATCTGAACTCAGCGCCATAGTGGCTCCCAACTTCGCCCTCGGTGCCGTGCTGATGATGAAATTTGCCTCCATTGCCGCCCGTTATTTTCCCCAGGTTGAAATTATCGAACTGCATCATGATAAAAAAATTGATGCTCCTTCAGGGACAGCTTTAAAGACAGCAGAAATGATCGCTGCAGCACGCTCCACCGACCCTCCTGAGAAAGATGAGCTTTTGAAATTGCCGGGAGCCCGGGGCGCCCTGCAGGACAAGATCCATATTCACAGTATCAGGCTGAGCGGTCTTGTCGCCCATCAAGAGGTAATTTTCGGAGGGCAGGGCCAAACTTTAACTATCCGCCACGATTCCCTGGACCGAAGTTCATTCATGCCCGGTGTAATTCTGGCCATAAAAAGTGTCCCCAAGCTTAAGGGCCTGGTTTACGGCCTGGAAAATCTTATTCCATAAAATTTTTTTCACCGGTTAACCGGATGATCTCACTTTTCTTTTCTTGCCCGGGTTCCACAAACAAGCACCACCACGGGGCAAAACGCATATAAATAAAGTGTCCCCTGGAGGTGTTTAAATTGTTATTACAGGGCAAGAAAATCGGTTTTGCTTTGACAATTAAACAGATAAGCGATACTTCTATTCTCAGAGAAATAGAAAAAATTATGCTCGCGGGAGCAGAGCTTTATATAATTCTGTTGGAGCCTCCGGAAAAGAAGGAAGGTATTAAAAACAAATTCCAGAGCCTTTTTCGCCAGATACATCTGGAAGTGATCAAAAAACGAAGTGCAAAAGAAAATTCGTTGACAAGTGCGGATAAAATGCCCGGGAGCCTGAATTATCCCTTTCTGGACCTTCTTGTTGTCATTCCCGATTCAGAACGGTTTTTGATCTTTCTAGAACAAATGGTATCGGAGGACCAGAGCTATCTCCCCCTGGTGCTGGTCCCGGCCCTGGAAAATGAGCCCACTCCTTCACTGAATTATATTTCGTCGCTGATGAAGAAAAAAGGTATTTTTTTTGTTCCTTTTGGACCCGTTGACCAAAAGCAGGAGAAGCATACCCTCCTTCTCAGCAGGCTGGATCTCCTAACAGAAACCTGCGCTGCAGCCCTTGAGGGGCACCAGCTTGAGCCTTATACCTGGGAAAACCATATTTTTCCTCATTGACTTTTTATCTTTATGTAAACATAGTCTTCAAACTTCAGGCCCTGCTCTTGGCAAAACCTTGAAAAGTTGTTAAAAAACTTGCTACCCGGGTTCCGTTCTCCTTTTAACAGACGGTGAAAATAGGAATAGTGAATTTTAAGCTTTCTGGCAAATTCAGTTTTACCCCATCCCTTTTCTTTTAATAATACTAACAGGCGCTCCCTCCTGAGTCCCAGATACAAGTTTATCCCCCCTCGGGATTGATGAGCACAAATGACTGCTGAAGCGGACGCAAGCCTGCCTTATGTCATTTGTCAATATTTTAACAAGATAGTTGCCATTTGTCAATATACAAGCCTAACTTTGCCCCCGCATGTACGGCATTTTTTGTTTGCCACACGGTAGTTTTTGCTTTAAAATATTGTCTACAATCTACAATGGGGTGTTAAAATGGAGAACAATCAGACTTTTGGAGAGTATCTCAAGCAACTGCGCAAAAAAAAAGGGTTGACGATTAAAAAACTTGCCGAACTGGCGGGTTTCAGCCCTTCCTATCTCTCACGTATTGAACGGGGAGAACGTAATATCCCCAATGCGCGTTTATTAAAAAAACTGGCCTCTCCTTTAAATTTAACCCCACAGCAAATAATGATCGCAGCAGGCTACCTTAACAATGAGCCTGACAAACCTTCACTTTATAATGAAATGAAGGAAGACAGCGGGGCCTCCTCCGCATGGCAGGAAATAATTAAAGATCCTGCTCTGCAAGAAGCTCTGGAAGAGATAGGGCCGCTTAGCGAAGATGAGAAGGAGGGGCTGCTATTATATTTACAGGCCATTAAATTGCGACGCGATAAAAATAAGTAATTTTCTGCTCTGCAATGATCCGGCACGAAGGCTCACAGAGTCATCAGGCAACTGTCTTAGTTTATTTCCCGGGAAATATCGACATCATTCTTTTTAATAAAAGGCTACGGGACAGGTTTCTTCGGCCAACATAAGGTAAAAAATTCCAAATTGAATTTTTGATTATAATAACCCGCGCAGGGAAAGATATATGAGCAAACTATGTCATAAAACATGCTAACCTGGAAAGCTAAGGCATCTAAAGCATGCGGACACTAAGGAACTAAGTTAACAAAGAGTGGGAGCAGAGATTTATGAGCTTGCATTTACTGGCCTTCCTGCTGGCTGCGCTGGCCGGTTCCACCATGGCTGTTCAAGGAACATTAAATGCATCCCTGAGTAAAATTGTTGGCCTGCTGGAGGCAACACTCATTGTCATGGCGGTGGGCCTGGTGACAGCGCTGCTAGCAATATATCCACTGGGTTTGGGAAAAGGGAATCTGGGTAAGTTCATGGAGGCGCCCTGGTATACATTTCTGGGTGGTGTGCTTATTGTCCTGATTACCTATGGAGTGGCGGCCAGCATCCCGCGAATAGGTGTAGCCAATGCTACGACGGCTATTGTCACAGCGCAGGTTGTCACGGCAACAATCATTGATCATTGGGGGATCTTTGGTATGAAGGCCATTCCCTTCTCCTGGTGGAAAATACTGGGGCTGGCACTGCTGGCTGCAGGAACGCGCATCATGCTAATACGCTAGTTAATGCTAAAGTGTATGCTAATACAATTTATGCCCACTACGCCGGTTTGTTAGTTGGTTTACGCTGGTTTATTACTGCTTTGTTAGCTCGTTTCACCGGCCTATTGTTTTCCCGGTTCTGTTATGACTAAATGGTTATTGGCATTCCTTCTATTTTTCACCTGCCTGTGGCTTCCCTTGTTCCTTTTCATCATCCCCCTCCCGGCCGAGCATTTTGGAGATAAAAGGGTTCTCGGCCAGATAGCGCAGTTCCAAAGGAAGGGGAAAGGCAACAATATTCCCCTGCTGACCGGCTATTTCCGGAATTGTCCGTAATAGACGTACAAACAGGCCACCGGGCTCATTCGCCAGTATGGAGGCAGCGTCGGCCAATTTTTGTGCAGCCTGCTTCTCCCCTTCGGCTTGAATAATGGCGGCCCGCCTTTCACGTTCTGCGGCAGCCTGGCGGGATATGGCTCTTTGCAGGTTTTCAGGGATACCCACATCTTTGATTTCCACGGCAGTAACCTTGATTCCCCAGGGGTCCGTGGCTTCATCCAGGATTTTTTGAATCTGCTGGTTTAGTTTATCTCGCTCAGCCAACAATTCGTCCAGCTCCGCCTGGCCGGCGACGCTGCGCAGTGTTGTCTGGGAAAGCTGGGCAGTAGCCTCTCTGTAATTCTCCACATTTACAATAGCGTTGGAAGCATCGACAACACGGTAATACACTACGGCATTAACGCTGCAGATAACGTTGTCCCTGGTAACCACATCCTGGGTGGGGACATCCAGGGTAACCACACGGAGGGAAACCCGGACAAAATGATCGATCAGGGGAATAAGGATGACGAGCCCGGGACCCTTGGAACCGACCAACCGCCCCAGGCGAAACACCACCAGTCTCTCATATTCCCTTACTACCTTTAAGGCAGAGTAAAGAAAAATGATAATAATAAAAATTAAAGCCAGTATTGTTTCCATAACTTTTACACTTCCTTCCTTTTTTCCCTGTTTTTCTAGATTATCTTACCCAAATATTCCACCGGTATGAATACTGCTATGAATAAATGAATAAATCGCTTATCCAAAGATGCCGCGCTTATACGGAAAGAAATAAGAATAAGGCTCTAATCAATTTTTTTTACAATCAAGGTAAGGCTTTCTTGCCTGATAATCTCCACCCGGGAGCCCGGAGGAATTGTGGAGCTGTCATGGCTGCATGCTTTCCAAAGTTCCCCGCGCATCTTGACTGTCCCACAGGGTGAAAGCTCTTCTACTACTGTCGCCACGGCCGCGGGGCGGAAAAAGTC
>JAKORA010000209.1 GCA_029778075.1 Bacillota bacterium | reverse complement strand
CGACGTCCATGTCGGCAGGGTCGTCTCCGGCCTTCGCTTCGCCGTGAACTTTTTGACTTCGCTCCACAAGTCGCTCTCGCCACAGCAAAGCGCTGCTTCCATTGAACAGTAGCGGGTGCTAAAATGAGAAAACCGATAAGCTATGACAAGAACATTCATATCTACCGGGCCATTTCGAGCCATCGTTTCGCTGAACCTGTAGACTCAAGCTGCACATTATTTTGCTCACCACAACCTTACGCCGCCCCTAAGGGAGCCGCACGGGATCTAAATGTCGACCTACTTGGACAATTTTCATCCATGGTCAAAGGCCCCGGCGTCCGTGCCGGCAGGGTCGTCTCCGGCCTTCGCTTCGCCGTGAACTTTTTGACTTCGCTTCACAAGTCGCTCACGCCCACAGCAAATCGCTGCTTCCATAGAAAGGCAGCAGGTACTAAACGAGAAAACTAATAAGCTACAGCGGCAGACCTCCATGTCTGCCGTGTCATTTTTAAGCCCTCGCTTCCTCGCTTCGCTGAACCTGCGTGCTCAAGCTCCATATTTCGCTCGCCCCAACCTTACGCCACCCTTGTGAGAACCGCATGGATCCAAACGCCGACCTACTTGGACAATTTTCATCCGTAGTAAGAGGCCGGTAGTAAGAGCTCCGACATCCATGTCGCGTCTTTGGCGAAGGTTGGCGCTCGGCGAAGGCCGGCAAAGAAAAAAAATTGTTTTTTTTTACGTAATAGAGGTTTTATGGCAGGGATTAGCGTACAGCCTGTCGAATTATACCTAAATTGTTTTACATTGTTATCCAGGATTGGACGAGGTTTGCCAAGCTCTTTTGCTTTTTATGAATAATTTGGCCGTATATGCCGGGTATTAGGAAGTATAATTTTTTTTAGGGAAAAATATATAAAGATATATGCAGAACAAAGGCTTGCTGGGAATCTATTTTGTTTCAAAATAAATAATCGAGGAGGTGTAAAGCCTTACAATAAAATTGCGTATCACGCACTATTTATTGTACAGGCGAAAAAAATGGCAGTAATTTATTATGACAAGGATGCAGACTTATCTTACCTGAAAGATGAAAAGATAGCCATTCTTGGTTACGGGAGCCAGGGGCATGCTCATGCCCAAAATTTACGGGATAGCGGCCTGAGCGTTGTAGTCGCCGATCTTCCCGGGACCCCTAACTGGATACAGGCGGAAAAAGACGGTCTGGAGGTTAAGACTGTGGCCGAGGCGGTTGAAGCTGCCCAGGTGATTATGATGCTGCTCGGAGATAACGACCAGCCGCCGGTATTTCAGAAAGAGGTCCTGCCACATCTCAAGGAAGGAAAGGCCTTTGCGGTAGCGCATGGTTTTAACATTCTCTATAACCAGGTTATTCCTCCCGCCAATGTGGATGTGTTCATGGTGGCTCCCAAAAGCCCGGGGCATCTGGTCAGGCGCATGTACCAGCAGGGCAATGGCGTGCCTGCCCTGGTGGCGGTGCACCAGGATTATACAGGGAAGTGCCTGCAGAGGGCTCTTGCCTATGCTAAAGGTCTGGGCTCTACACGGGCGGGAGTAATAGAGACAACTTTCCAGGAAGAGACTGAAACGGACCTCTTTGGGGAACAGGCTGTTCTCTGCGGCGGCGTTACGGCTTTAATTAAAGCTTCCTTCGATACCCTCGTCGAAGCTGGCTACCAGCCGGAAATCGCCTACTTTGAATGCATGCATGAACTGAAGTTGATTGTTGACCTCCTCTATGAAGGCGGCATGTCCTGGATGCGCTACTCTGTCAGCGATGTGGCCGAGTACGGCGACTTAACCCGCGGCCCCCGGGTTATTGATGAGAGAGTGCGCGGAGAATTAAAAAAGCTCCTGCAGGAAATCCAGGATGGGATTTTTGCCCAGGAATGCATTACGGAATTTCGCATGAACCGCCCCCGGTTCACTGCTCTGCGGAGGAAAGAGTCGCAGCATCTTATTGAAAAAGTCGGGAAAGAGCTACGCTCCATGATGCCCTGGCTGGAGAAAAAATAATTTCCAGGATTTACAGTAAAAAATATATAAAAATTCCATAATATGGCCGATTGAAAAAAAGGATTTTCTACAAATTCCGTCGAATAAAATACTTACTTATTTTACAAATTACGCCATAAAACCCGGCAATTCCTGTAAAATAATTAAGTGAGGCCGTATTATGATCGAAATTTATCACCTTTATAAAAAATATGGGCAAAACGAGCACTACGCCTTAAAAGATATCAATTTGATTATTGACCGCGGCGAGTTTGTTTTTGTTGTAGGCCCCAGCGGCTCAGGCAAATCCACCCTCTTAAAGCTCCTTTTAAGAGAAACCCTACCTACTAAAGGACACATTAAGATCTTTGGAAGGGATATAACCCGGTTGAAAAACCGGGAGATTCCCTTTTTAAGGCGCAATATAGGTATGGTTTTCCAGGATTTTCGCCTGCTTAATGACCGCAACGTATTCGAAAACGTGGCCTTTTCCCTGAGGGTTATCGGGACACCGCTCCGGGAAATTCGCAAAAGAGTACCTCTGACCCTGGAGCTCGTCGGATTAAAAGATAAGGCTTATAAGCTTCCCCATGAACTGTCCGGCGGAGAACAGCAGAGGGTCTGTGTAGCCAGGGCTATCGTCAACCGACCTGCTGTGCTCATGGCGGACGAGCCTACCGGCAACCTTGATCCGGTTACTGCCAAAGAAATTATGACCTTAATCCAGGATATTAATATCCGGGGGACGACAGTAATTGTAGCTACTCATGCCAAAGATCTGGTGGATCAGTTTCAAAAGCGTGTCGTAGTTTTGGAAAACAATCAACTAGTCAGCGACCAGGAGAGAGGGGTTTATTTTAATGCACATTAGGAGCCTCTTGTATTTTCTGGGAGAGGCGCTTAAGAGTATCGCTCGTAACGGTTGGATGAGTATAGCTTCTGTGGGTGTTGTTTCCATTACCCTTCTGCTCCTGGGGAGTTTTATGGTTATAAGCTTTAACGTTGCTCTCCTTACACAGGATATAAAAGAACAGATCCAGATAGTTATTTATCTTGACGAAGCATGTGATGAGGAGACCAGGCTGGAGCTTCAGAGGATGCTGACTTTACATCCTCAGATGGAAGAGGTGCGCTATGTATCCAAAGATGAAGCGATGCAGCGCCTGAAGAAGCAACTGGGCGACCGCGCTTACCTGCTGGAGGGAATTGATACCGGGGAAGAAAATCCGCTGCGTGACTCCTACGAGTTGAAGACCAAAATTCCTGAAGATATTCCCCTGGTAGCAGAGGAAATAGCGGATTACCCCGGCGTCGGCCACCTGGATTACGGCCAGGGTGTGGTAGAGCCTCTCTTCCAGTTTACAGGTATCATGCGCTGGATCGGACTGATGTTTATGGCAGGGCTCGCCCTTACAGCGATATTCCTCATTGCTCATACCATTCGCCTGACGGTATATATCAGGCGCAAAGAGATAATGATCATGAAATATGTAGGAGCGACAGACTGGTTTATTCGCTGGCCCTTTATTTTTGAAGGCCTGATTCTGGGTCTGGTCGGGGCCGTGATTCCGTTGATTGTCATTTATTATGGATATCAGGCCGCTGTTATCTGGTTGAAATCCAATATTTATTTCCTTCCGTTAATTCCTACGGAAAACATTATGAAAGAGATTGTTAGGACAATTATCCCGTTGGGAGTAGTTTTAGGAGTTTTGGGAAGCAGTATATCCGTCAGGCGTTTTTTAAAAGTATAAAACCGGGAAGTTTTTTCAGAAAAGGGAGGCCGTACCTGTGTTTTCCTCAAAATTACGCAATATTTTAATTATACTTACACTGCTACTCT
>JAKORA010000208.1 GCA_029778075.1 Bacillota bacterium | reverse complement strand
TATCGATATACTCCCGAACCGGATTTTCAGTTGAAAGAAAAAATCCCTGCACCTGCCTTTTCTCAAAGAACTGCCCCCAAGATAACCGGTTTTTTCTTTTCACCGGAACCTTTTCAACTGAAAAAAATTCAATTGAAAAAAGAAGATAGTATTATTCCTGCGCGGGGATGAGTTAAGAGCGGCTGGCGGCCGGTGGATAAGCGGGTCTTCTGTTGGGTTATGATCGGTTGCTGATGGGTATTGCTGCTGCTGATTTATATTCTATTGCCGGGCTTATCCGCCGGCAGGCAGCCGCCAGCCAAAGCCGTTCTACTGCCGGGATTTGTACCGCTGCCCATCGGCTGCGGCAGCGTGTTCTACTTTTTTTGTCGGCTTTTTTCGTTTCGTTTTTCGGCGCTGGTTTGGTTGGGAGTGTAATTTCTGTTGATTTCAGCGATCGAGGATTTTATTCGTTGTTTTTTCCCTCCGCCAAAAAGGGCCGAAGCCCTTGTTAGGATTAAGCAGCCGGCTGGCTGTTGAGCCAGGACTGGTAGTTCATTAATGCTTCAGCGATGCTATCACCACGGGCAATAACCTGGTGGCCATGGGCGGCCAGAAACGACGCTTCATCACCTGGCTTAACCACCATAAGAATATACTGCCTGTCATCAGCGTTGGTAACGGGCGATGGTAAAATGTAGTACTGCATAACGATTGGTTTTAAAATGAAAAAAAAGAAAGCCCCTCCCACCAGCCGCCGCTGAACCAAGCCAAAAGGAAACGCAATAAATGCGTGGATTACTACTGCTCACTAACTTGATACTGCCGGTGCAGGAACAACTGCTGAAGGTTTGTTCTACTGCTTTATGGCGTAGTCTTTTGGCTGCCCGGCTTTATTCTTATTAACTGCCGCCCGGCTTTATTCCCCTGCTGATAGCGGCGGCTAGCTTTGCTGTTCTTTTTTCTTTTTTAAAAGCAAGGGAGCAGTATGATTTTCTATTGCTGGTATCGATGGTGATACCGGTGTTCTAATTACAGCTATACATCACCGTTAGTAACGGGTGTTGTGTACAGGTTACTAGCCCTGCGGATGGTTTCACCCGGAAGTGTTGATTAGTATTACCACTGACCGTGGCTATAATCCACTGCTGATCGGAGTTCCCGGCGCCCCCGCTGCGCCATGGCCCCGCCACTGCCGGGCCGGGAGTGCGGAGCGATAGCGGAGCACGGAGGCACGGCTAAGGCCCCTGGCGCCATCTTACTCGCCGGAGCGAAGCGGAGGCAGTACTACAGACAAAGGGTGGCGGGGCCGCGCAGGGGGCGCACAACAAAGAGGCGGAGGCCCCGCAGACAGGCAGGTGCAGGGCGGCGGTCTTTGACCGTTTGTTAAGGTGCTTGCATTCCGCCCTGCTCCTGGCTGGATGCACAGGGGCCGGGGTGACGGGCGACCGGTGAGCTGCAAGCGCTGTGACAGCCTGCGAGAGCGAAGCGGAGCACCCGTAGCTTTAGCGGAGGGCGGTGCTGGGGCTGCCGGCATACACCAATACTTTCTTTGCCAGCACTCGGTTTTCGGCAGCGCCTGCACCGGGCTGGCGCTCGCTTGCCGAACCGGTTGCAACGGCACGCCTATTTTCCTGACTTCTTATTCCCAAAGCGAAGCGGCGGGAATAATCACTACAGACTCCGCGGCGTCAGCCGCACTACTGGTTTATCTACGCATTAAAACTTCAGACGACCAGGATCCTGGCGACTGTGCCAGAAGCTGAGCAGGATGATTTCCCGGCGAGAGGGGTAATACCGGTAATACAACGTAATGTATTTATTCAGCCGCGCCCGCCTGACCTGCTTGTTTTTGAGCGAAGGATTGTACGATTCGGGGTGCTCCTGCAACCGGCTGATCACATACATCGCCTGCTGCACAAACCCGCGCACCTCTTTCTCTGACCAGGCTTTCAAGAGGTAATCGATATTGGCTTCAAAAGTTCTTTTCGATTCTTCCGACCACTTTACTTCGATAGCCATTTGCGGTATTTTTTCATCACCACTTCATGGGGTATCACATTACCCGAACGAGCCTCTTTTAAACCCTGGTCGATCGAGGCTTTCGCTTCCTCGCTCAACGCATCCCACCAGTCGCTTTCCTGCTCCACCTCCAGCATCGCATGGATCATCTTTACCACCTTCTCATCGGCCGTATCGATGTATCGCTTTACTTCCTTGCGCAAGGCGCTTACTTCTTTCATCGGGATTGCCATTTGATTCAAATTTACGTTTTACAACAAAAAAAGGGTAATTAACCACATTTCAGAGGGACACCCCCGGCTAATAAAACCCGGACAGATAACGCCGTCAACCGGCTTGTGTGTCTCGTTCGCCGAACGCAATAATAGCTTCAGCGATACTAGTGCCCTGGGCAATCACCAAGTGGCCATAGGCCGCTAAAAAAGCAGCTTGATCTGCCGCTGTCACCTGCATAATCCGAAAATCATTTTCGGCCGCCCCGGGGCCATCGGCAGTAAGTACGTAATAGAACATACAAATTGATTTTACTTTTTAAACAAAGGGAAGCCTGCATTCCTGCTCACCCCCAGCTTGTCAACCCCGGCCCGGTTGATGCCACCGGCCAGCAGGGCGCTGCACCCCATAGCCGCTCTGTGCAGCGCTGCCCGACTGGCCGGCGGAAGCTATTGTAACATAATGTGCCGGGTAGTTATAGGCGTTTCTTTGCCCTTTCTACCAGCCCCTGCAAACAAAGCCCATAACCGACATTATGTGTAAATAGCCACCACCGGAACCACGGGGTTGACAAGCTGGCACCCACTCCCTATAACCCCTGGCGTCGTTTGCAGCTTCATGGTTGTTTCGTTGACCCCAGGGGATGGTAGCGCTGCACCGCGGCGGCCAGTGTCGCAATATCATCCTGTTTATACCGCTCCGTACTGCCCGGATAACGGTGCCCCGCAAACACCTGCACCACACTCAGGTCGTGACCGGCTTTCAAGAGATTCGCAAGCACACTCTGCCGGATGGTCTGCGCCGTTACCGGCCTTCCCGGATAGAGCCCCTGATAACTGCGCTTCACGTGCTTGGTGATGTCTTCGGCACTCATGGCCCCGCCCCTTATACCTACCAGCAAACGGTCGGTTTTTCGGCCCTGTAACAGCCGCGGCCGCTCTTCGGTTAGATACCGGTAAAACAGCAGCACCTGCCCCGGTCGCAAGGACAATTCCCGGCCACTGGTCTTACCCGTGGGTCGTATATACACCGTACCCACTTCCAGGTCAACGTCACCGGTGGTAAGCTGTTCCATTTCGGCAGGCAGCAGGGCCTGGTACATCAAGAGACTTACCAAAACCTTATTGCGGCCTTCCAGGTCACCGTAACGCTCGGTCCGCAAAAGCAAGGTTTCCAGTTCTTCCGGCCGAAGCAGGTCCTGCAACTGGATATCTCTGCTGCGTTGGCCTTTTAACTCAATAGATGCCGCCGGGTTATCCGTTCTTTCTCCCGTTGCACACAAATAGCTGTAATACGCCTTTATACTGCTTAAAATCCGGTTCACCGTCGAAGGCCGGTATTTAGGCCGGATGCGACCGATATACGCTGTAATGGTCTGATACGTGGCGCTGGCAGCCTCCGGGCAGTTCGTAGTGTACAGTTCAATCTCCCGGGCGTAAGCGAGCGCCGTTTTTTCGGTGTACTGCCCGCGCAGGTAGCTGTCGAGTGTCTGTTTTTTCGGCGTGGGTTTCATAAGAGTTGTAATTGCGCCGGCGTGGGTTTGGCATAGACCTGCGTGGTCTCTAACCACGTATGCCCCAAAAAATCCCGCACCCATTCGATGCCCATCCCACCCTGTAACAAGTGCGTGGCAATCGAGTGGCGCAGGTGGTGCAGCGTGGTGTCTTTTGATACCGTTGTCCGGGCCAGTATGCGCTTGAGCAGTTTGTTAAAGGGTTCGCCCCGCATACGGTTACCCACCCGGTTTAAAAAAAAGGCCTCTTCGTCCATCCCGCTTTTTACCCGGCTGCCACAGCGTTCGGTGAGGTAATAATTTTCCAGGGCACTGCTCACCGCCACCGGCATCGGCACCACCCGCCGCTTGGCTCCCTTACCCGCCCTTACATACAAAAGGCGCTCGCGATAATGCAGGTCGCCCGTGTTCAGTGCTTCGCCTTCACTTCTTCTGAGGCCGCAACTGTAAAACACATGCAGTACCGCTGTTTCCTTTTTTGTGCGGCAAGCCGCAAAGAGTTGATTGATTTCCTCTATCGGTAAGGGCTGGCGCGCATTGATCTGCGGTCGCTTGAATCGCATTCCGCTCACCGGGTTGTAATCGAGCTGCCCGGTGATTTCCAGCCACGAAAAAAAAGTTTTTAACGCATACACATAGTGATAGATCATCGATTCACTCAAAGCCCCACCGCTGCGTTTTTTCAAAGGCCGTGTTTGCAAATAGGTATAAAATGATTTTACCTTTTCTTGCTCTACATACCGGATGTCCGTAAGCTGCTGCTGCGTGATAAACTCCCTTACCAGCGCCGGCAGCATGTGTTGCGTGCCTTCGCTGTAACCCAACTGGTACAGCCAGTCGCCAAAGGATTGTATCGTTTGCTGCATGGGATCGTTTATCACTATGAAGAGAATACACCTGTGATCATCGTTTTAAAAAAGGCCCTCGCACGGTTTTTCGGAACAAGGAACGCTACGCACTTTTTCCAGTCCCTACGCGGGTTGTAGCGTTCCACCAGCGTTCCGTAGTGTTCCGGATTTTAACGCTTTTAACTGCCCCTCCAGGTTCTGTTTGATCTTTTCCCGCAAGGCCGTATAGTTGTCCCAATAGCTGATCCGGTACTGCAGTCCCTTGTTCATATGACCGCCCACCGGCCGCAGGTACTCCAGTCGCACCAGGTCGCTCGTGTACCGGAAGGTTTGGGTCTTGCTCACCCCGAGGGATTGGCGGATTTCTCTTAAGGTAAATTCAGCCGTCAGGTAATGTTTGCCGTGCACGGTTTGCAGGTGCGTTTTCAGGCGCTCAAAAAACTGCCGCAAACTCCCGTCCAGTTCGTCTACTTTTAAGACAATGCTCTCAAAGAGAATGTGTACGGCGAGCTCTACATCTTCCAGCGCTGTTATTAATCTGCCCTTGTCGTCTTTTGTTCTTTGGTACTGGTTCACCACCGTCACCATCTTCACAAAGCCCTGGAACAGGTCATTGAGCCGCCGGATCTTGTGCGCTTCCGGCGGCAGGCGCAACTGGCCGGCATAAGGGTTCACCACTGGCAGCGGTGCCAGCAGCCGCACCCAGTTTTGCAGGAACTTCTTTGTTTTTTCTTCGTCGTTTCGGTTGATGATACCAGCCGCCACACCGTTCTGGTAGTCGATGATCCGCGCCGTTTGTTCCGCGCTCTCATCCACCGCAATCAGGAACACCCGGCTCATATTGTCCTCGTATATCTCTCCCCTTGTCGTGCAGGATAAGCTCGCTATCGGGCCCCGCACCGTTTTCTGCCCGCTGGTGATCTGCCCGCTATCGAGTTTGATCGAGGTCGCACTGTTCAGTTCCCCATTCGATTGCAGTTCCCTGAACGCAAACTCTGCTTCTTCACTCAGGCCATCGATGTCTTCCAAACACAAGAGCCGGTGCATAAAATACGCTTCAGGGAAGTTGTACAGCACTTTGTCGCTTAGCCTGGTCAGTTTGGTCACACTTTCCGGGGGCATGCAGTCACTGATCTGCTTTAAGAGCCTTGTCTTGCCACTGCCGCTGCTGCCCTGGATCAGGGCATGCAGCGGCTCTGCTGTCTTATGACTAATGGCGATCAGTAACAAAAACAAGCGGTTTCTTTCTTCGCCCACGATGCCGGACTGGCCCAATAAATCATTCAATCGCTTCAGCAGTTTGGGCTTTCTCGAAAAAGCTTCGGCTTCTGCTTTTTCCTTCGGCGTTAGGGTATAGGTGGGCTGGCCGCTTTGCTGCTTTTCTTGTTGCAATAGTTCGTCGCGGTGCTGTTCGAGTAAATCCGTGAGCCGGTAGAGGCCCGCTTCCAATTGGTCGCGCCTGAGTTGTAGTCTTTCACTGACTTCTTTTGCCAGCCGCTCCACCTGCTTGTCCTCGTATAAGTCCACCCGGCCCCGCGCCTTCTGGCCGCTGCTTATATTTTCCACCACCAGCATAATTTTCAGGTGGTCGGTTACTTTCGGCAAGCCACCCTGGATATAATAGATAGCCGTCTGTGCACGGTAAATAATTTTAAACGCGTTGGTCGTGTCCAGAACAGGCGTTGGCGTTGATGTATATTGGTTTTCGGCAGGCTTGGTTTTCGGGCGAGGTAATATTTTCGGTGGCGATTTCACGGCACCAGCATCTATAGATAATTTCGGTTGTTCAACACCGTTAGGTATCGCGGGAGGGCTGATAGTAGCCATATTTTCTTTTTCAACCGAAAGCACATTTTCTTTTTCAATTGAAAGCGAAGCTTCGCCAGCACCTTCATTTGAAAATAAAAAAGGTGGCTGGCAAAAAATAAAATCCGTTCTGGCTTCTAAAAGGTCTGTAAAAATTTGTGCATCGCTGTGCGTTTGCGCGAGGCTGTTAATGTCTTCACCCGCCGGCATCGATACCGTGGTAATGCGCCAGCCACTGTTCATCGCTTGCAGCGCCTGCCCATGTTTGTTCGTCGCTACCAGCCCCGGCTCATCGGCATTCAGCCAAAGGATGATTTCTTGTAACGATGCTAAAGATTGTATCGCCACTATGTGTTCTTCCGTCAGCCCATTGGTACCGTAGAGCGCCAGTATGCTGTAGTGTTCAGAGATGGCCGGGATTTGCAACAGCGTCGCAGCATCGATCACGCTTTCGGTCAGAATGAGTTTTGTCGTATCGGGTGCGGGATATTTTGGATAGAGGCCCTGCCGGTCTCGCAAATAAAAATGACGCTGGTCACTCTCGTTCAGCGTGCTTCTAAAGTACAAACCCGCTACCTGGTTTTCTGGATTGCGCAAGGCGAAGACCAGGCAGTACTTCGCAAAAGGTTTATAGGCGGGTTCTTCGGGCTTGCGGTTGTTCACCCCCCAGGGTGTTAACAAGCCTACCTGCACGCAAGCCTGGATCAATGCTTCCTCCTTTCTGGCCCCATGGTGGAACTGGCCCGTATTGTAGCCGATTGCTAGTGTCGTGTAGTCCAGGGCCCTGGATTGTATGTAGGTCTGCGCCGGTTTGCTGTTGTGTACCGCATTTTTAAAATACGTGAACAACTGTTGCAGGATCGCCGGGCGGCTGTAGGGTTCTGTAGATGTGGGGCTTTCAGTCGTGCCGCCGATCAGCGCTATACATTTTTGCAGCGCTTCGTGTTTCGTGCCATTTTCCATCAACATCACAAAATCAATCACGTCCAAACTCTTGCCGTGGGTTTTACAGTTCGCACTGAAGCAATAAGCCGTGTGTGTCTTGTAGTACACCTGCAAACTCGGCGTCTTGTCGGCATGGAAAGGACAATGCAGCCGAAGGTGCTTGTCCGGCTTCAACCCGTAATGCTGAAGCACCTGCGCCAGCGTCAGGCGGCTCTTGATCTCAGCGATTTCCATACACTGCCCCGCTGGTGAAAAGAAAAAATGCCACCGCCCGGTCGCTACGTTGCCGTTTGGTCTTTCTGGTTGGTGCTGTCATAAAACTTATTGATTTAACCGTCAATACACCAAAAATATATAATTGACTTTACAATCAATATTTAATTTTACACAAAACACCTAAATTGACTTAAACGCTCCCAATGGATAGATTTGTAGCCACATACATCAATATCATGAACCTGGGTACTAATATTCGCAAGATCAGAGACGCCAAAGGCCTCTCCAGCAAGGAAGTCGCCCTCTCCTGCAAAATGGATCCCGCCCAGTATTCCCGTATTGAAAACAACAAAACAGACCCCGCCCTCTCTTCCCTGGTCAAGATCGCCAAAGCCCTCGGCATCTCCATCGCCGAACTCTTCAGCGCCGATGAGGTTTTCAAAGACGTTAACTCCATCGATAAAACACTCATGGAAAAAATATCCCTGATCGAACAACTCGACAAAAAAGAAAAAGCCGCCTTCTTTACCATGCTCGACGCCCTGGTGGCCAAGAAAAAACTCAAAGACAACCTATCCAACGCACTCCAACTCGCACAATAAAAAAACCGCCAGGTTAGTACCTGACGGCTTGCAACATCTTACTGCTAAGCATGGTAAACGGCTTTTCGAGCAAGTTCTATTTGACCTCTTTTTCCAGAGTAGCATTAAAACTATTCCATGTAAAAGGCCCCACAAGTATATCCACGGAAATTCTTTCATTTTTAACATTAATCATCCACGGCATTTTTTTTTCCAACCTAGTCTCCCTTGACAAAACAGCTTCACAATCTGCACCAATATCACATAGATTGAATCTACCAGTCTCTATATAATACCATCCTACAATCACCCTTCCATCAGGAAAGGGCTTAATCGCAATAACTCTTCCACAAAAGAACCATAACATAACAATTATTGCTAGTGATACAACAATAACGCTATTGCCGATTTTCTTGAAAAAAAGAAGGCTTACAATTAGATATAGAAAGCAAAATACAATCGAAAAAAAATAATTGACGTCAGATATTTTTGATAAATAAGCAGCACTCTCTCGGGTAAATAAAATTTTGATATCCTTATAAAAAACAAGGGTTGTCATTGCCAACATACAAACTCCAATCAAAACAACAAGTATCCGAACTACTATTTTCATTCGCTAATCATTTTTCAGGAACAGATAAATTAACACCGGAGGGAATCGTACTGTTTTTTCTTTCATCCGGACGAACCAGGGGATTTCCATTTTCCACTAATGTAGAAGAAGTAGAACCATCGAACGCCAACACATTGGTAAAGCCCTGCTTATAAAGGCGATCTCTTATTTCATCCAATGTAAAACCACTTACACCTTCTTGCTGAGATACTATAATCCACGTAGACGCCTTTGAGTTAAAACCTAAAATTGTTTTACCTGTAACTCTATCGTTTTGACCAGCATACACACCGTTGCTTTTTTGGTCCAAATACTTCCAATTTACAGGATCAACCCATCCTTTTGCACCAATCTTTTTAACATCATCAGGTGTATCACTCTTAAATATATTTTCTTCCCCAAACTTCAACCCGTCAATAATAAGGGGAGTTCCACCTCCAATGCCAAACTTGGCATCACTTGGTACATTGCCAAATCCAGTTTGCCATTTATCGCCATTTGTATGGGCCAAATAGAAAGTCTTATCAGCCGACCTCCCGGACACAACTTTCCCGTTTGCAACATTAAACCCTTGAGGAGTATAGTCGCTAGCAGGCTGCGGACTGCTCGCATTCACGTAATCCCAGTAACTACTATAATCGAACATTTGCGTATTAATAGAAAAATCATGGCCGGGAAAGTCTTTTGTCGTTTGCGTGAAATATTCGTTCGACTTTCTTTCCAAAAATCTGAAGCCGACATTTTGCAATTCAGCAAAATAGGTATTGTGCTCAAGACTAACCTTTGCCTCTAATCCATCCAAATCAATTGCAGCAATAGGGCTATTGCTGGCGAACTGATACGGAGTTAGTTCCGGATATTGTTTAGTGATCGGATCAACACTCAGGAACCTTCCCAACCTCGGATCATAAATGCGCATACCGTAGTCCTGCTGGTTGCCAACACCTTTTACTTCATTATCATTCTCTTTGCCATTGAACCCATACCTGTATATTCAAAATAAAATTTCTCTACTTTCAAACTGAAGATGATTTCTCACAGAGTCATATTGTTTTGCTTCAATTTTAAGCTTTTTTAAAGTCTTGTAAATAGGTTTAATAATATCGAAAAACAGCAATGTAGAATCTAGAGTTTCAGATCGAATTATTTTATCTTCTGAATCATAATAATGGACGGAGATGCATGTAGAATTTTTGGGTGGATGTGAAAGTAATATTCGCAAATTAAACGAATCTATATTTTCCCCGACCTTGTCAGGTAACAGAGTGTCACAAAAAACCTAGCTTGAGGCATCCCTTAAATATGTTCTTTTCTCCGGATCATAACGAATCACTCTCAACTTTTCAG
>JAKORA010000207.1 GCA_029778075.1 Bacillota bacterium | reverse complement strand
CTGACAAACTGATATGTACTTCACAGTAATCAGCAAAGTGGTAGACGTTGTCTACTATTACGTCTTTTAAAAGCAACAGATTTTTGGTAAACTGAGAATGCATTTGGAAGAATACCTCCTTTATGGGTGTAGTTTGGCGACTACAGGTATTCGACCAAATGCATTTTATTTTCCTGCCACCCCAACATTTATTTTAGAACCACTATAAAGTAATATAACAAGAGGAATGCTGATGCATTCCTCTTCAATTTGTTGGCAGGTTCCTTCATGAGTATTTGAGAGCCGTGTGCCTGTGCCCTATTCTGCTTCCCGCAGACGCCCAACAATGGAGTGCCAGGAAACGACACGATATACGGCCAGGGGCACGGAGATGCCGAGTGTTTTCGGTACAATGAAAACCGATCGTTCCGGAACTTAAAAAACCCTGCATAAAATGGAAAAGCCCCATTGCGAGCACCCCTAAAAAATAATACCCTTTTAGGTGATGAATCTAAAGGGGGTATAGAAAGGATGCTAACAATGGAGCAAGTATATCGTATCAGAAACATGAGGAAATTTGAAGGTAAAAGTTTAAGAAAAATATCTCAGCTTACCGGGCACGACTTTGAAACTGTAAAGAAGTATATTGAGCAAGATGATTTTAATCATAATATCCGCCCCAAACAAAGACGAAAAAGCAAATTGTCACCATACAGGAGTGTTGTCACCACATGGCTTATCAGCGATAAGCAAGCACCTCACAAACAGCAGCATACTGCAAAACGAGTATATGACAGGTTGAAGGAGTTGTATGGGGATAAATTTAGTGCCAGTGAAAGAGCCGTAAGAAAATTTGTTGCAGATATCCGTAAGGAGTTACAAACGAATACGGATGGATTTCTTCCGCTGGAACATCCTCCGGGAGAAGCTCAGGCAGACTTTGGTGAGGCTCGCTTTATAGAGAATGGAATTACATATGACGGATATTATTTAAATCTGTCCTATCCTTACAGTAATGGTGGGCACATGCAGTTATTTAAAAGTGCTAACCAGGAATGCTTACTGGAAGGGATGAAAGCAATTTTCGAACACATAGGTGGTGTTCCGACAGCCATCTGGTTTGATAACATGTCTACGGTTGTCAAGAAAATCAAGGAATATGGAGAACGTGACTTAACCAAAGGATTTTTAAGGTTTATGATGCATTATGGTTTTCGGAGTAACTTTTGTAATCCTGACAGTGGACACGAAAAAGGTTCGGTAGAAAACAAGGTCGGCTATCATCGCCGTAATATGCTTGTTCCAATTCCGGAATTTAAGGATTTAAGGGAATACAATAAAGAACTCCTTTTAAAATGCGATAAGGATATGAACAGGATGCATTACAAGGGATATGGGATGATCAAAGATTTATTTCAAGAAGATAAGCAAGAATTGTTCAATCTCCCGAAAGTTCCTTTTGAAGTATACCTACACGAATTTGCTAAAGCTGACAACTATGGAAAAATTAAATTTGATGGCAGAATTTATTCGACTTCACCTAATATGGCCAGGCAACAGGTTATTGTTAAAGCCGGCGCTTATGATGTAGGAATACTTGATGAGGATTGTAATCATATCATCAAGCACAGACGGCTTTACGGAGAGGAAAAGGAGTCAATGAACTGGATTCCCTATCTTGAACTGATGAGTAAAAGGCCTACCGCATTAAAATATACAGGACTATACAATCAACTGCCTCAAATCCTTAAGGATTATCTGGACAAGAGCGATTATGAAGGAAAAAAGCGGGCTTTAAAGCTGTTTGCAAAAATGACAGCATCTACAGGTATTAACTCGGCAATAGAAGCATTTGAAGAAGGGCTGAAATTGGGTGTCAGTGATGCTGATAGCATTTGGGCGACATATTGTCGCTTAACATCCGGAACTTTACCGGAACCAGAGGTGCCCTTGCCCGATACAGTTCCGGAACTTAAGAAATATTCACCTGACATCAAGATATATGATCAATTAATTGTTCCCGGAGGGCTGCAGCTATGAATTCTGATATATTGATTAAGCGGTATTGCAAAGAACTCCGGTTTGGAATGAATATCTACAATAACTATTCAAAGATTAATGCATCTGATCATGCTGATTTTCTGGCACAGCTTTTAAAGATGGAAATAGAGCATCGAGAACTTGTCAGGAAAAACAGGAATCTGAAATCTGCAGGTTTTGATGTCATTAAAACCTTTGAAAACTATGAATTCAGGGACATTCAGATACCAAATACTATCGGTATTGAAGAATTAAAGTCCGGAGCTTTTATTGATAAGCTTGAAAACCTAATACTTTACGGACCTGTAGGGACAGGTAAAAGCCATATGGCCACAGCAATTGGAGTTGCAGCCTGTTCCAGAGGGAAGAAGGTTAAATTTTATCGAACAGCAGCGTTAGTGAATCTTTTAAGTGAAGCAAAGGTCAAAGGAGAATTGCAGCGATTTATGAAACAGTTGAGGAAAACAGATCTGTTGATCTGCGACGAATGGGGATATATTCCTTTTGAAAAAGATGGCTCACAGCTTTTATTTCAAGTAATTTCAGAATGTTATGAGAAAAGGAGCGTGATAATTACAACAAACTTGGAATTTAGTAAATGGAACGGCATTTTCTATGATGAAAAACTGACAAGTGCGATTATTGATAGGTTGGTTCACCACAGCCACTTGTTGATTTTTCAAGGACAAAGTTACAGACTAACACACTCAACCATGAAATCCCATTAATGGGATTGGGGTGCTCGGAAAATTAAGTTCCGCACTGCTCGAATTTATACTTGCCAAAAACACTTTTCTATTGACTGCTCAAAAATTTGCTTGACAAGAGTAACTAATATTTCTACAATTGAATAAAATAACACATTAATACTTTAACGCAATAAAGGAATGAGGATTATGGTGGAGAGTTTTTTAAGAATACCTTCCGGTATGAGGGATTGGCTCAATGGTGAAGCCGAAAAGAAAAGAAGCCTGACCAACCGCTTCCTGGAAATAGCCGGAAGTTATGGCTATGAAGAAGTAACCACTCCTATTCTGGAGTATTATCAGGTTCTGGCGCAGGGCGAAAGCGGTCAGGAGAGCGATCAGCTTTATAAACTGATTGACCGGGACGGCAGCATTATTGCGTTAAGGTCGGAAATGACCACTCCCATAGCCAGGCTGGTCAGTAGCAAGATCCAGGGGTCAGCCCCCTGGCGGCTGATGTATGGCGGGGAGGTCTTCCGTTATGAGAATATCCAGGCCGGAAAACAGCGGGAATTTGCCCAGGTTGGGGTTGAACTGATCGGCCAGGAGGGACCTGAGGCCGACGGGGAGGTTTTGGCTTTGGCGATTGAAGCCTTGCAAAAGATCGGTCTGGCAAGCTTCATGGTCAGCCTGGGGCATACCGGGGTTTTAGCCGGAATTATGCAAAGCTTTGCCGAGGATGAAAAAGCAAGAACGAAAGCCAGGGCTTTAATCCTGGAAAAGGATTTTGTCGGCTTACAGCAATTGCTAAGCAAGATTGGCATGGATAATAATATTATTGAAAGAATAATTGGACTCTTAACCAGGCCTTTCCATAGCTGGGATGAGCTTAACGAGTGCCAGGATTTGCTGCCGGCTGCCTTGCAGGCGGCTTTGGCGGAATTGCGTCAGGTTTGGCAGGTCGTTGAGGATTATGGCTATGCTTCCTTTATTCAGGCGGATTTGAGCACATTGCGCCATCAAAACTATTACACCGGAATGGTTTTCGAGATTTATACCAAAGGAATCGGCTATCCCATCGGCGGAGGCGGCCGCTATGACCGTTTGTTAAGGCGTTTTGGCAAGGATTGTCCGGCTACGGGTTTCGCCCTGGGAGTTGAAAGGCTGCTGCTGTCTTTGCCTGCTGAACCGCCCAAAGAGCAAACCATCCTGGTGGCTGCTGACTTCGAGACAGTGACTGCCGGGCAGCTGCTGGCCCAAGCGCGGTCTTGGCGGAACGAGGGATATCCGGTAATTACAGAGCTCAGAAAACTGACAAAACTTGAGGCAGAAAAGCTGGCCGCGGAAAAGAAGGCCAAATTGTGTTGGTTGAGGGGGGATTCGAGTGACGGATTATAGTCTGACGATTGCTTTACCTAAAGGGAAGCTGTTTGCTCCCTCGGCCGAGATTCTTGAGCAGATTGGTTTTAATACCCGGGATTTTTCTGACGAATCGCGCAGCCTTGTTTTTGAGGATCCTGCCCGGAAAGCCAGGTTCATAATCTGCCGTCCCACCGATATTCCGACCTATGTGGAGCATGGGGCGGCCGATCTGGGGATTGTCGGCAAGGACAGCATTATTGAGGCGGCCAGAAACCTGTATGAACTGGTGGATTTGGGCTTTGGCTTTTGCCGCTTTGTTATTGCAGCTCCTCGCCAGGCTTTAGCCGGTAATAATTCTTATGCCTGGAAGCCGGGGGTGCGCATAGCCACAAAATTCCCGCTGATAGCCAGAGATTATTTGCAGCGCAAGGGTCTGCAGGCCGAAATTATCAAGCTGCATGGCAACGTGGAGTTGGCCCCGCTGGTCGGGCTGGCTGATTTGATCGTCGATTTGGTTTCGACCGGAAAAACATTGCAGGAGAATAACCTGGTGCCCTTGGAAGAGATTGGCCAGGCTACAGCAAGGCTTATTGTCAACAGGGCCAGCTACCGTTTAAAAGCTGCAGAGATTAATATGCTGGTGACCAAGTTGAAAACAATTCTCCAAACGCAAGGAGGCGAAGTAACACCGTGACATTAATACCAGTCTTAACATGGCCTTCTGCAGAAGCCCGGCAGCGGCTGCAAAACAGGACTTTGGAAGAAAAGGAACTCAGAGCCTCTGTAGAAAGCATTGTTGCTGAGGTAAGAAATAAAGGTGACGAGGCCTTGCTGGCCTATACTGCCGAGTTCGACGGATGCCGGTTAAGCGAAGCGGACTTGCGCGTCACTGAGCAAGAGATTGATAAAGCATACAGCCTGGTGGATGACGGATTTGTCACGGCTTTGCGGAAAGCCCGGGATAATATTCGTCGCTTCCATGAGCTGCAGAAAAAGAAGGATTGGTTCTTTCAGGACAAAAACGGTTCGTCGGTGGGGCAAATCTACAGGCCTATAGAAAGGGTCGGCTTGTATGTCCCCGGCGGGACAGCCAATTATCCGTCTTCGGTTTTAATGACGGCCGTCCCGGCTGCAGTGGCCGGGGTGCCGGAAATTGTGATGGTGACTCCTCCGGACCGGGAGGGGAAAGTGCCGCCGGCTACTTTAGTTGCGGCCAGGGAAGCAGGCGTGACGGAAATCTACCGTGTCGGAGGGGCCCAGGCGGTGGCTGCCCTGGCTTTCGGCACGGAGACGATTAGGAAAGTAGATAAGATTGTGGGGCCCGGTAACAGATTTGTTACCTTAGCGAAGAAAATAGTCTATGGGACAGTGGGCATTGATATGCTGGCCGGCCCCAGCGAAATCCTGATTATCGGTGATGGTTCCGCAGAACCTGCTTATGCGGCGGCGGACCTTCTTTCACAGGCCGAGCATGACCCTCAGGCCAGGGCTGTCTTGGTGACCCCTGCTGCCGGATGGGGCCAGGCCGTGGTACAAGAGTTAAAGCGGCAGGCGGAAAAACTGCCGCGCCGGGAAATTGCCTGCCAGGCTCTGCAGAATTGCGGCGCGGTAATTATAGTGCAGGATCTTGATGAGGCTGTTTCCGTGGCCAATATGGTTGCACCTGAACATCTGGAATTGCTGGTGCGGGAACCGTTTACATATTTGGCGGCCATAAAGCATGCCGGGGCTGTTTTCCTTGGTTCTCATTCACCGGAACCTCTGGGTGATTATTGGGCAGGACCGAATCATGTTTTGCCTACTTCCGGTACGGCCAGGTTTAATTCTCCGTTGACCGTTGATGATTTCTGCAAGCGTTCCAGCATAATTTCCTATACGGAACAGGGCTTGAGACAAGCCGCCGGCAGTATCCAAACCCTTACTGAATGGGAAAACCTGGAGGCCCATGGGCGTGCTGTAGCTATCAGAACAGAGGAGGCGGACAAATGAGCCAGAGGCAAGCTTTGATTAAAAGAAAAACCAGGGAAACTGAGATTGAGCTGGAATTAAAGCTGGATGAGAAGGGAGTATGGCAAGGGACAAGCGGCATAGGGTTTTTCGATCATTTACTGGAGCTGTTCGCCAAGCATAGTGGTTTTTCTCTGAAGCTGCAAGCCCACGGAGATTTGCAGGTTGATTTTCACCATACGGTCGAGGATATCGGGATCTGTCTGGGCCAGGCTATAAGGGAGGCTTTAGGAGAGAAGAAAGGCATAAACCGTTATGCTTCACTGATCCTGCCCATGGACGAAGTTCTTGTGCTTTGTGCTCTTGATTTAAGCGGACGTCCGGGCTGTTATTGCAGCTTCTCTTTCCAGACGCCGCTGATCGGGGATTTTGCCGCTGAACTTTTGGAAGAGTTTTTACGGGCTTTCGTCAATGAGGGGAAATTCACCTTGCATCTGCGGCAATTGTCCGCGGGGAACTCACACCATTTGGCGGAGGCGCTGATTAAGGCTTTGGCCAGATCCTTGCGTGCGGCTGTAATGGAAAGCGGAATGGAGGTGCCTTCTTCCAAAGGGGTCCTCTCCTGAGTTGCTGCTGCTGTTATGGGGCAGTAATTTTGCTGCTAAAGATATTATTGAGGAGATTTTATCAGGGAGATTATTTTGGGGAGTTGGTCAGAAATGTTAGTTATTCCTGCCATCGATTTGCGTGACGGCCGGTGTGTCCGTTTAGTCCAGGGAGAGAAGGATTCCGAGACAGTGTACTCGGACGAACCGGTGGGAATGGCTCTGCGTTGGGAGGAAATGGGGGCCCGGCGCCTGCATATTGTTGATTTGGACGGTGCTTTCAAAGGTGAACCGCAGAATTTGGAGGTTATCACCCAGATAGTGCAGGCCATAAAAATCCCGATCCAGGTGGGGGGAGGGATCCGCAGCTTTGCTGCAGTGGAGAAGCTCCTGAGTCTGGGTGTGGACCGGGTGATCCTGGGTACTGCCGCAATTCTTAATCCTGAATTGGTATCTCAATGTACTAAGAAATACGGGGAGAGGATCCTGGTTGGTATTGACGGCAGGGATGGGAAAGTGGCCATTGAAGGCTGGGAAACAACAGTAGAGATGTCAGTTGTGGAATTTGCCAGGTTAGTGGCCGGACAAGGAGTTGCCGAAGTAGTATTTACAGATACCCGCCGGGACGGGACTTTAAAAGGGCCGAATCTGGAAGCCACCAAACAATTAGCCTTGCAAAGCGGCCTGAAAGTAATCGCTGCCGGAGGCGTTTCTTCTTTGGATGATTTGCGGGCACTCAAGGATTTGAAAAAATACGGTGTCTATGGCGTTGTTATGGGGAAAGCCCTGTATTCCGGTGCTATCAGCCTTAGTGATGCCCTGGCAATAATGGAGGAATGAGATATATGCCTGTCACAAGAATAATACCCTGCCTGGATATCGAAAAGGGACGGGTGGTAAAAGGAACAAAGTTTTTAAATTTAAGGGATGCCGGCGACCCTGTGGAGTTGGCTGAATATTATACCGTCCACGGAGCGGACGAATTGGTCTTTCTGGATATCACGGCTACGACAGAGGACAGGGACATTATGCTCGATCTGGTGGCCAGGGTGGCCGGAAAGGTTACCATTCCCTTTACGGTCGGCGGAGGGATTCGCACACTGGAGGACATGAAAAGGGTTCTGGAGGCAGGGGCTGATAAGGTGG
>JAKORA010000206.1 GCA_029778075.1 Bacillota bacterium | reverse complement strand
TCCAAAGATAAGATAGACAACTACAACAGTAGGGATCCAGGCCTTTCTTAGAAAATTAATAATTCGAGATGTAGTATCGCTTGCCATAACCTGATATGCCATTAAAGGAACTAGGCAAATCCAGGCAGGCCCCGTCCAGTTCAACTTGACCTCTCGAAATAAGCTAAAGGCCAAAAAGACACATGCCGGAAAAAGCGCCATTATCATGCAAAACCTAGATCTTCGGTCGCCCTTTGTGCCCAAAAGGGTACCAGGAACGGCGACCAAACCGACAGGCGTAAGGAGCGCAGCTACATAACCCAGAAATTGGGGCAGATAGAACTTAAAGGAACCGGTAAGCCTGTCAGATCCCTGATAGGCGAAAGATGCCCATCCGTGCTTGGCGTTCCAGACGATGACCGGCGAAAAGATCAAGAGTGCAAGGATGGCAGCTAAATACGGCTCCTTTTTCTTTAACCATTGGCGAGACATGGGGTCTATGGCCATGAATAATAAACTTGCCGGTGCCAGAAGGGCAATGGTGTATTTGGAAAGCAGTCCCAGCCCGCCGCAAATGCCGACGCCCCACCAGGATTGGCGTCGTTTGTCAAAAAATGCCTTGGCCAAAAAGTAAAGCGTCCCGGCCCAACAGGCAGCAAGGGGGGCATCAGGGGTCATGAGCATGCCTATCCCAAAGAAAAAGGGAAGTCCGGCTACAAAGAAGAGAGAGACGAAGGCAATCCCCCTGCCGTAAAGCTTTCGCGCAAGGGCAAAGACGAACGTTCCCATGACCGCCCAGGAAAGCAGTGCTCCTATCCTTACGGCAAATTCAGCGTTGCCGAAGACGGACGTAAAAAATGCTATGATCCAGGCCACCATGGGAGGGTGGTCTAGGTAGCCTATGTCCAGATGCTGAGCGTAATTCCAGTAGTATGCTTCCTCGTAAATCAGCTCCATCACTCCCATATAAAACAGGCGCAGCGCTATGGCATAAATGAGAAATATGACAGATACAGCCCGCCAGCGAAGCTCTTTGTATTTGGGCTTCAAGGAAAAAACGAAGAAGGCGTTCCCCACGTAATTTGAGACGGCAGCAGCAAAGATCCCTCCCATTACGGCCAATATGGGTGGCCATCCCAGCAGTTGATTTAAGGTAGCAAGTACCCCTCCCCGCAAAAATAGGGACACCAAAGCCAAAAGCAGGAAACGTCCGAAGCCGGCGAAAGAAAGCCCCTGTGTATCGTCTTGCGCAAAGGACCATCTGGCGTTGCACGTGAAGTTAAATACAGTCGAGGCGAAAAAGCTTATCACGTGGGATTGTCCTATGGGAAATTTCAGGGCAGTAAGAACAGAAAACACAAAAAGATCCAGAGCCATGGCAAGAAGACCTACGATACCGAAGCGAACGCCGCTTTTTGCCGACATGTTGCCTCCGGCCAAGGCAGCCAGCCGACACAGATAAGACCACCCCATCTTTATGAGGTTGATCTTTGAATGTCCGCTTGCTCTGTCTTTGAAAGTTATGGGAACCTCAATGACCCTCAAGGCAGGGCCTCCTGCTATCAGTGCCTCCATGCACACCTTAAAGCAAGCTTTCTCGGGGTCGAGCGAGCGAAGCAGCTGGGGACGTACGGCAAAGAAGCCTGACATGGGGTCACGTACGTCGACGAAGATCCTTGCTGCGGCTGTGGCGATAAAGGACGCTAGTCTCCTGTAAAGGGGCCATCCGGGTGTAGATCCTCCCTTTGTATAACGGCTTGCTATGGCCATATCGCATGTGTCTTCCAATAAGG
>JAKORA010000205.1 GCA_029778075.1 Bacillota bacterium | reverse complement strand
GTAAGCATAATCTCTCTCACCCTGCCAGTCGGTGCCGATTATTATTACGTACCGACCGTCTTTTAGCTTGGTAATGCCCTTGTGTCTGCCAACTCCGCCGTTCTGCCAGTTTCGCCCATTCCAGAAATCTAAATCCTGGTTGTAACGCACCCTGGCAATAACGTCACCATCAAGGTCATACTGGTTTTCGTACACGTTCACCCTATACTGCTTTGCGTCTCTAGCCATAATTACACTCCTTTCCGGCGTAGGCCGCCACCCTATTGACAAATTTTATTATCGGGTGGGGTTGCCATATCGGCAGCCCCTTATCCGTTTATCAATTCTTCGGCCTTAATTTTACCTTGCAAGTATTCGGTTACCCGCGCCTTCTCATTAGAATTGTCGATATCTGCTACCTTGACTTGCTCCCCGTCTTCCGTAACCAGGTACCAAGCGCGGTAGTCGTTTTTCCAGCTTCCACCGATGCGTTGCTCAATGATGTCGCCAGCTTTCGCCGTGTAAGTGCCACTGACAGTGATCTCTTTTTTGCCCCACTGTCTGTTTAGGTCGTAAAAATCTCTCTGCAATTTTCCGTCCTGCCAATAAAGGCGCGCTACATAAGGCTTTCCTTTGCGTGGATCACTAGTAGCTGAAAATTCAAAAGTAAATTCCTTGGATTCAGAACGCTTTTTCTCCGCCAACACCTTGCCAGCTTCCGCTATGAGTTCTTCGAGCTCCCGGATTGTCATTTCTTTCAGTTCCATTTTATTACCTCCTGTTTTTTTGTTTTAATTGTATCTTTTTTTGTACCGAATGTCAATACTTTTGGTACAAAATTTTTTAAAATAGGCACAAAAAAAGCGCCCCTCTTTCGAGGGGCATGAGTGTAAGGAAAAGTGTGTACTTTAACAAAAAGCCCCCGGCCTACGCCGGGGGTTGTTCTTTCTTAGCCCTTGCCACGTCAACTGCTGCCTCGCCAAAGATGTAGCCCAAAGCCAACGCAACTATCTTCCAATACAGCTCGCTGTCAACATTCAGGCCAAGCCCTTCACTCAAAATAATAAAAGCCGCGCTAGCCACGGCTACCCAAAACTTCCTGGAAGTCAGTTTTTGTTTCCAGAATTCCTTCACTGTATCTCCTCCTTGTCATTTTGTGTTTCAATCTCCCGCTTTTTTATACCAGCCAATGCCCAAAGTTCTATTGTCGTGAAGCAGAACCATGCGGATATGAGAGCAGTTGGTTCGCTCCCTACCCGCAAAAACGCATAGAGCACAGCTACCGTAAAACCAACATTTAATAGTATAACTAAAGTCACAATAAACTTTGAGAACTTCATTTCCTCTTATTAGCCACCTTCTGGTCGTAGTTGTACAGCATTGTTATAATTTCTTCTCTAGTGGCTACATCTTTTGGCCGGGTTCCATCGGTAATTCCTTCCTTCTTCGCCCACTCCCAGGACTCTTTAGCCCAGGAAGAAGGCTGATTTTTGTTTTGCGTCACTGTGCTTGCACCTCCTGTCAATTCCTTGGCAACATCCTTTTTGAACTGTTCCCAGCCTGCCCAGTTGTTGGGCTGCAGTATCCTCGGACATATCTTCCCGCTCCAGTCAAAATGCCGGCGGAGCCTGTCCACTCCCCATCCCCGTTCTTTGAGCAGCTTGGCAGTGAGCTTGACGGCGTTTTCCAGCGTCTTTGCCCGATTGCCACTCTCACATATCTCTATCCCGATGCTGGCCCGGTTGCCCTGGCCACTACCGTCCCCAGCGTGCCAGGCGACCTCGTTCAAGGGTATAGCCTCGATGGCCTCCTTCTCATCTACCACGATATGCCAGGATGCGGTGACCTTGTT
>JAKORA010000204.1 GCA_029778075.1 Bacillota bacterium | reverse complement strand
GATTGAAAATTATAGACTTATCTTTATCCCAATAATGGTACAGCATGGCTAGGGACTACCTCGTGAAAGCCGAGGTCAGGAGGTTTTCTCCTGCTCCGCTCAACGGGGAAAATATTTTAGGAGGGATTCCAAGGAAAATTTTCACTGTCGAAAATGGAAAGGTTACAGAAGGAGTCAGAATTGACTCCTTCACATTGAAGGGTGCGGGAGTTACCATCCCTGTCATCCTGGTGGGAGAGGAGGGCCGGGGCCGCAAGCTCGGAGTCCTCCCGGTCCAGCTCCTGCCTTCCTCATACAAAGAATGGCAGGAGGAAGGTCATGTATATATCCGCTTCGCAGAAGTAGGAACAACAAAGGCTGGAAAGCCTAAGTTGTTTCAAGTGGAATACGCAGATACAACAGAAAAATGCATCTGCGTATTCCGGACCCGGATCGGTTACCGGGGTGGCAATAGCCACACAGGTGACCGGGATGGAGGAATGAAAAGGGATTACTGGGGTGAAGAACGCCCTACGTTTCACCCCTTCCCAGGCGAGATCTTATGTGATGGCATTATTGCCCAGGGTGCAGCCGGCCGGATGGGTGGCGGCAGACAATTAATTGCCATTATGCCGGCGGGGATAGTCTTCAGGACTGGTTACAGCGGGAGACTATACGGCGCCCCTGCTGCTCACTACTATATCTTCCGGGGCGGGCAGATACTGTCCGCTACCTGGGAAGAGAGGGAAGTGGCAGAAATATTCTGAGTAGAACACCCCACGGAAGAAAAGGTCTGGGACTGTCTTAAAAAGGCCCGCCGGGAGCCGCAATCCCGGCGAAAAGGATTTATAAAAGGGGGTTTGTAAATGCAATACAGTATAACACCCAGACAATACTATCAAAAATGGGTAAACGATGTCTATAATAACTACAAAAATGATGGTATCACCAAAAAAGAAATCAGGTCACTCTATCCCTTTGAAAGCATTTTTTACGATTACTACTTACCAGAACTGTATAATATATCTAGACAAGGATGTAGAATAGCCAATTCAATCCTGGATAAACTTACACCAGAACAACGCTATCGATTTTTGCATGATTTTCCTGATATGTACCGG
>JAKORA010000203.1 GCA_029778075.1 Bacillota bacterium | reverse complement strand
TCACCTACGGCGGTATTCCTCTGGGCAAGGTCACGGAGTTTTTAGGGCCGGACGGGAGCGGAAAAACCACCACCGCTTTGGATGTGGTAGGCCGGGCGCAGAAGCTTGCGGAAGAGGAGTTCAAAAACAAGATAGCGGAATACGATGAGAGGATAGCGCAGGAGACGGGAAAGAGGCAGCAGCAGCTTAAAGAAGAATTGGAAGAGGTAAAGAGCAGGGGCAAAAGGAAGGTCATTTATATAGATGCCGAAAACACCTTAGACGAGGAATGGGCTGAAAAAAACGGGGTAAATACAGATGAACTGATCTTGATGCTGCCGCAGGAGCAGAGCGCAGAGCAGGTTTTGCAGATGATCATAGATCTGGTAGCAACTGGGGAAGTCATTCTGATCGTTCTGGATTCCCTGCCCATGCTCGTTCCCCAGTCTTTATTTGATGAGGAAATGGATAAGAAGGCTTACGGCGGGATCGCCGGAGCTATGAGCGTTTTCTCTTCGAAGATATGCCCGAAGCTTGCGAGGAGCCGGACGGCCTTGATTATCATAAATCAGATCAGGGACGATATGAAGAATCCTTTCAATCTCTTTCACACGCCGGGGGGCCGGGCTTTGAAGCATATCTATTCTCTCAGGCTGGCTTTCAGGAAGGGAAAATTCATAGATAAGAACGGGGAAGAGATGACGTTTGCTGCCGCAGATGAGCCGAAGGGAAACATCGTGGAGGTAACGATAGTAAAGACAAAAATCTGTCCGCCGAAAAGGAGGGTCGGGGGCTACAACCTAAAATACGATGCCGGAATAGATATACTAAACGATCTGATCTATCTGGCTATCAAGTTTGATATAATCGTTCAAGCGGGGGCGTGGTTTTCAATTTTTGGAAATGAAAAAACGAAGTTTCAGGGCAAGAAGAATCTTATGAAGTACCTGCAAGATAATCCTTCGGTGGTCGAGGAGATCGACAGGGCGGTTTACGGAAGGATTTTGACGGACGAATGAGGCTTATTATTGATAGCCTTTCCTAAACGGAAGGGCTATCAAACTTTAATAATTAAGATTTTAGGGCTTGAAGAGGCTTCAAATAGCTTCTTCTTTTTTATTAGGGAGGGGATAGGATGAGGAAGGTGGCGAGCAGCAGACAGGAAAAGAAGGTAGCAAAAGCGGTCGGGGGTAGAACTACACCGGGATCCGGGGCCGGGGATTTCAAAAAGGGCGATGTGGAAAATAAATACTGTCTCATAGAGTGCAAGACGCTGATCGAACCGAAGGAATCCCATAGGATTAAGAAAAGGGATTTGAAAAGGATTCAGCAGCAGGCTTTCGAGGCGGGAAAAGATA
>JAKORA010000202.1 GCA_029778075.1 Bacillota bacterium | reverse complement strand
TACAGGCTTTTTTCCTTTTCTCCTGCACGTTATGCATCCCTTGCTGTATAATTAAGATTTATTTTATGCTTCCTTTGCTTCTATAATTCTTCATCACCCTTTTGTATTCCTTTGTAAAAAAATGAAAAAGAAAGGGTAAACCCTTTCTCTCCAGGATCTTAGGTCGCGCTGTGCCGGCAGGAGGGAGACACAATACCGCTTTATGAAGAGGTTTTTCTTACTACCATAGCCCGCTCCACACTTTTCATGGAAGAAACGTTTCTCCCCCTGTGTTCCGTGTATTGTAGCCTGGATATACAGCCGGGAAAAATAAGCGTTTAAACACCCCTGACCTGCATTCGCTCGGTCTCGGCCAGCAGGGTGACATCGAGACCGGGCATCGCCTCGCCCAGGCCGCGGGATACGGCAGCCAGGCGCTCGGGATCGTCATAATGCAGCGTGGCCTCAACAATGGCCCTTGCTCTTTTCTCTGGATTTTCGGATTTAAATATTCCCGAACCGACAAAAACACCGTCAGCGCCCAATTGCATCATGAGGGCTGCATCGGCAGGGGTGGCTATACCGCCGGCGGCGAAATTAACAACCGGAAGCGCTCCGCGCTTTTTTACCTCCAAGAGCAGCTCATGGGGAGCGCCCAGCTCTTTGGCTAAGGTCATCAGCTCTTCATCGGGCGTATTCTGCACCTGGCGTATCTGGTCCATTATCCGGCGCATATGCCTGACAGCCTCCACTACGTTGCCGGTGCCGGCTTCGCCCTTGGTACGAAGCATGGCCGCGCCTTCACCGATGCGGCGCAGTGCCTCGCCCAGATCCCGGCATCCGCACACGAAGGGGACGGTAAATTTACGCTTGTCGATATGATAGTGTTCGTCAGCAGGAGTGAGGACTTCGCTTTCATCTATAAAATCCACGCCCAAGGCCTCGAGTATCTGGGCCTCTACAAAGTGCCCGATGCGACACTTGGCCATTACCGGAATTGTCACTGCATCCATTATACGCAAAATAATTTCGGGATCCGCCATGCGCGCTACACCGCCGGCCGCCCTTATATCCGCCGGCACCCTCTCCAGGGCCATTACCGCCACTGCCCCGGCGGCTTCGGCGATCCGGGCTTGCTCCTCATTGGTTACATCCATAATAACGCCGCCTTTTTGCATCTCGGCCATCCCTTTTTTAACTCTAAATGTACCTCTTTCGACCATAATGTTAGCCTCCTGTTTATGCCCAATATTGCCACTTCCGCTCTTTACTGCTAGCTATTTTACTACATAATAATTTAATTCACAATAAAATCATTTTAAAATTGGAGGAGAATAACTGCACAAAAGCGTACTTCTCCGGCGGTGCCTTTCACAGGCAATTTCGATAAGCCTGTCAATAAGCTTGGTATAGGGGATGCCGCTCGCTTCCCACAGCTTCGGATACATGCTGATACTTGTGAACCCGGGGATAGTATTAATCTCGCTTACGTAAATCCTGTCTTCTTCTTCCTGGTAAAAGAAATCGACCCGGCCAAGCCCGCTGCATTCAACGGCCAGAAAAGCCTCCACGGCATAAGCCCTTATTCTCTCCCTGGCTTCCGGCGGCAACGAAGCCGGAATAATAAGTTTTGAACTGCTGTCAATGGACTTGGCGCGATAGTCATAAAATTCGCCCCCGGGGACAATTTCCCCCGGCACGGAGCTAATAGGCTCCTCATCTCCGAGGACACTGCACTCGATTTCACGGCCGCGAATATAAGCCTCTACGATAACCTTGTGGTCGTAGCGCAGGGCCTCTTCTATGCACCTGATCAGTGCTTCCTGTCCGTCTGCCTTGTTTACACCGACACTGGAGCCCAAGTTGGCCGGTTTGACAAAGCAGGGATAGCCCAACCTTTCTTCTATCTTTTTGAGCAGGGAAATCCTCTCGCGGGCCCAATCGAAGGATTTAAAATAGAGAAAATCGCCCACAGGAAGGCCTCTATGCTGAAAAAGTATCTTCATAACAACTTTATCCATCCCTGCAGCGGAG
>JAKORA010000201.1 GCA_029778075.1 Bacillota bacterium | reverse complement strand
CTTACCCTCCTTTTCCTTTCGATTGCTCGCCGCCGCTCCCTTTTTCTCTTTTTTTCTCTCTTCTCTCCGTATATCTTTGTAGTGTTGTATCTGCTCTTTTTTCTCCTTTTTGAAGATCCTTTTTCCTGTCCCCGCAACCCCTATTTTTTCGAAAAATCTTAATAAAAAAGGAAGCTTTTCAGCTCCCTTTTAGCCTGATCTTAACTTGGAGATTTTACCCGATCCCGTACTTCTCTTTGATGATCTTTCTCGCCGGTGCGAAGCTTTTGAGCACCTTGCCGGGAGATTTATCTATAGCATCGACAAACCTTTGGCCTCTCTCATCGTAGGCCACGATCTTGTACCTTCCCGGCTCCCCCTCTAACTGCCATCTGTAGTTCCCGCAGATGGCACGCAGATCATCCTGAATTTTATCCAGAACCTGCTCGACCTGACTTCTGCTCGCCCCGCCGTAGTTGAACTCGATCCGCCCGTGATGGTAGTTAACCTCCAGCTTCATCATCTTTTTTAAGCCCCTTTCAAGTTTTTTAGGCCTCAGCCTATTATTATATTACTACATAATATTATGTTTGTCAAGCCCAATTCCAAAATTTTTTCCTTGATCTCCTTCAAAGCCTCTATGATCAGCAGGGCTTGCTCTAAGCTCTCAACCTCTATCCCCTGCTTTCTGACGGTGTCACGCACTAAGGAGCAGCTCGATCGCCCTACTGACACTATGGGAATCGAGTAAGCCCGGCAGTAGCCGATCTCGCAGCTGCTGCCCTCCATCGGCACGCCTTGCTTGCAGTAGAGCAGGACGACATCGGCATTGTCTATGTCATCGAAATCCCTCTCCGCTATATCGGCATCGGAATAACTCTTTGCAGGCTCCTTGTTCCGCATCGGATCAAAGGCCCATACTCCGATCCCTTCGAGCTGCTTTGCGAACCTGCTGCGCCACGCCGTAGCCTCTTCATAAGTGACGTTTTGAATAGGCCCGGCTAAGTAAACGGAAAACATCATCTTCCTCTCCTCATTTTTTTATAGCTTGCAGATCTTGAAGGTGTAGCCGTTATCGCCTACCGCTTTATGGAATTTCCGCCACTCCTTCATTTCGGCCTGCGCCTCCTCTTTAGTCCGGCAGCTTGCCATCAGCTTCAAAGTTCCGCTCTTCTTCACTCTCCTGTAAACTCCCCACATCGTTT
>JAKORA010000200.1 GCA_029778075.1 Bacillota bacterium | reverse complement strand
TTCTTAAGATAGACCGGCCGCAGCTTTACTCCAACATTTACCCCACTTTATACGGTATGCTGCCGCAAACCTATTGCGGCCAAAAAGTGGCGGAGTTTTGTAAAGAAAAAAGCGGTTATGAGCATGTGGTGGGCGACGGAGACCCCCTGGACATCTGCGTCCTCACGGAGAAACTGGTTCCGCACGGCGATATCCTTCTGAAGGCGCACCCCATCGGGGGTTTCCGCATGATCGATAACGGGGAAGCCGATGATAAAATCATCGCCGTGCTGCAGGATGATGCCCTCTATGAAAAGTGGCGGGATGTCAAGGACTGCCCCAGAGGGGTTATCGAAAGGCTCAGACATTTTTTCCTGACCTACAAACACGCACCGGGAAGCCAAAGCAATTCATGTGAAATTGTCAGCGTTTATGGCAGAGAGGAAGCTTACAAGGTCATACAGTACGCTCACGAAGATTACCGGGAAAAATTCGGAGAGCCGGGGAAAGCTTTTCAACATTTTTAATACTTGATGACCGCTGTTTTTAGGAAAGCGGGCATCTAAACATGTATCCCAGGCCGGTCCGCGAAATAATATACTCCGGCTTGGAAGGATCTTTCTCTATCTTTTTGCGGAGATGCCAGATGTAAGCCCGCAGGTAATCTCTTTCCTCGCGGTAATCGGCGCCCCAAACCCGCGTAAGGAGTTCCTCATGTAAAATGAGCTGGTTTGGGTGCTTCGCCAGCTCGCTCAACAGGCGAAATTCGGTGGCGGTAAGCTCCACTTTCCGGCCGGATCTTACAACAGAGGCCTGCACAAAGTCAATCTCAAGATCTGCACATTTTAAAGAAGGGGTGTCCTTTGCCTGCTGCTCTCCTCCTGAACGGCGAAGAACCGCTTTTACGCGTGACAGGAGTTCCTGCGAGCCAAAGGGCTTGGTCAGGTAGTCATCCGCCCCGGCGTCAAATCCCTGAACTTTGTCTGCTTCCAGGGCCCTGGCGGTAAGCATGATGATCGGCACTCTGGAGAAGGAGCGGATCCGCCTGCATACTTCATATCCGTCAAACTCGCCGGGCAGGATAATATCAAGAATTATTAAATCCGGATTCTCCATCGCAGCCTTGCGGAGAGCCTCGCTCCCGTCGTAAGCACAAGACACCTCGAAACCATGTGCCTCCAGGTTAGTCTTGACAAGCTTTACCAGACGCATTTCATCATCAACTACCAGGATTGTTGGCTTTTTCAAACAGTACACCCCTCACAGCTCTGTAGGCAATTTTATGGTTGATTTTACCCGGCAAACGCTTTAATCTCCCGCTTCCCCTTCGGCGGCAGGGCCTGTCCCCGTAAGCGGCAGAGTGAAGTAAAAGGTGCTGCCTTTACCGGGAGTACTTCTGGCCCAGATTCGCCCGCCCTGCTTTTCAACAATCTCACAGGCAACGGGCAGCCCCAGCCCCGTCCCGGCCAGATCAGACTTGACACGATAAAATTTCTCAAAGAGGCGGTTTAGATGCTCCGGCGCTATCCCCATCCCTTCATCCGCTACACTTAAGATCACTTCGCGGCTACCGACTCTGCACTGGATAACAATCAGGCCTCCCTCCGGAGAATACTTCACGGCATTGTCCAGCAGATTATCCAAAACCTGTTTTGTACGAACAGGATCCGCCTCTATTATGGGAAAATTCCTGGGAATACTAACGACAAATTTGTGTTTGGTGGTACGCAGGCGCGCATCATCAACAGCCTTCGCAATAATGCGCGGCAAAAGCACCGGCTCTTTTTTAACGCTTAACAAGCCGGTTTCGATCATGGAGGAATCCATGAGATCGTCAATCAGCTTTTTCATTGTATCAGTCTCGGCATCGATGATTTTTAGAAACTCCATCCTTTGCTCTTGATTCCAATGCCCGTTATTGTCAAGGAGCGTTGTGGCGTAACCTTTAATGCAGGTAAGGGGAGTGCGCAGCTCGTGGGAAAGGGTGCCGACCAGATTGGAAAACTTTTTCTCCTGTTTCTGCCTCAACGTTTGTGCCTTATAGGCAAAGGGAGCAAGGATTTTCGCCACTCTCCGGAAAAAAGCAAGATCCCGCGGGGACATACTGTTTGGGGCGGCGCTTAAAAATAGAAGGCACCCGATACGGGTACCATCACTGAGTTCCATAGGGACACAGAAAAGAAAGGCAAAGGTGATATTATCGACATAACCGGGACAGAAACACTTCTCCATCAACCCGGCTGCTTCCTCCGCTAACAGCAACAAAGGCTTGCCTCTTTCAAAAACCTGCACAATTGGGGAGGCAGTTGCTTCCAGGCGAATTTCACCAACATACTCCGGCTCGCAGCCGCTGACAGAAACCGGAACCAATCGTCTTTTGGCGTCATTATAGAGATAAACAATAACGGCATCAATTCCGGTCAGCTGATTCTTTAACAAAGAAGCAGTATTGGAAAGAAAGCCATCCAGATCAAAGGCTTCTGCCAGCTTCCTGAAAAAGAAAGCTCGTGAATGTCTCTCAGTCGCTCCGCCGCGCCGGGAACGAGAACTTTGATGCCTCATAGGAGCGTCACTGCCTTTAACGCTATTATCGCTGCTCTCAGGGGACAGGTCAATTAACATTATACCATAAAACCACCTGTCGCAAAACTGCCCTAAAACCGCGGCAGATAGAGCAGATGAGGACAATCCGGATAAAAAAGTATACCGGAAGTATACCGGATAGGACGAAAACCTCACGAACGCCCTTCAGCGGCACCAGACCTTAAGGGCCGGGGTATGCAGGGAATTCACTGCAGCGGCCAGGCCTTTTCGCCCCAGAAAATCTCCTTCATCAACGAAACAAACGTTTAGAAATACGGACAGGCTGTCGGTAATTGGAGACAACATTTTCCGGTATTCTGCAAGAACAGCGTTTTGCAGCGCCTCCACAACTGATTCAAGGGCAGCGGTATATTTTTCCACGTAAACAATTAGTGTCAGCGGCAGCGTAGCCGTTACTTCTTCATCCGGTGTTTCGGGATAAATGAATACCTCTAAAACATGTTCACTGGTCTCCCCTAGAAAAGCACCGACCTGCTCGGCCAGCTGATAGCGGAAGTACCCCAGGGCATCGGGATCGTTTTTTTTGAGCAGGGACATTGCCTCTGTTTCCCCAAGTTTTGCTGCCGCATACTGCAGGGAAAACTCAAGCATACCGGTAACACGATCAACCAGTGTTGCATACATCTGACTGCACGCCTCCCTCCTTACAATGGGACGGTTCCTTGGACTTATCCCGGCCATCTGTGCTTCAACCTTCCAGAATCCTGGCGATCTCCTCCTGATCTGTCTCCATGATATAGGAGATTCCGCTCACTTCGCTTGCCTCTCTGGTTAAGGAAGCGATATCATCTCTGGAGATATAATTCAGGGCAAACTTGCGGCTTCCGCACATAATCTGCTTCAAGCCCTGGGACAACCTCTCACAAAAAGTGTAAACGCCCATGGCACCAGTGGGAACCTGGTCAAACCTTTCTTCACCGAGCAGATTTTTGAGCTCCGCTGCGGTTACAAAGATCTGTTCCCTGCTCCTCCCGAAACGCTCCACATAAACAGGCAGGTTCCCTTCACCGATCTGACGGCCGATGGTTTTCGCCACCATGGCCGCAGTCAGAGGCGCGCGGGCCATCCCGATACACTTCACGTACGGCGCGCCGAGGGCCAATCCTTTGAAGATCTGGTCTTCCATGACGAAGCCGCCCGAAAACACCAGGTCCGGCACGTACTCACCCTTTGCTGCCAGAGTGGAACATATATTGTAAGCAAGAGAATGAAGCTCAACAGGAGGAACGCCCCATTCGTTCATCATTCTCCACGGGCTCATGCCCGTCCCCCCGCCTGCTCCGTCCAGGGTGAGAACATCAACTCCCGCCACCGAGCAGAACTTTATGGCCCGGGCCAGATCCGCCGGCCGGTAAGCCCCTGTCTTGAGGAAAACGTATTTTGCACCGGCTTTGCGCAGTTCTTCCACCCGGCGGGCGAAGGGCTCCAGTTCGATCATGCCGACCCGGGAATGGCGTTCAAACTCTTTGAAGGCGCCGCGTTTAAATTTCTCGACTACTTGCGGATTTTCAGGATCAGGAAGCACGATATAGCCTCTTTTCTTCAAGGTAACGGCGCGCTCCAGATCATTTATTTTCACCTCACCGCCGATATCCTTGGCTCCCTGCCCCCACTTTATCTCCACCGTGCGGACCCCCAGCTCCTGTATGGCATACTCCTGCACACCCAGGTTCGTATCCTCCACGTTGGCCTGCACAACAATATCTCCGTATCCATCGAGCTGCCAGTCCTGGAAAAGCTTTACCCGCCTGGCCAACTCCGGGCTTTTTACAACCTTTCCGCCTCTAATCTCTACTTCCGGATCCATACCGCAGACATTCTCGCCAATTGTCACGACTACTCCCGACAGCGCAGCACCCACGGCCAGCCCTTCCCAGTTCATGCTGGCCACGCGGGTTGACCCCATAGCTGATATGACCAACGGAAACCTCAACTTTATACCTTTATCGCGGCCCAGCCTCGCCTCCACGTTCACGGAAGAAAAGATAGCCTTGTCGCTGTCCGGTTCTATGCCCACTGCTCCTGTAGTCGTACCCATAATGGAAAAATGGGAATAATCGATTGGATACTTTTTCTCCGAAGCAGTGCTGATCAGTCCAAAGGGCTGCGGGTAGAGGACTTCATGCCCGCGGTAAGCAGATTTACCGACCTCGCACATTCCTATGCAGCCGTCAATGCAGGTCACGCATAAACCGCTCAGATGGTTAATGGACTCCTCGGTACGGTTTTTGGAAAGAGTAGCGGCACTGGAATTGATTCTGGAAAAGCTCATGTTCACAGCCTCCTATCTTTTTGCTTGGGATTCTCGATTAGACCCTAATTCACATGCCACGCACGGATCCATGTAGCACATCTTATCGTCAAAATAATTCAGGCAGGGCTGCTCCAGGTTAAGGCAGGCGTTGCACAGCGGCTGCTCCGCCTGGGGCCCCTGGCACCTGCTCTGACAGGCGGGACAGACATACATGCAGCCTCCGCACAGGCGGCATTCCTCAGATTTTTTATCAAAGGGAGTGGTAACCCTGCGGCTGCTCCCCCGGCCGGCAAAGCCAATAGCCTTGCCCTGCATCTGCTCGGCACACATGCGCACGCAGAGTCCACAAAGGATACAATCTTCGTTCCAGGGTGCAAAGCGCACCTTAGTTACATGATATTTGGAGGCCAGGTCCTGAATAACCCTGGAGGAGGGGCAGGTCGCCAGATAGAGCTCAATAAGCATCTGTCTTCTTTTCACTACCCGCTCGGAATCAGTCCTTACCACCAGGCCTTCTTCCACCCTGTAGGTGCAGGAGGTTACAAGTTTCGACTGCCCGGGAGCACCGATTTCCACCAGGCAGAGCCGGCAGGCCCCATAGGGGCTCAACCCCTCCAGGTAGCAGAGAGTAGGAATGTTAATACCGTAAAACCGGGCGGCCTCCAGTATGGTCATCCCTTCCTCCACCTCTACCCTGAGCCCGTTAAGCGTCATTTGTAACACTTTGTCCACCTCTAATCTTTCGTAATCGCCTCAAATTCACAGGTTTCCATGCAGACCCCGCACCTGGTACAGCGGTCGGGGATAATTTGATAGTAGCCATCCTCCGTCTCTACAATGGCCCCGGATTGACACTGCGCGAAGCAGGAACCGCAGCCGGCGCAGAGTTCTTGATCGATACGGTACCGGTAGAGTGACCGGCACACCCCTGCCGGACAGCGTTTGTCTCTTATATGGGCCAGGTACTCATCGCGGAAATACCGCAGCGTAGAGAGAACGGGGTTGGCGGAAGTCTGGCCCAGCCCGCACATGGAGGTATCCTTTACCATCAGGGCAAGCTCCTCCAGGAGTTCAAGGTCCTCCGGGGAGCCGTTCCCTGTCGTAATGCGGTCGAAGATCTCCAGCATACGCTGTATCCCCACCCGGCAAGAAAAACATTTTCCGCAGGATTCGCTTTTCAAAAACTGCAGAAAATAACGTGCCACATCGACGACGCACGTCTCCTCATCCATGACAATCATGCCGCCGGAGCCCATAATAGAGCCTGCTTGGGCCAGTTCGTTAAAATCAACCTTTAAATCGAGCATTTCTTCAGGGAGGCACCCGCCGGAAGGGCCGCCGGTCTGCACCGCCTTGAAACGCTTTCCATCCTTGATGCCGCCCCCGATGCCAAAAATAATCTCTCTTAACGTGGTGCCAAAGGGCACCTCGACAAGACCCGTGTTCCTGACCTTGCCGACAAGGCAGAAAATCTTGGTTCCGCCGGAGCTCTCGGTGCCGATTTTATGGTAGGCAGCGGCACCGCGATTGATAATCAACGGCACGTTTACAAAAGTTTCCACATTGTTGATCACTGTAGGCTTGCCCCTGAAACCCGCTTCGGCGGGAAAAGGCGGTTTTTGCCGCGGTTCTCCCACTTTACCCTCGGCCGCACGGACCAAAGCAGTCTCTTCGCCGCAGACAAAAGCCCCGGCGCCCTTGCTGATCTGAATTTCAAAGTCAAAGCCCGTACCGAGGATGTCTTTTCCCAAAAGCCCCAGTTCACGGGCCTGTCTCACAGCCTGCTCAATTTTAAAAACAGCAGTGGGATACTCAATACGGACATAGATTATTCCTTCCCGCGCTCCCACCGCGTAGGCGGCGATCATCATGCCCTCCAGCACCGCATGGGGGTTGCCCTCCAGCAGGCTCCTGTCCATAAAGGCGCCCGGATCTCCCTCGTCGGCATTGCAGAGAATATACTTTTCCTCTCCGCTCGCGGCACGGCAGAGTTCCCATTTGAGACCAGTCATAAAGCCGGCACCCCCTCTGCCGCGCAGCCTGGCCTCTTTCATTTCGGCGATCACCGCCTGGGGAGTCATCCCTCCAAGAACTTTGGCCAGGGCGGAGTAACCACCGTGGGCAATATAATCGAGAATATCAAGGGGATCGATATGCCAGACCGTTTCCAGAAGAACCCGGGTCTGCAGTTTATAAAAGGGGATCTCATAAGCACAGGGGATCTTCCGGCCATCATCCGGATCCGTATATAAAAGGCCTTCAATTATTTCACCCTGCAAAACTGTTTTCTCAACGATCTCGGCTGCATCCGATACCTGAACGGTTTGATAAAAAGTTGCCCCGGGAAAAACAAGCACCACGGGCCCTCTCTCGCAGAAGCCGAGGCAGCCGGTAACCTTCAGCTTTACCTTCTCCGCCAGTCCCCGCTCTTTAAGGGCCTCCTCAAATGCCGGCACAAGCTCGCGCGAGCCGCAAACCGTACAGCCCGTATCTCCGCAGATCACCAGGCACGGCCTATTCTGCTCAAGCCTGTCCTTTAGTTTTTCACGCAAGCTCTCTATATCTTCCGGCAGCGTTAATTTATTCTTTATTTCATTCATCAACACACCCCCTGACAGCAGCAATTTTGAACAAACGTGCTTAAACCTTTATAATATTAGGAAATTATTTATATTCCACTGCTTCCTTTTCCCTGAGCGCGTCAAAAATTTCCCGCAGCTCGCCTGGGGTAAGGTTTCCATAATATTTCCCGTCAACAACCATCGCCGGGGCAAAGGCACAACATCCCAGGCAGTTCACCGTTTCCAGCATGAACTCGCCATCGGAGGTCATTTCCCCGGGCCGTATTCCCAAAAGTTGATAAATCTCTTCAATAAGCTTACCGCCTCCCCGGATATGGCAGGTAGTTCCGGAGCACACACTTATCTGGTGCCGGGCTCGCGGTGTTAAGGACAGCGAATTATAAAAGGTTGCGGCATGGTAAATCTCTATCAGGGGAATGCCGGTTTTCCGGGAAAGCAGGCGTAGCGCTTCCTCCGGCAGGTAGCGGAAATGCTCCTGGATTTCCTGCAAAAGCGGGACCACAGACAAACCATGTTTTTTAACTGCTCGTGCCAGAACATCTTCAACATCAGGCAGCTCTTTGGGCATTTTTTTCACTCCTTCCAGGCTTGGGACCCGACATTGGTTGCAGATGAATATATTTTATTGAATAGAGTATAAAAAAGTCATAAAAAAAGGGGCGAGAAAATTAAAATTGCAT
>JAKORA010000199.1 GCA_029778075.1 Bacillota bacterium | reverse complement strand
TTTTTGTTGCGGAGGAAAATGAAAGCACCCACTATTACCGGACAATTGCCAGCGTCCCTGTAGAACTGGTAGGCAGCCTTACACGCTTTCTTTTAAAAGAAAGGACAGAGCCAACAAAGTTGGCGATTATTAACCTGGACGGGCGTTTCACAGAGCTCCAACAGTTACTTCAGGAACGGTACTCTTCGCGGCTTTCCATTTTGCAATCCCGCCCTTACTTCCTGGAGATAACCTGTAAAGAGGCGACCAAAGGGCAGGCCCTGAAATTTCTGTCCGAAAAAGAAGGCATTTCAGCAGAAGAAATTGTCGCCATCGGTGACAGCTACAATGATATAGATATGCTGCAGTTCGCCGGGACAGGCGTGGCCGTGGCGAACGCGCCCCAGGAAGTCAAAAGCGCCGCCGATGTGATTACCCGGGCGGCTGCCGAGGACGGGGTGGCCGTTTTTTTAGAAGAGTACGTGCTGGGGGTATAGAATTAGAAATCTGTATTTGGAGAAGAGTACCAAATAATTAAGGAGACCTTTGGCGGCATGAAAGATAAAGATAATGATTTGCGTCTTCAGGACATTGGCGAATTTACCTTAATAGAACGCCTGATGGAGGTGCTGGGGCCCGCAGGCATGGGTGCCGGACAGGGCGTTATCCGGGGTATTGGCGATGATGCTGCGGTGCTGCAAAATACTCCGGGGACAAGGCTTCTGGCCTCCTGTGACATGATGATCGAGGGGAGGCATTTCGATCTCGCTTACTTTTCCCCGCGACAGCTGGGATGGAAAGCCCTGGCCGTTAATCTCAGCGATATTGCCGCCATGGGGGGAAGGCCTCGCTGGGCGATGGTTTCGCTGGGACTGAAACCGGAGCTCAAGGTAACTTTTGTCGAGGAAATTTATGCCGGCATTGCCGAACTGGCATCACATTTTGGCGTAATTATTGTTGGCGGTGATACCTGCTCCTCACCGGATCGCCTGGTGATCGATATTTGTATCCTGGGAGAGGCATACAGGTCGGAAGTCTCCTACCGTTCCGGAGCACGCGAAGGGGATTTAATTCTTGTAACGGGAAAACTGGGAGCGGCAGCAGCGGGACTGGCTTTACTGCGTGGGGGAGGCAAAGCCGAAATTGGCGGAGCTGAAGAACTGCGGCTGGCTCATCTTAAACCGATGCCCCGTATTAAGGAAGCTTCGCTACTGATACGGAGCGGTCTGGTTGGCGCCATGAACGATATCAGCGACGGCCTGGCCTCGGAGTTGCACGAAATTGCCCAGGCCAGCGGCTGCGGGGCGCGTATTTGGGCCGAACGCCTCCCCATTAGCCAGGAGGCGGCTTCTTTGGCCCGCCGGCTGGGAGTAGAGCCACAGGACTGGGCTCTTTATGGCGGAGAAGATTATGAACTGCTGCTGACTATCCCCGGAGGAAAAGGATCGCCTCTGCAAGCCAGGAAGCTGAACCGCACTCTGGTAAAAGCAACGGGCACGCCCCTTAGCTTTATCGGCAGGATTTTTCCCGACCCGGGCGTCGTGGAAATAGTGCAGCCCAATGGAGAAATAGAGCCTTTGTTACCCGGCGGGTACGATCATTTCAAGTAAAAGGCCCGGAAACCGAAAAATCCATTGAATTTATTGAAAACTTAATTTTAACAGGCTGTTTAAATTGCCAGGCATAAGTTCTAAGCGCTTTGAATATCTCTGGAAAGAGGTGCTTAATTGTTTAAAGGGAGGTTTGTTCTAATAACCGGTTTTTCCGGGGCGGGAAAAAGCGGCGCGCTGCACAGCTTTGAAGATCTGGGTTTTTTTTGTATGGACAATTTGCCTCCTGCGTTGATTCCCAAGTTTGCCGAGCTTTGTATCCAATCCGGCGGGAAAATAAATCGTGTTGCCCTTGTATGTGACATCAGGGGAGGGGAGCTGTTCGACGGCTTGTTTGAAGCCCTGGACAGGTTGGAGGAAATGGGGTTTGATTACGAAATCCTTTTCCTGGAAGCTTCCGAGGAGATTCTTATCCGGCGCTTTAAAGAAACAAGGCGGCGCCACCCGCTGGCGGAAAGAGGGTCGATTACGGAGGCCATCAGGGAAGAAAGGTCGCGGCTGGAAGATATCAGGGGAAAGGCAGATGTGATTATAGATACCTCCGATTTGGCGCCGGCTGATTTAAAAGAAAAAATCAACCGCCTTTATGCACCGGAACAATGGGAGAAGAATATTCTTATTACCATAATTTCTTTCGGTTATAAATACGGCCTTCCTCTGGATGCCGACCTGGTTTTGGACGTTCGCTTTTTGCCGAATCCCCATTATGTAGAGTCACTGCGCCACCTGGACGGGAATCATCCCCATGTCCATAATTATATCTGGAAATGGGCTATTACTCATCGTTTTTTTCAAAAGCTAAAAGACATGATTCAATTTCTAATACCATGCTATATCAAGGAAGGCAAGCCACAGCTCGTAATTGCCATCGGCTGTACCGGCGGCAGGCACCGTTCTGTTTCCCTTTCCAATGAGCTGGCCAGCCTGCTTGCCGGAGAAAGCTACAGCGTGCGAACAGAGCACCGGGATATCAATAAGGTTTGAGTGCAGGATAGGTGATGGCTTATGCAGATCTCCTGGCGGGAAAGGATCCGCGGAGCGGCGAAATGGCTTTACCCGGGCCTGGGTGTAAAGCGCTGGTTCCTGATTGTTTTGCTGGGTTTGCTCCTCTTTATGAGCGGTCTTTTTTTCCTGTGGACAGAAGGAATTATTTTAACGGAAAAGATTAAACTGGTTACAAGTTTTTTATCCGCTTTTTCGCCCCATCCCGTCTGGAGCTTTCTGCTGCTGCTGTCGGGAATCTTGCTGCTTTTCTGGGGTTTGCAGCAAATGGGCAACGCTATCGCCGAGATCCTGTTGCCCAACCACGGCAGGCGCCTGGTAGAAAAGCTGTATTCCCGGCGTTATCTGGAAAAGGGGCCTAAAATAGTAGCCATCGGGGGAGGCACCGGTCTCTCTGTTCTGCTCAGGGGCCTGAAGGAATATACAACCAATATAACAGCTGTAGTAACGGTGACCGATGATGGCGGCAGCTCCGGGCGCCTCAGGGATGAAATGGGCATGCTGCCCCCCGGGGATATACGCAACTGCCTTCTGGCTCTGTCGGACACGGAACCGCTCATGGAACAGCTCTTTCAGCACCGTTTTAAAGGCAGCGAAGGCCTGGAAGGCCACAGCTTTGGGAACCTGTTTCTGGCTGCCATGACCGAGATGATGGGCTTTAACAGGGCCATCCGGGAATTCAGCAAAGTGCTGGCCATCAGGGGAACAGTGCTGCCGGTAACGCTGGAAAATGTTGTTCTCCGTGCCACCTTTGCCGACGGCAGTGAAGCCGTGGGTGAAACCAATATTGTCAATCAGAGAAAACCGATTGCGCGGCTTGCTTTAATCCCTCCGGACTGCAAACCTTTTCCTGAGGTTTTAAATGCCATCAGAGAAGCCGATGCGGTTATTTTGGGCCCCGGGAGCCTGTATACCAGTGTCCTGCCCAACCTCCTGATACCAGGGGTTGTAGAGGCCATCAGGGAATCCGGCGCACTTTGCCTTTATGTCTGCAATATTATGACCCAGCCGGGTGAAACAGAGGGCTTCAGCGCTTCCCGCCATCTGGAGGTTCTCATTGCCCACGGTTGCGCAGATATAATTGACGGCATTATTGTCAGCAACACAGACGATTTTCCTCCCCAGCTTCTGGAAAAATATCAAAAGGAAGGCGCTGAAGCGGTGGAAATAGACCGCCAGGAACTGGAGCGATGGAATATACAGGTAATTGAAGCGCCGTTACTTGATCGCGGAGAGCTTGCACGGCATGACAGTAAAAAGCTGGCCACTTTAATTCTGAACAAACTGGTGGAGCGGGAAACCGGACTGGATTGGCTCTGGGCTTATACCCTCATCAGCTTGAACGCAAATTTCCGCCGGACCAAAAAAGAGATGGGCGATTATCTCCCCAGCCCCCTGTCTTTTTCCTCCAGAAAGAGGCAGCGTTTTTTCAGCAAATAAATGTGGAAGGAGAGCCTCAACGATGCCTTCTTTCTCCCGTCAGGTTAAAAATGAACTGGTAAGATATCCTTATAAAAAGCGCTGCTGCGCCCTGGCCGAGCTACAGGCTTTTTTGCAGATGAGCGGCAGGCTGACCATCAACAAGAAAGCGGTTTCCATAACCTTGCAGACACAGAGTGCCTTCGTAGCACGGCGTATTTTTTCCCTTTTTAAGTTTTGCTTCGCGGTATCTCCGGAGATTTTGTTCTGTCGCCGAAACAAGTTGCGGAGAAACAGCACTTTTCTTTTAAGGGTACCGGACAAAGACGATGCTTTTCTGGTGCTCCGGGAACTGGGTTTCCTTAAAACAGCCTCTGAAAGTGATGGCAGGCCGGTTTTAAAACCTTACTGGCAGAACTGTGCTTCGGAAAGCGGGTTAATGGAAAAATGCTGTCAGCGGGCCTATCTGAGGGGCTGTTTCCTGGCAGGCGGCTCCATCAATAACCCGAACATGCCCTACCACCTGGAGATTGTTACCCCCTATTACAGCTATGCTCAACTCATAATCGGTATGCTCTCCTCTTTTAATCTGGAGGGGCGTTATTTTAAAAGGAAGGAAGATTTTGTCGTTTATCTGAAAGGAGCGGAAAAAATCGGAGAATTTCTAAGAATCGTCTCTGCCCATAATGCTCTGCTTGCTTTTGAAAATGTAAGAATTGTCAAAGGTGTCCGCAACAGGATCAACCGCCTGGTTAACTGTGAAACAGCCAATCTGACCAAAACGGTTTTTGCTTCCCAGGAGCAGATTGGCAATATAGGACTAATTGAAGAGACCATGGGATTAAAGGCCCTGCCCCCTACCCTCAGGCAGGTAGCCCAACTGCGCCTGCGCTTTCCCGAGGCGACCCTTCAGGAACTGGGTGAAATGGCTGTCCCTCCGCTGAGCAAATCCGCGGTTAACCACCGCCTGAGGCGTATTAATACCCTGGCGCAGAAGATTAGGGAAAACAGTACCCCCAACAAAAATTGATAGCCACAGGGGGCAATAGTTTTCGCAAAGCAGGTTTTTTTCAGTAATATAGCGAATAAGTACTTAAACAGAAAACCCTCTGGGAAATCAAGTAGCCTGGCAGGTTGGGCAGATGGTTATGAATTTCGAACTGAAAATTGAACAATCTCAAAAACTTATAATGACCATGGAACTGCAACAGGCCATTGCCCTGTTGCAGCTATCCGCTATGGAGCTAAACGATTATATCCAGGAAGAAGTTATGAACAACCCGGTTCTGGAAATTGAGGAAAAGGAAGAAAACGATTTTGAAACCGAAAAAACAGAACAAAACCACCAACCGGCAAATCCATCCGAAAATGACCCTTTCGAATGGGATGAGTATTTTAACGATTTCGAGCCTTTTCCCGATAGAGAAAAAAAAGTATTAAATAACAATACTTCACCCTCTCCGGATTACCTGGCTTCCCATGAGAAGAGCCTGCAGGAACACCTCAGCTTTCAACTGACTATGTCCATGGTAAGCGGCCAAAAGTACCTTATCGCGGAATACCTCATCGGGAATCTGGATTCCAACGGCTACCTGCAGGGAGAAATTGAGGAACATGCCCGGTTCCTGGGCGTGGATGCTTCTGCAGTTGCGGAGGCCCTGGAGTTGATTCAGACTTTCGAGCCCTGCGGTGTGGGGGCCAGAACTTTAAAAGAGTGCTTACTCCTGCAGCTCCGCGAACATAAAAAACCCCATCCCTCCGCCAGGACGATAATTGAAAGCCATCTGCCGGCTCTGGCCCGCGGGCGGTACAGGGAGATTGCCCATAAACTGGGCATCTCCATGAAAGAGCTGCAGGATGCCGTTGATTTTATCCGGACGCTGAATCCCAAGCCCGGAGCGTATTTAAGCGGTTCCCGGGATATCAGGTATATTGTGCCGGATGTAATAGTCGAAAAAGTTGAGGGAGAATATGTGGTTATCATTAACGACAATATCCCTCACCTTTTCATTAACCCCTATTACCAGAACCTCTTGCGCTGTGGCTGCGAGGAGAGTGTAAACAGCTTCATTAAAAAACGCCTGGAAAGCGCCCTTTGGCTGCTCAGGAGCATCGAGCAGAGGCGCATGACGCTTTATAAAGTTACGGAGCAGATTATAAAGATACAGGAACCTTTTTTAGAAAAAGGAATCCATTTTCTTAAACCTTTGACCTTAAAGGATGTTGCGGACAAAATCGGTATGCACGAATCCACGGTAAGCCGGGCTACCTCCAATAAGTATGTGCAGACTCCCCGCGGATTATATCCTTTAAAGTTCTTTTTTTCCAGCAGTGTGGGAGGTGTAAAGGGTGAGGAATACTCGGCTTTAAGCATTAAAGCCTATTTGAAACGGCTGGTTGAGGAAGAAAAGCCGGATTCTCCTTACAGCGACCGGCAGTTGAAAGAATTATTGGAGATACAAGGAATACAGCTATCCAGGCGCACAGTAACCAAATATCGCAAGGAACTGGGGATTCCCGCTTCTTCACAGCGCCGGCGGCTGCAATAAAAAGATTATTTTTACAAATGAAAAAATGAAAAATGGGTCAAAAAAAGCCCATGCGGGTCTTTTTTTGACCCATTTTTCATAGTATAATATTGGGAGAAACAGGAGGAGTAATTAGCAATGACACGGACTTCTGACCAGGAAAATCTAAGCCTTATTGCTCCTGAACTCCCCGAAATCCTGGTGCGCCGCTACCGTCTTCTACGCAAAATCTATTATTCCGCCCCAGTAGGCCGCCGCTCCTTGGCAGCTTATTTCCAGGTAGGCGAGCGGGTTCTGCGCCGGGAAATAGACATTTTAAGGGAACAGCGTTTGATCGCTGTTGAGCCGCGGGGTATCACTCTCACTGAAGCCGGTGAATCCCTGGTAACATCAATCCCTCCCTCACTTAAGTCTTTCCTGGGGTTGACAGTGCTGGAAGAGAAACTTGTAAAGCTGTTAAGAGTAAAAGATGTTACTGTCGTTCCTGGAGATCTGGAGAACGATCCTATTGTTCTCTGGGAAATGGGCCGTGCCGGGGCCAGGATATTGAGAGAGTGCCTGAGGCCCGGTATTGTCCTGGCCGTCTCCGGAGGGACTTCGTGTGCCGCTCTTGCCGATATGCTCTCTGAAGCTCCGGCGCCTTCGGATATAACAGTCGTTCCGGCCAGAGGGGGACTTGGTGAAGAAGTCGATTACCAGGCCAATACCATTGCCGCCAAGGTAGCCCAGAAACTAAAAGCCAATTACAGGCTGCTGCACCTTCCGGACTTCTTAAGCCAGGAAGCCCTTGAGATGCTGCTCCGCGAGAAAAGGATAAAGGAGATACTGGATCTGATCAACTCTGCCTGTATCCTTGTTCACGGCATTGGTACAGCCGAGGAGATGGCACGGCGCAGGGGTGCTGCTCCAGAAGAGATGGAAATATTGCGTGAAAAGGGTGCTGTCGGTGAAGTTTTCGGTTGTTTCTACAATAGCAAGGGGGAAATTATTGAACATGTACCCAGCCTGGGACTTTACCTGGAGGATTTGGGAAGCAGAGTAGAAAATGTAATTGTCGTGGCCGGGGGGCGCAAAAAGGCCGGTGCCATTGCGGCTGTGGTTGGCAATCATCCCCGGGATTATCTGGTTTTAGATGAAGGTGCGGCCAAAAAAATTATGGAGCTTTACGGGGAAGGAGAAACAGGGGTTAATTTTTAAGGATAAAAATTTATATTAATGCTTATATTAAAGGAGGCAGGGTTTTATGACTGTAAAGGTCGGGATAAACGGGTTTGGAAGGGTGGCGAAATCTTGCCTGCGCGCCTCTTTTCAACACCCGGAGGTGGATGTTGTCGCGGTAAACAGTATACGTGATCCCAAACTTTTGGCTCATTTGCTGAAATATGATTCTGTTTACGGGACTTTCGAGGCCAATGTAGAGGCGCAGGGTCAGAGTTTGCTGGTAAACGGGCAGCGAATCCAAATCCTGGCAAACAGGGACCCCTCCCTTTTGAACTGGGGGGAAACCGGAGCCGAAATAGTGTTGGAGGCCACCGGCGCTTTTAAGGAGCGGGAAGCTGCGTCGAAGCATTTCCAAGGCGGAGCCAAAAAAGTAATCATTACGTCGCCCGGGAAAAATGTCGACTTGACAGTTGTCATGGGCGTGAATGAAGATGATTACAATCCTGCGGAACACCATGTAATATCCAATGCCTCCTGTACTACCAACTGCCTGGCCGTTGTTGTGAAGGTTTTACATGAAAGGTTCGGTATAAATCGCGCCTTCATGACCACTATCCATTCCTATACCAATGATCAGCGTATCCTGGATATTACCCACAGCGACTTCCGCCGGGCCAGAGCGGCAGGGGTTTCCATGATACCCACATCTACAGGTGCCGCCCGCAATATCGGCCTTGTGCTGCCCTCTCTGCAGGGGAAGATTAACGGTACTGCCGTCAGGGTGCCCACATTTACCGTCTCCCTGGTTGACTTGGTGGCGGAGCTGGAAAAAGATACAACTGTCGAAGAGGTCAACGAGGCCTTTTTGGAAGCGTCAAAGGGCGCTTTGCAAAAATATCTGCATGTTTCCTATGAACCGCTGGTCTCCATAGATTACAAGCAGAGTACATATTCAGCCGTTGTGGATGCTCTTTCGACTATGGTTGTGGACAAAAAAATGGTTAAGGTTTTAGCCTGGTACGACAATGAATGGGGTTATTCCGAAAGGGTCCTGGATCTTGCGGCCTATGTGGCCTCCAGAGGCCTATAAAAACTATCCGGGGGTGCAAAGGAACCTTGTCTAAATTAACTGTCAGGGATATTCCCGTAGAGGGAAAAAGAGTTTTTGTGCGGGTTGATTTTAATGTTCCCCTTTCACCGGAGGGAGAAGTGCTGGATGATACCAAAATTCGCGTTACTATTCCCACGATCAGATACCTCCTGGAAAAGGGAAGCAAAATAATCCTGGCTTCCCATCTCGGGCGTCCCAAAGGGCGGGTAGTAAAGGAACTGTGCATGGCACCGGTAGCGGAGCGCCTGTCACAGCTCCTGGAACGTGAGGTGCAAAGAAGTGATCATGTAATCGGGGCTGAGGTCGAAAGAGCCGTGCAGGCCTTAAAACCCGGCGATATTCTTATGCTGGAAAATCTGAGGTTTGAGGCGGGGGAAGAGAAAAACGACCCCGAACTGGCTGCTGCCCTGGCCCGTCTGGCTGATGTTTATGTTAACGACGCTTTTGCGACAGCGCATCGGGCGCATGCATCTACCTTTGGTATAGCCAACTACCTGCCGGCTGTAGCCGGATTGCTGATGGAAAAAGAGATCGCTTACCTGAGCAAAAGCAGAGATAATTCCCCCTCTCCTCTTGTGGTTATCCTGGGTGGGAAAAAAGTGGCGGATAAAATTGATGTGATCCGCCATTTTCTAAATAAAGCCGACAGTCTGCTTATAGGCGGGGCGATGGCCAATACCTTCCTGAAAGCCCAAGGCTATAATATAGGCAGCTCTTTTTATGAGGATGATAAACTTGATGTGGCCTCGGCAATTATGGAGGAGGCCAAAAAGAGCAAAGCCGCTTTTTATTTGCCGCTGGATGTAGTGATTACAGAGGAGCTTCGCGCTAACAGCCCTTCGAAAACAGTAAAAGTCGGCAATATCCCGGAAGGGTGGAGCGCTGTCGATATCGGGCCGGAAACGGTGAGAGTTTTTCAAAAAATGCTTCTGGGAGCTAAAATGATTCTCTGGAACGGCCCGCTGGGTGCCTATGAATTTCCTCCTTTCCACGAGGGGACCGAGCAGATCGCCAGGGCTATAGTAGCAACTGAGGCGGAATCTATTGTCGGAGGCGGCGATATTGCCGCCGCCCTGGAAACACTGGGTCTCTCCGACGGTATTACGTATATTTCCAGCGGAGGCGGCGCTGCTCTGGAGTTTTGGGGAGGGAAAGAGCTTCCTGGCCTGATAGCGCTGAAAGACAGAAGTTCTGTTGGAAACCTGGTGAGATAAGGGGAACAGCACCATGAGAAAAACGCTAATCGTTGCCAACTGGAAAATGCATAAGACTCTGTCTGAAGCGGAAGAGTTTGTAAAGCGTTTTTCCAATGAAATTGTGGATATTAACAATATTGAAACGGTTATCTGCCCGCCCTTTACATCGCTGGCGCGGCTCGCTGTTTTAACGGAAAAAACTACCATTTTGCTGGGAGCGCAAAATATGCACTGGCAAAAAGAGGGGGCCTTTACGGGTGAAATTTCTCCTCTGATGTTAAGGGATCTGGGGGTAAAATACGTTATTATCGGGCATTCGGAACGGCGCCTGTATTTCAATGAAAACAGCCAGCTGCTCAAAAGAAAAATGGCGGCGGCTTTTAATTATGGGCTTATTCCCATTCTGTGTGTCGGAGAGAACTGGGAGCAGCGCAGCGCCGGGGAAACAGAAAATGTGATTAAGGAACAGTTGCTTGGTGCCCTGGAAGGGCTTGATATAGGAAAAGATACCATGCAAAAAATGGTGCTGGCTTATGAGCCGGTTTGGGCTATCGGCACGGGGAACCCCGCCCAGGGGAGTGAAGTGAGCGCTGTTGCCGGTTTCATCCGCTCACTGCTGCAGGAAAGATGGGGGGATAGTTCCCAGGAGGTGCGTATCCTTTATGGCGGGAGCGTTAAACCGGACAATATTGTTGAATTTACCGGTAAAGCGGGGATGGACGGCGCTTTGGTAGGCGGCAGCAGTCTGGATGTGAAAACTTTTGCTGCACTGATCAATGCCGTTTCCGGTGAGAGGAGCGCTTAATGTGCAAAAAAATACAGATCCTTTTCTTGTTCTTATTATCATGGACGGCTGGGGTTTAAGGGAGAACGGCCACGGCAATGCCGTCTCCCTTGCCCGAACTCCTTACATTGACCGGCTTTATGACAGCTATCCCTCTACATGTTTGGCTTCCAGCGGTGAGGCTGTGGGCTTGCCAAAAGGCCAGATGGGTAACTCTGAAGTCGGGCATTTGAATCTTGGTGCAGGACGTATCGTCTATCAGGATATGCTGCGCATCAGCAGGTCCATCGAAGATGGAAGTTTCTTTAGAAACGAAGCTTTGTTAAAAGTGCTGGAAAAGGTCAAGGAAAAGGGTTCTACACTCCATCTGATGGGACTTTTGTCGGATGGCGGCGTACACAGCCACAACACCCATCTCTATGCCCTTCTTAATCTGGCCAAAATGGCCGGATTAAAAAAAGTAAGTGTACATGCTATCCTGGACGGGAGAGATACCCCTCCAAAGAGCGCAGGCAAATATTTGGAGGAACTGGAGCAGAAGATCATCAGCCTGGGAATAGGGCAGGTGGCCAGTATTGCGGGACGCTATTACAGCATGGATCGCGATCGGCGTTGGGACAGGATTCAGAAGGCTTACAGGGCCTATGTTTACGGTGAAGGCGAACAGGCGGACAGCAGCCTGGCGGCCTTGAGAGAGGCCTACCGGCGCGGGGAAACAGACGAGTTTGTCCTGCCGACGGTTATTGTAAACGAACATGGACGGCCGTTATCCTTGATTAATAACGATGACGGACTAATCTTTTTTAACTTTCGCGCCGACAGGGCCAGAGAGATCAGCAAGGCCTTTGTGGAGAGAAACTTCTCTGAATTTGCACGCGGCGCCAGCCCTTCTTTCCCCTATTATGTTTGTTTTACAGAATATGATTCCGATTTGCAACTCCCTGTGGCCTTTCCTCCGGAATACCTGTCGGGCACCCTTGGAGAAGCGGTCTCCAGGGAAGGTTTTCAGCAGATCCGCATTGCTGAGACAGAGAAATATGCCCATGTCACCTATTTTTTTAACGGCGGGCGCGAGGAGGCTTATCCCGGAGAGGATAGAATTCTCGTACCCTCGCCGCATGTTCCCACGTACGATCTTAAACCGGAAATGAGCGCCCCGGAGGTCACAGAGGAGGTTTTAAAGGCGCTGGATAAAGGTAGCTACCGGCTGCTTGTCGTTAATTATGCCAATGCTGACATGGTCGGTCATACCGGTGAACTGGAAGCGGCCATTAAAGCAGTGGAGACCGTCGACAGGGAGGTGGGTATAGTAGTCTCCAGGACATTACAAAAAGGAGGTATGGCCATCGTAACAGCGGATCATGGCAATGCCGAAAAAATGATCGATGAGGAGGGAAATCCCCATACCGCCCATACCAGGAGCGATACTCCTTTTATCCTGGTAACGGCACGGGATGGCTACACTTTGCCTCCACGGGGCAAGCTGGCAGATGTCGCTCCGACTATTTTAAAGCTGCTTTCCCTTCCTATCCCTCCGGAGATGAGCGGTATTTCTTTGATATAAATTTTATATAAATATTAAAGCTTAAAGTGAGGTGCAGGACAAAAATGTCCACTTTAATCAAGGCTATCCACGCCCGCGAGGTGCTTGATTCAAGGTCTAACCCTACAGTGGAAGTAGATGTTATACTTGAATGTGGTTCGATTGGCAGGGCTTCCGTTCCCTCCGGTGCTTCAACAGGGACTTATGAGGCGGTTGAACTCAGGGATAAGGACAAGAAACGGTACCTGGGAAAAGGAGTTTTAACAGCGCTACAAAACATCAGGGAAAAAATCACTCCTGCTTTAAAAGGGAAAGATGCCCTTGACCAGGGCGAGATAGACAGGATCCTGGTTGAACTGGACGGGACAGAAAATAAGGGCAAGCTTGGCGCCAATGCCATACTGGGCGTCTCTCTCGCTACGGCGCGCGCTGCCTCCAGCGCACTGGGCCTCCCGTTGTACCGTTATCTGGGCGGGATAAACGGGAACCTGCTGCCTGTACCCATGATGAATATTCTCAACGGAGGTAAACATGCCGACAATAATGTCGATGTCCAGGAATTTATGATTATGCCCGTCGGTGCGGAAAATTTCCGCGAAGCCCTGCGTATGGGAGCTGAAGTGTATCACCATCTAAAAAAAGTACTACAGGAGATGGGCTTAAGCACGGGTGTAGGCGACGAAGGCGGGTTTGCCCCCAACCTCACCTCCAACGAAGATTCCCTGCAACTGATCGTAAAAGCAATTGAGGCCGCAGGATACGAACCCGGCAGCGATGTTTTTTTGGCTCTGGATGTAGCAGCCACGGAGCTTTATGAGGATGGCAAGTACCACTTAAGGGGCGAAGGCCTGGAGATGACCTCCCAGGGAATGATCGATTACTACAGCAACCTACTGGAAAAATACCCCATCGTATCCATTGAGGACGGCTTGGCAGAAGAAGACTGGGAGGGCTGGAAAGAGCTTACTTCAGCCCTGGGCGACAAATTAATGCTTGTCGGCGACGATATCTTCGTAACCAACCCCTTACGCCTTAACCGGGGGATAAGCGAGGGAGTCGCCAACGCCATCCTTATTAAAATGAACCAGATCGGCACAGTCTCTGAAACCATGAAAACAATCCAGATGGCCTCACAAAGAGGTTACAGCTGCGTAATCTCCCACCGCTCCGGCGAGACTGAGGACACAGCCCTGGCGGACCTGGCTGTGGCCGTCAATGCCGGTTTTGTTAAGACCGGCGCTCCGGCACGGTCCGAAAGAGTCGCTAAATATAACCGTTTGCTGCGTATTGAGGAAGGGCTGGGCAGGGCGGCCGATTTTCCGAAAAGAGCTTTCCAGAGATGTTGATGCAGGGATTGTCTGCTTACTTTTATTATGGTAAAATAACCATAATCTAAATGTGCCCAAGAATTCAGTTGGAGAGAAGGCGTTATTGTGCAGTTGGCTCTAGTTATTGTTTACATTGTCGTCTGTATTTCTTTAATTGCCACCGTACTGCTCCAGTCCGGTCGAAGCGCCGGCCTTTCCGGAGCCATAGCTGGTGGTGCCCAGTCCCTGTTTGGCAAGAAAAAAGGGTTGGATGATCTGCTCAGCCGTATTACCACCGGTCTTGCCATTGGCTTTATGGTCCTGGCCATAGTACTGACAATTTTAGTGGCCGGATAATATGTAAACAGGAATGAGCAAAGGTTGGTGCGGTGTACATCCTATGGATTAGTGGGGTGGCGCAGGTTGGTACTCGCTTCAGGGTTCGCTTGAGGCAGGTTTTACAGCTCAGCTCGGGCTTTCGATTGGGAAAATGGAGCAGCGGTTGCTGTGGGCGGAGCTCCGAGTTTCGCTCGTAAAGTTCTACGGCTCGCTCAGGCCTTCGACGACCTTCCCGGCCAATTCCCATCCATGGTCAGAGGCCGGCTGCCGACGTCCATGTCGGCAGGGTCGTCTTTGGCCGTCGCTTCGCCGTGAACTTTTTGACTTTGCTCCACAAGTCGCTCTCGCCACAGCAAAGCGCTGCTTCTATAGAACGGTAGCAGGGACTAAAGGAGAAAGCTAATAAGCAACAACGGTAGACGTGTCTGCCGGGCCATCTCGAGCCCTTGCTTCGCTGTGAACTTTTTGACTTTGTTACATAAGTCGCTCTCGCCACAGCAAATCGCTGCTTCCATGGAACGGTCGGTGCTAAGCGAGAAAACCGATAATCTATGACAAGAACATCCGATGAGAAGAGCATCCGGTGACATCTGGTCCGCCGAGCTAGCTTTAAGACCTTGCTTTGCTGAACCTGCCGGAGCTTAAGCTGCACATTTCGCTCGCCCCAACCTTACACCACCCCTGTGGGGACATTAAGCGGGCTCCAAAGATGGCTATTATTCAACCGTTTTTGTGCCGGCGTAAACCGCGCCGGTGAGAAGGGGGTTGTACCGCGGGCACTGTATTTTGATTTGCCAAACAGCTATTTTTAAAAAAAGAGGAGGAGGTATGATGGAATATTTTTTGGCCCCTTTAACGGGTGTCATCGGAATAATTTTTGCAATTATACTCTGGATCCGCATTAGCAACATCTATCCGGGAAACACGCGGATGCAGGAAATAGCCGCTGCTATTCATGAAGGGGCTATGGCTTTTATTAGTAGAGAATACCGCACTCTAAGTATTTTTGCCTTTGTGCTTTTTTTTGTATTGGGCTTTTTTATTAATTGGAAAACGGCAATATGTTTTATTGTAGGTGCCGTTTTTTCAGGTACTGCCGGTTATGCCGGAATGAGTATAGCTACCATAGCCAATGTGCGGACGGCTAATTCCGCCCGGAAAGGGGTCAGCGCAGCTCTAAATGTAGCTTTTTCCAGCGGCTCTGTTATGGGAATGATGGTAGCGGGAATCGGTCTTTTGGGTCTAAGTGGTCTTTATCTCATTTTTCGCGACCCCACTATTGTGAATGGCTATGCTTTGGGTGCCAGCTCTATTGCTTTGTTTGCACGTGTGGGCGGCGGTATCTATACCAAGGCTGCCGATGTTGGAGCAGATCTAGTAGGTAAAGTAGAAGCAGGAATTCCCGAAGACGATCCCCGCAATGCCGGAGTTATTGCCGATAACGTCGGTGACAATGTCGGCGATGTAGCCGGCATGGGCGCAGACCTTTTTGAATCTTACGTTGGTTCCATCATTGCTACTATGACTGTGGGTGCTATAGTATACCCCGGTATATCCGGGGTGCTAATGCCTCTTCTGGTTGCCTCCGCCGGGATTATCGCCTCGCTGGTAGGCTTTTTCTTTGTGCAAGCCAGAGAGGGGGAGCGTTTGGGCGCCGCTTTAGAGCGCGCTACAATAGTCGCAGCGATAATTGTAATCATTGCCGCTTATTTTCTTTCTGTAAATGTTTTAAAGGAGATTGGACCTTTCATCGCCGTTATTTCCGGCCTCATTGCGGGAGTTGTTATCGGCAAGCTGACCGATTACTATACCTCTTACCATTACAAGCCGGTTCAACAGCTCTCCAGGGCTTCCCAGACAGGCAGCGCCACCAATATCATCAGCGGTCTCGCCCTGGGAATGGGCAGCACGACCCTTCCCCTGTTGACAATAGTTATAGCTATTGTTATTGCTTACCTGGCTGCTGATGTTTATGGTATTGCTATAGCGGCCGTAGGGATGCTTTCGACCGTAGGAACGACCGTATCTGTTGACGCTTATGGGCCGGTAGCCGATAACGCCGGCGGAATTGCCCAAATGGCAAAGCTGGATCCCCGTATCAGGGAGATTACCGATGAGCTGGACGCCGTGGGCAACACCACAGCCGCTATTGGTAAAGGTTTTGCCATCGGCTCAGCCGCTTTAACAGCCCTGGCCCTCTTTACTGCTTATGTACAGGCTGCCGGGATTGACGCAATTAATTTGACCGATGCCAGCGTTATTGCGGGGCTCTTTATTGGCGGCGTCATCATCTTTTTCACATCTTCCCACACTATAAAGGCAGTCGGACGGGCTGCTTTTGATCTTATTGGGGAGATCCGCCGCCAGTTCAAAGAAATTCCCGGCCTTCTGGAAGGTGAAGCCAAGCCGGATTATGCCCGCTGCGTGGATATCAGTACCGCCGCCGCTCTTAAAGAAATGATCATTCCCGGTCTAACTGCAGTACTAGTCCCCATCGCTGTCGGTTTTATCCCTTTTCTGGGCAAGGAGGCTCTGGGAGGGCTTCTGGCAGGGGCGTTGCTTACCGGTGTACTCATGGCGATCTTTATGGCCAATGCCGGGGGCGCCTGGGATAACGCCAAGAAGTGGATCGAAGCGGGAGAGCTGGGCGGCAGGGGAAGCGAGGCACATAAGGCCGCCGTAGTAGGAGATACGGTTGGAGATCCCTTTAAGGATACCGCCGGCCCGTCGATGAATATTCTCATCAAGCTGATGAGCATTGTAGCACTTGTCTTTGCGCCATTGTTCTTGTAAAAAATATCATGGATAGGATGAGTTAATATGGATGCACTGTTTGACAAGAGATATCTCTGTGAATTATGCGGGAGAGAATTTACCAACAAAAAGATAAGAAGAAGCCAGATAAAGGTAAAAACCATTGACTCAGACTTTTATACAGAGTATGCCGGTGAAAACCCCAATTACTACCTTGTTAAAGTATGCCCTTACTGCGGCTACAGCTGGAGTGATTTCTCCTCGCCCCTTAAAAACTCCGAAAAAGAGGGTCTCAAGGCTTTCCTGAAAGAAAATCCCCCGGGCGAAAATTTTTCAGGGGCAAGAGATCACGAGATGGCGGAAAAGGCGTTTCTCTATGCCCTTAAGATTGCGGAATGGCGCAAGGAAAAACCCCAGGCCCTGGGGAATTTGTCTCTTCAGATCAGCTGGATACACCGTTTTCTGAAAAATGAGGAGAAAGAAAAAGAGTACCTGGAAAAGGCCCTGGAGCACTTCCTGGACTTCTACCAGACAGCCGACAATATAGTCAATGTGGGCAAAACCATGTTTATCATAGGAGAACTTTACCGGCGTCTGGGGAAAAAGGATGAGGCCTTGAAATGGTATGCCAGAATAGTCAGCGATGAGAAGGTGACAGACCAAAATATTATCAGGGTGGCCAGAAAACAATGGCAGGGATTAAGAACGGAATAATAGCCTGCCTTGAAACAAAACAACAAGGCAGATAATGAAAGGGTGTGAAATACGGTACTGTTTTACACTCTTTTTTCTATGTTGTTAACTGTACTGATTCTTTGCCGTTTTTTCCTATTTAAAGACAGAGCCTATTTCTGCATGATAGTGGGTATAATAATATGAATAAAGCAGCGATTGCTGTGGACGGAGCTCCGAGTTCCGCTCAGAAAGTTCTACGGCTCGCTCAGGCCTTCGACGACCTACCCGGCCAATTCCTATTAGTGGGGGTGGCGAAGGTTGGGGCTCGCTTTAGGGTTCGCTTGAGGCAGGTTTTGCAGCTCAGCTCAGGCTCTCGATTGGCCTTCCCGGCAGAGCTCACTTCCATGTTCGCGCTGCCGGCGGCGGACCTCCATGTCCGCCGGGCCATCTCGAGCCCTCGCTTCGCTGAACCTGCATGCTCAAGCTGCACATTTCGCTCGCCCCAACCTTACGCCACTCCTGCGTGAGCCGCACGGGATCTATATGCCAATCTATTTTGCTAATTTTCATCCATGGTCATAGGCCGGCTGCCGACGTCCATGTCGGCAGGGTCGTCTCCGGCCTTCGCTTCGCCGTGAACTTTTTGACTTCGCTCCACAAGTCGCTCTAGCCACAGCAAATCGCTGCTTCCATAGGATGGTAGCAGGGGCTAAACGAGAAACCAATAAGCTATGACAAAAACATCCATTTCATCTATTTGGGTGCGGGCGTAATCAGCATGGAAGTTAATAAAGAAATAGAGGTTGAGATGTTGTGGGAGTTAAGAAAAAACGAGTATTAAGTTTCCTTTTTCGGGAGAACTATAAACCGCTTACTTTTGAGGGACTGCAAAAAGCCCTTAATATTTACAAAGAAGAAGATATCCGGGCATTGTTTGAGTTGCTTTCTTCAATGGAGGAAGAGGGCTCTGTGGTCAGATCGCCTCAAGGCCGCTACAGCCCTTTAAGAGGCATGGGGTTGCTGGTGGGAGTACTACAGGGGCATCCCCAGGGTTATGCTTTCCTTCTTCCGGAAACACCCGGCGAAGCGGATGTGTTTATCCCCCCGGAAAAGCTAAGGGGCGCGATGCATAAAGATCGTGTTATCGTCCGCCTTCACAAAGGCTTGCGGAACGGGCGCCGTCGCGAAGGGGAGGTTTACCGTGTTCTCGAACGCCGAAACTTACATGTAGTCGGTACATACCGGGGAAACCGGCGCAGAGGCGTCTTGCTGCCCGATGACCGGCGCCTGCCTGAAATAAAAATTATCAGAGGCGAGCATAAAGCCAGGCCCGGTGACAAAATCCTTGTCCAGATCACACGCTGGGCGGACAGCATATATACCCTGCCCGAAGGTAAAATCATCGAAATAATTGGTTTGGAAGGGGAGCCTGGTGTAGACATTACATCGATCCAGAAAAAATTTGGCTTCCCTTCGACTTTCCCTTCCAAGGTATTAAGAGAGTCCGAACAGCTTGATGAAAACCATATCCTGAAGGCGGCCGAAGAAGAAGGCCGCCTGGATTTGCGTTCGCTGCCGACGGTAACCATCGATGATGAAGACGCCCGGGATTTTGATGATGCTGTTTCCCTGGAAAGAAGAGAAGGCGGATACCGGCTGGGGGTACACATTGCCGACGTAAGTTACTATGTGAAAGAGCGAAGTGCTCTGGATAGGGAAGCCTCCCGCAGAGCGACCAGCGTATATTTCCCGGACAGGGTTATCCCCATGCTGCCTCCCCGTCTTTCCAACGGGATCTGCAGCTTAAACCCGGGTGCCCCGCGCCTGGCTATCAGCGTTCTGCTGGATTTGGACGGGGATGGGAAACTGGAAAAGTACAGTTTTCATCCCAGCATTATTTGCAGCGATGAGCGTATGACCTACAGCGACGTAAACCGTATCCTGCAGGGGGACAGCCTCCTGGAGGAGAGGTACAGCAACTTTGTGCAGGTCTTCAGGGATATGGCTGCCCTCGCCGAGAAATTAAAAGCAAGGCGCCTTAAGCGGGGAGCGCTGGATTTTAGCTTTCCGGAAGCAAAGGTCAAACTGGATGAACAGGGGAAACCACTGAAAATAGTGGTGAAAAGAGGTGGGCGTGCCGAGTCGATCATTGAGGAATTCATGCTTCTTTGCAACGAAGTGGTGGCCGTTCATTTTCACCGGTTGAAAATCCCCTTTGTTTACAGGGTCCATGAGCGACCGGAGGAGGAAAAACTGTATGCACTGCGCGATTTTCTAAGTTTGTTCAATATCAGGCTGGAAGGAGATTTACAGAAGATCTCCCCGCGGCACTTCCAAAAAATAATGGAGACTGTAAAAAATAAGCCGGCGGAAAATATAGTGCACTATGTCTTATTACGGTCCTTACCCCAGGCGTGCTACAGCGTGTCTCCACTGGGCCACTTCGGCCTGGCAACAAAATATTATACCCATTTCACCGCCCCGATCCGCCGTTATCCGGATCTGCTTGTACATCGCATTTTACGCGCAACGCTGGAGGGGGGCCTGACCCCTGAAGAGTCACGGAGGCTGGCTGTCAGACTTCCCCGGCTGGTGGAACATTCCTCCGCGCAGGAGCGCCTGGCCATGGAGGCGGAGAGGGAAAGCCTGGACTTGAAGAAAGTCGAGTTTATGGAGGGGAAGGAGGGGCAGGAATATAACGGTGTTATCAGCGGGGTTGCATCTTTCGGTTTTTTTGTAGAGCTGGAGAACACTGTGGAAGGCCTGGTACACGTTACCTCCCTGCTGGATGACTTCTACTTGTTCAATGAAAAAAGGTATGAACTGGTAGGAGAACGCAAAAGGAAAGTATACCGCCTCGGCGATCCCATCAAGGTCCGCCTGGAGAAGGTGGACAGGAAGACAGGAACTGTTTATTTTACACCGTTGCCTTCCTAACATCCCTGACCTTGAATATTTTTATAGTGAAGATTACATATACATAGTATATGAATAAAAAATCAATAAAACCGAAAACGAAGCTCCCAGCCTTTAAGGTCGGAGCGGTTTATATCGGTGCTGTCGTAGGCGCCGGTTTTGCTTCAGGTCAGGAAATACTGCAGTTTTTTGGCTACTTTGGACTGTGGGGAGCCGCCGGGGTATCCCTGGCAGCATTTCTTTTTGGTTTTTTGGGAGCCAGGGTTATGCTTATCGCTTACAGCATCAAGGGCAGCTCTTACAGGGAGGTTGTTGATGCAGTTGGCGGCCGCTGGCTCGGCCCCTTGATTGATTTTGTCATTACATTTTTCCTCTTTGGTATCCTGGTGGCCATGGTCGCCGGCACAGGTGCCGTCTTTGAACAGGAGTTCGGACTGCCGCTTTTTACCGGCCTGGCCCTCATGGCAGCTCTTTCCGGGGCGACAGTTATATCGGGCCTGGGCAGGGTAATCGATGCTATTAGTTTTGTAACCCCCTTTTTACTTGCCGCAGTGTTGGGGGTGGGGTTCTATATACTTTTTTCCTCTTCTGTGAATTTAACATGGTCATCCTCGGAAAGCGCGACACTGCCCGGCTGGTACTTGTCCGGGCTGGCCTATGCCTCCTATAACCTTACTCTCTCTATCCCTATCCTGGCACCCATGGGCACTTTGACCGATCCCCAAACATTGAAAAAAGGAGCCTTTGGGGGAGCGCTGGGGTTGGGTGCCTCCGCCCTGTTGATACTACTCACGATTCTGGCAACTGCTCCAGAGGTTATCGGTTTTGAAATTCCCATGCTGGTAGCTGCCGGAAGGGTATCCCCAGCTATAAGGTTGCTTTATACCTTTGTCTTGATTGCCGAAGTCTATACAACGGCGATTAGCAGCCTTTATGGTTTTGTTTCCCGCCTGGTAACCGAGGATAGTCGCTGGTTCAAGCCCTTCACGCTGTTTGCCGCTGCCTGCTCCCTCTACGCCGGGCAGTTGGGCTTTTCGCAAATAGTGGCTACAGTCTATCCGGTGGTAGGCATAGCCGGTTTTATCTTCATTGTAACTCTCATAAAGTATAAAATGCATTAGAAACAAAGGAAAAAGGCCATATAATAACGAGCCCTAGGTAAGTATTAAAAGTGGGCTTAAAATTTAGAAATGGACATAATTCGTCCCTTCTTTTTTGTATAATAAAAGAAAAATTTTACAAAGAAAAATAAGGAATCTTATAGGAACTTTATAGCAAAAAAGGAAGTAAGAAGGAATTCAGAAATTATTGACGAATTAAAGACTATAAAATAAGAAATTGTCGGAAATCAAAGTTATTCAGAAGCTATCGAGAAGGGAAGAGGGTGATATAGTAAAAAGCTACTATTCAAAATATTAGCTTCATGTTTAGACAAAAGCTACGTTATTTGCTAAAAGTATTTAGAGTATTAGAAAAGAAGAAGGAGGTGGTTGGATGGCTCAAAAAAGGGCACCTTCAAGGCAATTGAAAAAACCGCTGCAACAAGTCAATATACCAGTGCAGTTGGACCTGCAGCAATCCACGGGAAACTTTTGGATTGACAACGGTCTGGTATATCTGGTTAATAAGTTGGGCCAGGGAACATATACCCTTGACGACATCCTGGCATTGCTGCAAGAACGTCTCCTGCAAAAAACGGGTAACGTGGCCCAGTATTTTGATGAATCTACCGGGGAATTAAAGAACTATGACAAAGTAAACTGGGATTATCCCGCTTCTTATTTTATCAAGATTGTGGACTCTCCGTCCAAAAAGAAGGTTGATGGTAAGGAATATCCCCTTTCTCCACCCCGTCCCAGACTGGAGCTTCATTTCAGCAAAGTAGAAAATCAATGTGACATCTGCGGGGTCCAAGCTCCGGTAACCGACGCCAAGATGTGGATGTTTCCCTTTATTGTCACTCCTGACAAAT
>JAKORA010000198.1 GCA_029778075.1 Bacillota bacterium | reverse complement strand
CCCGTTCCCATTCCGAACACGGCAGTTAAGCCCTCCAGCGCCGATGGTACTTGGGGCGGGAGCCCCTGGGAGAGTAGGTCCCTGCCGGATCCTAATTTAGAGGCACTGATTTTAATCAGTGCCTCTGGTTTTTTCAGGGCGGAACTTGGGACTGGCACCAACCCTGTCCGCCCGTTTCCAAAGAAAAACGGTTGACTTAATTGATATAAAAAGAGATAATTAAAGTATCAATCATTTCAATAAGACAATATCTAGCGAGGTGGGTTGCAAAATGTTTGGAAGAATCGGAATACCGGAACTGATTTTAATCCTTGCCATTGCCCTGATTATTTTTGGCCCGCGTAAATTACCGGAAATCGGACGTGCTATCGGCAGCGGCCTGAGGGAGTTCAGGAAGGCGACCTCAGAAATTCAGCGGAATATTGATCTGAATGAAGAAAAGAATGAAGAAGAGAAGAAAGAAAAAGCCAAGCCTTCCGCGGAAGCCAAGTCTGCTGCAGAACAGGTTGTGCAGGCGGAAGAGCAGAAAGCCTAACCTCTATTTCTTTCTCTCCACAACCGGTAATTAAAGTAAGGGGAGGGATCCTTTGATGCTGTTCGGAAGGCTGGGATGGATGGAGGTTGCCCTGATCATTGGAATTGTCCTGATTATTTTTGGGCCGGGCAAATTACCTGGATTAAGCAGGGCTGTAGGTGAAACAATCAGAAACTATAAACATGCCCTTAGTGGAAAAGATCAAGATACCAACAATAATGAAGTGAAAAAAGCATAAGGGAGTTATTGTAAGGTTAAGGGGGAACAATATGGCCGTCCAGAAGAAAAGTGCCGAAGCGGAGATGTCTTTTTTTGAACATCTTGATGAACTGCGCAAAAGACTTATAGCAGTAGCTGTTGTAATTGTGGCAGCAGCGGTTATTTGCTTTACTTTTGTAAGCCAGATACTTGATTTTTTGACGGCACATGCTGACGGCCTTGAACTCATATATACCACACCCGCAGAAGCCTTAATGTCACAAATGAGGCTGGCTTTTACTGCCGGTGCCATAATAACGCTGCCCTTTACTCTTTACCAGATACTTGCCTTTATTATGCCGGCTTTGCGGGAGACGGAGAAGAAGTCCGTTGTTTCCCTGCTGATTTCCATGATTATCCTTTTTTTCCTGGGAATCTCTTTCGGATATTTTGTTGCCTTTCCCTATGCTTTGACTTTCTTTCTCGGTTTTGCCAGGGAAGGGCTTGACCCTTTGTTTACGATAAGCCAATATATTTCATTCGTGACCTCTTTCCTCGTGGCTTTTGGCCTAGTTTTCCAGGTACCGCTTGTTTTCTGGTTTTTAGGCCGCCTGTCTCTTATCTCTTCGGGTTTTTTGCGGGCCAACCGCAAATACGCAGTACTAATTATTTCTATAATAGCGGCGGTTATTACCCCGCCGGATGTTTTTTCCCAGATACTGATGATCATACCCCTGGTGGTCCTTTACGAGATAGGCCTGCTGCTTGTCCGTTTGACGGAGCGGAAACGGGCAAAAGTGCAAGAAGTCATTTCACAAGAAGTCACTTCATAAAGATCACTTCAGAGGATTAAGAAAGGAAACAAACAGTGCGGAAACTTCCTTTTTCCGCCGTTGTTTTGGCCGGCGGAGACAGCAAACGGATGGGAACTAACAAGGCCTTTTTAAAACTGGAAGGGCGGAACCTCATCGATCTAGTGTTTGAGAAACTTAATGGTCTTTTTAAAGAGATAATTGTGGTTACGGATCGCGTGGAAGAGTTTTCCTATTTACCGGCCCGGGTGACGACCGATCTTATTGATGGTTGTCGCAAAAACGCTTTGAGAGGTATCCAGGCCGGTTTAACCCTTTCCAGCCACTCCGCTTGCTTTGTGATTGCCTGTGATATGCCTTTTCCGGCCTTACCACTGATTAATTATATGTCCCGTTTTGCTGAAGACTTTGATGTTGTCGTTCCACGTATTGGTTCTTATTACGAGCCACTTTTTGCCTTTTACAACAAGACAGCCCTGGAGACAATCAACCGTCAGCTGGCGAACAACAAGCTCAAGATTTTCGATCTTTATTCCGAACTGTGCGTTAAAGAAATTGGGGAGGATACAGTGAGGCTTTTTGATCCGCAGGCACTGTCCTTTTACAATATCAATACCAGGGAAGATTATTTAAAGGCTAAAAAAATTTATAACCCCCAAAAAAGAGTTCCGTGTTAAAATATTGGAAAAGAAGTTGCCCAGGGGGGTGTCTCAACTGTCGTCTAAATTTAAAGACCCGTTTGGCAGGGAAATCACTTATCTCAGGCTTTCTGTCACAGAACAGTGCAATTTAAGCTGTTTTTACTGTCGCTCTCACCCCGGGGAATGTAGCAGGGAAAGGGAAACAGGAAAAGATCTTTTGACGATTGAAGACTGTTTAACTATAGGACAGGTTGCCGTGGAGCTTGGCATTACAAGAATCCGCCTTACAGGCGGCGAACCTCTGGTGAGGCCTGATATCCTTGAAATTACCGGCGGTCTGGCCGCGCTTCCTGGACTAAAGGACCTTTCTCTTACAACCAACGGCATTTTGCTGGAAAAGATTGCCTTTAAACTGGCAGAAGCAGGGCTAAAGAGGGTAAATATAAGCCTGGATTCCCTGGATGAAGCCAATTTTCGGCAGATAACTAACGGCGGCAAGCTCCACAGTACTTTAAAGGGAATTGAAAAATCCCTGCAGGCTGGTCTGACCCCTGTAAAAATAAACGTTGTCCTTTTAAAGGGGATCAACGACCATGAAATTGAGAAGTTTGTCCGTATGACCATAGACCAGGACCTGGACGTTCGTTTTATTGAATACATGCCTACTCAAGGACAAAAGAAATGGTCCAATTTTTTCCTGCCCCTGGAGAAAGTTTTGGAAGTAGCTGAAAGAATTGCCCCAGTTGTCCCCGTGGAAGGGGAACACGGCGGCGGGCCGGCACAATATGTCCGAATGAAGGGAGCAACAGGTAAAATAGGCCTTATTTCACCCCTCAGCAGGCATTTCTGTGACCGTTGCAACCGCTTAAGGGTGACATCTGACGGTAAAATCAAACCGTGTTTATTTTCCGAAGCAGAAATTGACCTCCGTCCGTATTTTTCCGACAAAGAACAGCTAAAAGCAAAGTTCTATGAAGCTTTACAGATAAAACCCGATCCCCAAAAAGTTGCCACCAATCCTGTTGATCGCGTCATGCAGTTTGAGGGGAAACGCTCTATGACACAGATAGGCGGATGAGGGATCGGTGATATTATTACAACGTTATGAATAGGGGTGATTATGATGGCAGGCCATTCCAAATGGGCCAATGTAAAGCACCGCAAAGCACGTGTAGACGCTCAGAAAGGTAAAGTGTTTACTAAACTTGCCCGTGAAATTATGGTGGCTGCCAGAGAAGGCGGAGGGGATTTGAACGCAAATTTCCGCCTGCGTCTGGCAGTGCAAAAAGCCCGGGAAGCAAATATGCCCAGTGACAATATCAACCGCGCTATTCAGAAGGGCTGCGGGGAAGGGGAAAGCGTCTCCCTGGAACAAATAAGCTATGAGGGGTACGGTCCCGGAGGGGTGGCCGTGCTGCTGGAAATAATGACTGATAACCGCAACAGGACAGCAGCGGAAATAAGGCACATTTTTTCCCGCCGGGGAGGAAGCATGGGCGAATCGGGCTGCGTTGCTTGGATGTTTAACCGCAAAGGTTACTTTACTATTGATAAAAAGGAGGGGCTGCCCTCCGAGGATGACCTTATGTCACTTGCCCTGGAAGCCGGCGCTGAAGATTTTAAAGAGGAAGACGGCAGCTATATTATTATAACTCCGCCTGAAGATTTTGAAACCCTGAAAGAAAAATTTACAGAGCAGAACATAAATTTTAGTACTGCGGAAATTACCATGGTTCCGGCGACCACTGTCCGTATTGAGGATCCGGAAGAGGCCGGCAAGGTCCTCAATCTTCTGGAAGCCCTGGAAGAACATGATGATGTCCAGAACGTTTATGCAAACTTCGATATACCGGAGGAAATAATGCAGTCTCTGTAAAAAATGAGAGTAAGAGCGGGCCTTTCCGGGGAAAATATAATAATCTTTTTCCCAGGAGGGATCCCTGTGAAAGAAAAACATGGTAGATACCTGCGCTATGGGGGTTATTTATTACTGGTTTTTCTTTTTTTATTTGCAGCCTATTCATTTTCCGGGCTGAACGGAAAGAGGGATAAATTGACACACCCGGTTCCGACAGAGCAAAATGCTTCTCCGCAGGAGGAAAAAGCGGGAAAAGAAGCCGGGGGAAGCACGATGGAAAAGACAGAGATCCAGCTTTTTTTGGGGGTGCAAAACGGTCAGATAGCCATATTCGCCCGGGACAGTGCCGGCACGATGAGCCTGGAGAAAATCCTCCCTTATCCCGTAAAAGAAGTCTATTATGACGAATTAATACGGGGGGTACCTTTTTCTACGGAGGAAGAAATGAATAATCTGCTGGAAAACTTCACCTCTTGAGGGACTTTTTTAAACAATTAAGCAGGTAAAAAGTATAACGGTGTAGAATAGATGCCAGAACGTAGCTCATGTGCTCTTGCACCTGATTTTCAGCAAGGGGAAGAATTATACCATGAGAGTTCTGGGGATCGATCCCGGCCTGGCCACAGTAGGATACGGACTTGTGGAGAAAAACGGAGAAGCATGCGGGGCCGTAGACTATGGATATATAAGCACACCGGCAGGCCTTGCTTTGCCGCATCGTCTGTTAATTATCTTCAGAAGTGTTAAGCAACTAATTTCCCGTTTTTCCCCTGACGTTCTGGCCATGGAGAGGCTGTTTTTCTGTAGAAATATACGCACAGCTCTGCAGGTGGGGGAAGCCCGGGGAGCAGTCTTTACGGCTGCAGCAGAAACAGAGCTTCCCGTATTTGAATATACACCCCTGCAGGTAAAACAAGCCGTGACCGGTTACGGCCGGGCAGGGAAAAAACAGGTGCAGCAGATGGTCTGTCTTTTACTGAAACTTCCCGAAATACCAAGGCCTGACGATACTGCAGACGCTCTGGCAGTGGCTCTCTGCCACCTGCAGTCAGAAAAGTGGCGGCAGCTGGTAGACAGCAAGCGCTCTTAACGGGATAGGGAGTTTGCATAATCACCGGGGATTGCGATTTTGCCTGCCGGCATCCAGCGTCCAATCTCTGATTAGTGTGGTGCATAAAATGCTTTACTATTTACAGGGAACGCTTGTCGAGTGCTCACCGCAGCATGCTGTTGTCGAGGCCATGGGCCTGGGATTCTATATTTTCATCCCGGCCTCATTTTATTTTCAAATGCCTAATCCTGGAAGCACGATAAAAATATATACTTCTCTGCAGATCAAGGATGACGAGCCGGTGCTGTACGGATTTCCGGGAGAAAAAGAAAGGGATTTCTTTAAAATGCTGACCGGAGTCTCAGGAATCGGCCCCAAAGCAGCTCTCTCCCTGCTGGGCCATCTCTCTCTTGCCCAGCTCTCCAGGGCTATACTGCTCGAAGATTTCGCCGCCCTTACCTGTATTCCCGGTATCGGCAGTAAGACGGCCAAACGGCTTATATATGAGCTAAAGGATAAGGTAAGCCGGAGTCAGGCAGCGGAACCGGCCTCTCCCGCTGCCGGTGAAGAGCGATCGGAAAATTACTGGGATGATGTGCAACAGGCCTTGCTCTCCCTGGGCTATTCGCACCGGGAGATAGCTGCGGCTCAAAAGAGTATTGATGGCGAAAAATATTCCAATCTGGAAGAGCTATTTAAACAAGCACTTGCTTTTCTGGCCAAAAAATAGGGAGGATATTGTTGATGGAAGATAGAATCGTCTCTTCGCGCTTGACCGGGGATGAGCTTCCTTACGAGAACAAGCTTCGTCCTTCCTGTCTCAATGAATTTATCGGTCAGGAAAACCTGAAAGAGAAGCTGAGCATCTATATTACGGCCGCCAAAGAGCGGGGAGAGCCCCTGGATCATGTTCTCCTGCACGGCCCGCCTGGCCTGGGAAAAACAACACTGGCTTTTATCATTGCCAGAGAAATGGGCGTTAACATCAGGATCACCTCCGGCCCGGCAGTGGAAAGAGCCGGCGATCTGGCCGCCATTTTGACCAACCTATCTCCCCGTGATATTCTCTTTATTGACGAAATTCACCGCCTAAACCGCAGCGTGGAGGAAATACTGTATCCTGCGATGGAAGATTGCGCCCTGGATATTATTATCGGCAAGGGGCCCAGCGCACGGTCGCTGAGACTGGAGCTCTCTCCCTTTACCCTTATCGGGGCCACTACCCGGGCTGGCCTTATTTCTTCCCCGCTGAGGGATCGCTTTGGCATTGTGGAAAGGGTCGAATTTTATTCAACAGCAGCCCTCTGTGAGATAATTACCCGCTCGGCGCAGTTGATGGGGGTGGAGATATTGCCCCAGGGAGCCGAGGCCATCGCCCGGGCCTCCAGGGGAACGCCCCGGATCGCCAACAGGCTATTGAAAAGGGTCAGGGACTACTCACAGGTAAGAGCAGGAGGCTCTATTACCCCCGAAGTCGCCCAGCAAGCCCTTCATATGCTGGATGTTGACAGGATTGGGCTGGATCGTACGGACTACCTTTTGCTCGATACGATCATCAACAAGTTTGGCGGCGGCCCGGTAGGCGTGGAGACCATTGCTGCCGCCATTAATGAAGATGCAGGGACGATAGAAGAGGTTTATGAGCCCTACCTGATGAAAATAGGCTTCTTGAAACGAACCCCCAGGGGAAGAATTGTCACGGAAAAAGTTTACGAGCATTTAAAAATCGGCCTGCACGGCATTTAACTTAAGTTGCCCGGGATGAGACGGTCTTTGGCGCCAGCAGGCGCATATTTTAAAGCAAGGGCGGAAAAGGTATGAAAACAAAAAATCTCCTGCTGCATATCTGCTGTGGACCCTGCAGTATTTATAGCTGGCAGGAGCTGGAGAAAAGCGGCTTTAATCTTTGTGGTTACTTTTTCAACCCCAACATTCATCCTTACAGGGAATTCATCAGACGGCTGGAGGCGCTCCGCTCGCTGGCCAGTCAGGAAGGAAGGGAGATTATTATTGATCAGAGCTACCCGATGGAAGAGTATCTCCGTATGGTAGTCAACCATGAAGAGGAGCGCTGCCCGCTATGCTACCGGATGCGCCTGGAAGAGACAGCTCGCAAAGCCCGGGAAAAAGGGATCGAGAACATTTCCACGACTTTGCTCATCAGCCCTTACCAGAAACATGACCTGCTTAAAGACCTGGGGGAAAAGATAGCCGGGGAGTATGGTTTGCACTTTGTTTATAAAGACCTGCGGCCGGGTTTCCGGGAAAGCATGGCCCAGGCCAGGCAGAAAGGGCTTTATATGCAGGGATACTGCGGTTGCATTTACAGCGAAAAAGAACGTTACAGCGCCGGAAAACGGAAAACCAAGCGCCGGCCTGACGATATCTAAAAGGCGAGGTGACTTTTTTGTTTACTCCGGATCAGATTGGAAAAATACTGCTGGGTATTGGCGGGATTATTGCCCTGGTGGGTGTGGTTTTTCTTTTAGGGGGCCGTATCGGGCTGGGGCGGCTTCCCGGCGACATCATCATACGCAGGGAAAACCTGACCGTATATTTTCCCATTACCACAATGATCATTATTAGCATTATCCTAACTCTGATCTTTAGCCTGTTTCGCCGCTAGGCAGTAACGGCAACTAAACTGTAAGGGCAAAATGTGCGCTAAGGTATGACTTCCAACTAATTTTAACGAGGTGCCGTGATGATAAATTTTCAACGTGGTCAACCAAAGAAATGTGTATCCCTTTTATTAATATTAGCCTTTATTTTGCCGCATTTCTTTGCCGGGGTAACGGTTTCATCTGCCGCCCCTCCCGAGGTAAAAGTGGGAATAAGCCTTTTGCACAGCTATGTGGAGCTTTCCTTTGACAGCGGATATTGCCTGATAAACATGGCCGAGGGTTCACCGCTACCCCTGCCCCAAGGAAGATACAAGCTGGTTGCAATAAATGGAAATATTCAAGTCCAGGACAGCCAGGATAACAACCGGGGCGTTTTTAGCGGGCCGCTGTACCTTAAGCCTCTGTCGTCACAGCCGGCTGAACAGTTTTTCCAGCTCCACAATGCGCGCTCCGGCCTGGAATACCGTGGAACGCTGGAAATATTCCTGGAGGGGAACAGCCTGAAGGCGGTAAACATACTGGATCTGGAATCCTATCTCCGGGGTGTTCTGCCCCGTGAAGTCTCCTCCTCATGGGGGAATTACGGAGGCATGGAGGCGCTAAAAGCCCAGGCTGTCGCCAGCAGGACCTATACCCTTTACTACCAAAGCCGGCCGCGACACCCCCGCTTTCAACTTTGCGATATGAAGCACTGCCAGCAGTACGGCGGGAAAAGCTGCGAGACGGAGAACACCGACAGGGCTTTACGCGAGACGAGGGGAGAAATATTGACCTATAACGGTGTGCCTATATCCGCATATTATCATGCCTCCAACGGCGGGTTTACAGAAGTTCCCCAGAATGTGTGGACAGGCTCCTATCCGTACTATGATTCTGTGGCGGATCCCTATGACGATCCGAACAATCCGCTGGGGCTTAGCAATTTTGTCAAGCACCGCTACGCCGATTGGAAAAAGGATGTGCCCCTCCGCTCGGTAGGGGCGCTGCTGGCCGGCAGCGGGTTTAAAAGCCCCGGAACAGTCGAGCAGGTGGATATTGCCGCTGTTTCTCCCAGCGGAAGGGTACAGGAGCTATATATCCGTGGTGCGGGGGGAAATACCGTTTCCTTGTTAAAGGAGGAGTCCCGTAACGTTTTCGACTTAGCCAGCCTGCTTTATACAATTCGCAGCGAAGCGGAGCCCCGCGTCTGGATAGCCTCCTGTGCCAACGGGGTGGAAAGCAAAGCATGCTTCCCGGAGTTGGAAGGAAAATGGGCGCTGAGTGGGCATACTAGGAAAAGAATGCTTATCGGGGAAACTTTTTCCGTCCTGGGAGAGGGGGTAAAAAGCACCGTCCCTTACGCGGCTTTGATCTTTGAAGGTCACGGTTCGGGACACGGGGTTGGCCTTAGTCAAAATGGTGCCTACAATCGTTCCCGGGTTGGACAGGAATACAAAGAGATCCTTTCCTTTTATTATCCGGGGACCGTGATCGAAACCAGCTACTAGAAAAGGTGAATATGCAGACCAAGGGCAAAATCAAAACAGAAAGTTTTTCTTATTATCTGCCACCAGAGCTGATTGCGCAGGAGCCCCTGAAAGAACGTGACAGTTCGAGGTTAATGG